>VXMU01000035.1 GCA_009840945.1 Chloroflexota bacterium | reverse complement strand
CCCCAGGATGCCGCGATGCCAGCCCATGACGAAGGCCCCCGACCCCGCCTCACGAAGGAGCAGGACGAGCAGCGTCTGCGCGGCCTGCGCGCCCTCGCGCGGCTGATCGTGCGCGCCCACCTCGCCGCCACCACCGGCAACGCGGGATCCCCCAACGCCGAGCGTGCCGAGCCACCCCGGAAGGAGGAGCGCCGTGCCGAGTAAGACCGCCCGCTCGACGGTCGAGGTCAAGCAGCAGGCGATCTGGGAGCGCCAGGCGCGGCTCAGCCTGACCCAGAACGGACTCGCCCGCGAGTTGGGCGTGACCTCCGGGCACCTCTCGCTCGTCCTGAGCGGGCGCAGGCGTCCCTCCGCCTCGCTGCGCGAACGGATGCTGCGCGTGCTCCGCGCCTCCTTCGACGACCTCTTCTACGTGGTGCACCCCGATGAGTAGGGGGCAGACGACCGCCGAGCCGACCTACCCGCCGGGGGTGGCGCTCATGCCCGAGGACTTCGCGGAGCGGCTCGTGGCGCTCAAGGAGCGCAGCGGGCTGCCCTGGGAGCGGATGGCGGTCTGCATGGGCGTGGACCCCCGCCAGCTCTGGCGCTGGCGGCACGGGGCCTCGCCCGGGGGCGGCGCGATGCTCTCGCTCGTGCGCTTCGCGACCCGGGTGCCGGATGGCCTCTCCTGCCTGCTCGACGAGGGCGCGATGGTCGTGCGCCCGGAGCGGAGGAACTGATGGGGCGGCTGCAGCAGCACGTCTACCACATCGCGCCCTCGCGCTTCCCGCCCGACTTCCCCGAGCGCCTCGAGCGCCTGCGCGGCGAGGCGGGGCTGAGCTGGCGGGGGATGGCGCGGGGGCTGCGCGTCGATGCGCGCACGCTGCGGCGCTGGCGCACGGGCACGGCGCCCGGTCCCGGCCATCTCTACCGGCTGTTCTGTTTCGCGCTCGATCGCGGCCTCCTGCACGTGCTGCTGCCGGGCGCGGTCCGGTCGTGCGCGGACTGGCCGCTGCGGAACGGAGGCGACTCATGAAGGCTTCAGTGTTGCGGCGGGAGCGGATGCTTGCGGTGATCGAGGCGATCGCCCGCCACCGGGCCACGCACGGCTACGCGCCGAGCGCGCGTGAGCTGCGGGAGGAAGCCGGGCTGTCCTCGATCTCCGTCGTCTGGTACTGGCTGAACGCCTGCGAGCACGCCGGCCTGATCGCGCGTGCGCCCGGGCTGGCGCGCGCGATCACCCTGACGGAGAAGGGGGATGCCTTCGCCCGCTCGCGCCAGGAGGAGTCGCCGTCCGCAGCTGACAGGCGTGTGGCGTAGCGGACCACGACCTTCCCCTCAGGGCCTGCCGGGTACCGCCTGCGGCGCTCCGCCTTCACGAAGCGGACAGAGTTGCGGATCGACTCGATGTCCTCCACGGGGATGCCCACGAGGGCTTCGCGGAAGGCGATCCCGGCTTCCCGGATCAACTCCGCGTGCAGCACACGTCGAGTCTCTCGAGGGCCCGCCGGGAGTCGTCGCACAGTGGTAGACGATCGCGGAGAGGTTCCCCTGGTTGGGGCGCGTCCGCCCGGCCCGTTGGTGATCAGTCCACTTCTTCGACGCGCCAGCTCCCGTCCTGCTGCTTGCTTGCCACGAAGGTGTACGAGACTCCGTTGATGGTGGTGTCGCGCAGGACGAGGCGCGTACCGGAACTCGTGAACAGGAACCGTCCCGTCCCATCGGCGTCGACCGAGAACTCCGTGGACGTGCCGGGGTAGGTGCAACTGCCGCCGGGTTCGACGACAAGGCCCACGCTGCAGGTACCGTCGGAGACCGCTTCCTCAGCGGTGGTGGCGCTGGCGGCGCTCGAAGCCAACCCCGTGCCCACGGAGTTGATGGCCGAGACCCGGTAGTAGCGGGTGCTGCCCGCCGTGAGCCCGGTGTGGCTGTAGCTGGTGGTGGTCGAGCCGGTGTCGGCGGAGAGGTCGCTCCAGGAGGAGTTGTCCGTCGAGACCTCAACGCGGTACCCGCTGATCGCCGCTCCGCCGTTGTCCACCGGCGCGGTCCACGACAGGTCGATCCGGGTCTGTCCGTTGGCGGTCGCCGCCAGGCCTGTGGGCGGGTCCGGGAACGTTGGCGGCGCCGCGGTGGTGGTAGCGCTCGCCGTGGTCGAAGTCAGGCTCGTGCCCGCGGAGTTGATCGCCGACACGCGGTAATGGCGGGTGCTGCCCGCCGTGAGCCCGGTGTGGCTGTAGCTGGTGGTGGTCGAGCCGGTGTCGGCGGAGAGGTCGCTCCAGGAGGAGTTGTCCGCCGAGACCTCAACGCGGTACCCGCTGATCGCCGCCCCGCCGTCGTCCGCCGGCGCGGTCCAGGACAGGTCGATCCGGGCCTGCCCGTTGGGGATCCCAGACAGCCCCGTGGGAGGGTCCGGGAACGTTGGCAGGGCCGCGGTCGTCGTCGCGCTGGCCGTGGTCGAGGTGAGGCTCGTACCCACGGAGTTGATGGCAGAGACCCGGTAGTAGCGGGTGCTGCCCGCCGTCAGGCCGCGGTGGCTGTAGGCCGTGGTGGTGGAGCCGGTGTCGGCGGAGAGGTCGCTCCAGGAGAGGTTGTCCGTCGAGACCTCGACGCGGTACCCGCTGATCGCCGCGCCGCCGTCGTCCGCCGGCGGCGTCCAGGAGAGGTCGATGCGGGTCTGTCCGTTCGCGGTCGCCGTCACGCCGGTGGGCGGATCCGGGAAGGTGGCGAGCGTCCCGACGGTGATCGCCACCGCCGCCGAGCAGTTGTTGGTCGTGTCCTGCTCGTCCGAAACCGCGTCCACGCAGGCGCCGTAGTAGTACGTCCCCGCCGTGGACGGCGCGGTCACGCTGATGCTCTCGGTCCCGCTCCCGGAGGCCGCCAGGGCGCTCACCAGGTCCGTGCCAGCCGCCGTGTCGCCGGTCGTGACGACCGCATCGGCGGAGCGGAAGTAGCGCAGCGTCGTCGAGTTCGAGCGGGCCGTACCCGCGTTGCGGACCGTGGCGCGCAGGGTGAAGCGCACCCCCGCCGCCGGGGCGCTCTCGCTCACCGTCGGCATGTCCACCACGAGGTCGGGAGCGGGCGCAGCCCCGACGGTGATCGCCACCGCCGCCGAGCAGTTGTTGGTCGTGTCCGTCTCATCCGATACGGCGTCCACGCAGGCGCCGTAGTAGTACGTCCCCGCCGTGGACGGCGCCGTCAGGGTGACCCACTCGTCGCCGCTGGCGGCTGCTCCGAGACGGAACACGTAGTCGTCGGCCAACTCCGTGTCGCCGGTCGAGATCACCGCATCGGTGGACCGGTAGTAGCGCAGGGTGGTCGAGTCCGAACGGCCCGTCCCCTGATTGCGGACCGTCGCGTTCAGCCGGAAGCGCGCCCCCGCCGCCGGGGCGCGCTCGCTCACCGTGGGCGCGTCCACCACGAGGTCGGGGGCGGGCGCAGCCCCAACGGTGATGGCGACCGCGGCCGAGCAGTTGTTGGTCGCGTCGGACTCGCCGGGCACCGCCTCCACGCAGGCGCCGAGGTAGTACGTCCCCGCCGTGGACGGCGCCGTCAAGATGACCGACTCGGCTCCACTGGCCGATGCGCGGAGGCGGGAGACGAAGTCATCGGCCAGCTCTGCGTCGGCGGTGGTGATGGTGGGGTCGACGGAGCGGTAGTAGCGCAGCGTGGTCGAGTCCGAACGGCCCTTCCCCTGGTTGCGGACCGTGGCGCGCAGCGTGAAGCGCGCCCCCGCCTCCGGGGCGCTGTTGCTCACCGTGGGCGCGTCCACCACGAGGTCGGGGGCGGGCGGGCCGGCGACCGTGATGGCAACGGCGACGGAGCAGTTGTTGGTCGTGTCGGACTCGCCGGGCACCGCCTCCACGCAGGCGCCGTAGTAGTGCGTCCCCGCCGTCGACGGCGCCGTCAGGGTGATCGACTCGGCCCCGCTGGCGGCTGCCTCGAGGCGGAGCACGAAGTCATTGCCCAGCTCCGTGTCGGCGGCGGTGATGGCCGGGTCGGCGGATCGGTAGTAACGCAGCCTCGTTGAGTCGGAACGGCCCGTCCCAAGGTTGCGGACCGTCGTGCGCAGGGTGAAGCGCGCCCCCGCCGCCGGCGCGCTCTCGCTCACCGCGGGCGCGTCCACCACGAGGTCGGGGAGGGCCCCGCAGAACGGCAGGCCCAACCGGGAGAAGTCGTTCCACTCGACGTTCCTCAGCGACTCCGGTACGCACCCGCTCAGTGCGTTCGAAGCGAGGTAGAGCTCTCTCAGGCTGGAGAGCCGACCCAATGCAGGCGGTATCGATCCGCTGAGCTCGTTCCGGGAGAGGTAGAGCAATTCGAGCTTGGAAAGCTGCCCCAGCGCTGCCGGGATGTCGCCGCTCAGCTCGTTGCCACTGAGGCGCAAATCCACCAGGTTCGTGAGTCGGGCCAGCGCGGGCGGTATCGCTCCACCGAGGTCGTTGTCGCTGAGGTGCAACCTCACGAGGTTCGAGAGCCGGTCGAGTGCCGGCGGTATCGCTCCGCTCAGGTCGTTGTCGCTGAGGTCCAGCTCCTCGAGGCTGTGGAGCTGCGCGAGCTCCGCGGGGATCGCTCCGCTCAGGCCGTTGTCGCTGAGGTCCAGCTCCTCGAGGCCGGAGAGCTGTCCCAGTGCGCCCGGGATTGTCCCGCTCAGCTCGTTCCAGGAGAGGTCCATCTCGACGAGATCGGAGAGTTGGCCGAGCTCAACCGGTATCGCTCCGCTCAAGTCGTTGAAATTGAGGTACAGCCCTTCGAGATTGGCGAGCTGTCCAAGCGCAGCCGGAATCTCGCCGCTGAGCTGGCTGCGGGTAAGGCGCAGCGTGACAAGGCTGCCGAGCCGGCCCAGCTCAGCCGGGATCACGCCGCTCAGCTGGTTGTAGCTCATGCGCAGCCACTGCAGCTCCGAGAGCTGTCCCAGTTCGGCGGGCAGCTCTCCGCTGAGGTCGTTCGAGGACAGCTCGAGGCGGACGACGCGTCCGCCGGAGTCGGTCGTGACGCCGTACCAACGCCTCAGCGGCTCGTCGCTCAGCCAGTTGGCGTCATTCCTCCAGTTGGGTCCGCCCGTGGCGTGGTAGAGGGCGACCAGCGCCTCTCTGTCCGTCCCTGCATCCCCGTCGGCTTCGGCGGGTGTCTGGCCGGGCGCGGGCGCGGACTCCGGCTCCGCCGCGGGGAGCGGTACGTCGATGATCGAGCTCGGCAGCCAGCGGTCCACACGCGCGGTCGTCGGGAAGAAGCGCGCTCGCGCGAGGATCCGCTCGCCTTCCACGGGGTTGAATCCGAACTCGATCCGCCCGTCGGCGCGCAGCCGGGCGGTGATCTGTCCCAGGACATCTCCGTCCGGCTCGACCGCGGATGAGACGAGCCAGTGGTCCTCTCGGGCGGAGGCGGGGAAGAACCGCCGGTGAGGCAGGAACAGCTCGCCGCCCTCGGGCCGGAAGCCGAACTCGACGCTGCCGCTGCTCAGGCGCCTCGCCAGGATCCGCCCCTGGAGGGCCTCGCCACCGGCCGTATCGAGGCCCTCGCCGGGAGCGGTCGCTGTCGGCGATGTCGGGGCGCCCGGATCGCCTGCGGTCTCGACGAGCCACATCCCGTCGCCCTGCGCGCTCGCGGAGAAGTCGTAGGCCACGCCGTCGATGGTCGCCCCGCTGAGCTCGATGCTGCTCGAGCTCGTAAAGGACAGGAAGTGCCCTCGGCCCGACGAGTCGACCGAGAACTCGGCGGTGGCGCCGGGATAGGTGCAGCGCTCTCCGGGGCCGACGGCGAGCCCGGGGTGGCAGACGCCGTCCGCGTCCTGCGCGCTCACGAGAGCAGGCACGGCGAGCGCCAGCAGCAGTACGGCTGCCGCCGCCAGCATCCACCGTGGTCGGCGACCGCAGCTTCGCGTGCCCGGGTCGTCGACGGCCCCTGCTCGGGCGGTCTGTGCGCCGTACTTCACAGAGCTGACTCTATCCCGTAGATGCTCCGGTAGATGTAACTGCGCCGTAACTCGCCGTCGATATGCCGTGACGTTCTTGTAACGCTCGGCGAGATCGGCACACTGCACCCGCCGATGCGGTGTACGTCTTGCGGGCATCACTCGCAGCGAGGGGTGAACCGCCCCCGAGTGGAACGTCGGCGCCCAGCCGCCGCCGACATCAGTGGAGCGCGCAGGCGTCCGTGTCGGGGCCGCCGCCTCGCGCAGCAGCGGCACGAGAACATCCCCGCCGGCGGCGTCACGCCGCACCACACGTTTCGCGGGTGAATGAGCCGGGATGACTGCGAGGCCGCTGCCCGGTCGGTCCTTCGCGCCCGGAGGGCCGCGTCTCAGCCGAACGCCGCAGTCGCGGTCGGGTCTCGGGGCGAGCGCCACGCCGCTCCCAGTGGCTCTTGCCGTTCGACGAGGGCGCGGGGCGCGACCCGCAGCGGCAGGTTGACCCTGGTGCGGGCGGCCTCCTTCCGGGCGACGCGCAGGAAGTGGTCCGCCGCGATCTCGTCCTCGAAGACGACCAGCACCTCGGGGCGGAGCCCGTGGTCGTCGGTGGGGCGCTGGGAGGCGTAGTAGCGCAGGTAGGGGGCGAGGCGGGCGGCCATCGTCGAGGGCCGGACGGCGCGGCGCTCCCACTCGAGGAAAAACGCCCGGCGCTCCCCCTCGCGGCGCAGGAGACCGAAGGCGTCGGGGTGGACGGAGTGCAGGCGGTCGCGGTACCGGAAGTAGCGTGACGCGCGGTGCGGCGGGTCGAGCTGCTCGATCTGCCAGCCCTCTTCGCGCGCCTGCCCGGCCAGCGAGGCCACGAAGCCGTGCACGGCGGCGGTGTGCTCGATGGTGCGCAGCAACTGGCGACTGCGCCTCCCGGTGACGTTGCGCCAGCTGAGGGGCGCGTCTGGATTCCGCGGCCGGGCGCCCCAGCGCTTGAGGGCGAGGTTGGCGGCGGCGCGGTCGCGGCGCGCGAGCAGCACCAGCGCGCGGTCCGAGAGCACGAGCCGGCCATCGACGCGGGCGACCAGCGACGCCTCGCGGAGCGGCTGCAGGAGCTGCGAGGTCTGGCGGGCGGAGACGCCGAGCAGCGCGCTCAGGTCGGCGTGGGCGATCCACGGCCAGTCGGCGATCAGGCCGAGGACGCGCTTCCTCGCCGGCCCGAGCATCGAGGGGAGCATCGGGGCGGGCGCGTCGCGCAGGCCGCAGGGGTGGATGTCGCGCAGGACGGTCGCGCGGGCGAGGGGCTCCTCCTCCGGCCAGGCGCCGTTCCGCCCCACGTGTGCGAGCACCTCGCGGAGCGAGAGCCACGGCGAGCCCGAGGCGGTACGCCAGACGCGCGCGCCCGACCCGGAGGCGACCGCGTCGCGCTCCAGCGCGAGGAAGGCGGGTGCGGACGCCGCCGCCATGAGCCGCGCCGTGTGGCGCAGCCGCACCGCGTCGGGCACGAGCACGAGGTACGCGCCCGGGCGCGGCCCCTCGCGCAGCCGCCAGAGACGCTTGGCGAAGGCCGTACGGTCGGCGGTCCGGCCCTCCCTGACCACGAACAGGCTGCGCCCGTCCGGGAGCGCGATCGCGGCGTCCATCGGAAGCGCCCGGTACCAGCGGAAGCGCAGCGGCCAGGCGGCGTCGGTGATGGCCGCCGTCAGGCGGTAGATGGAGGCCACGCCGTCGAGGCGCTCCAGCAGGAGCCGCCGCCAGTGCGCCGTGAGCGGGCGCGAGCGCAGCAGCTCGCCGAGGCCGACGTCCTCGTCGGCGGCAAGCCGGCGCAACCCGGCGCGGGTGAGGGAGTAGCGCCGGGTCGGCGCGAGCAGCTCCGAGGCGTGGGGCAGCGGGGCGACGAGCTCCGCCTCCTCCAGCGCCGCGCAGGAGGCGTAGACCGCCCCTCGCGACCAGCCGGAGACGGCGGCCGCCTCCAGCCGGTCGAGGAAGGGCATCGCGCCGAGCAGCCGCAGCAGCTCGCGCTCGACGCTCACGCGGCGTCCTCGCCGGAGTCGCCGCCGGGGGGCTGGCGCTTGCTGCGCTGCCGGTTCCCGCGCGGCTCCTTCGGGGGCTGGTCGCCGGGGTCATTGCGCTCCGCTTTGCCGGACGACCCGGCCTTCTTGTCGTCCTCCTCCGCCATCTGGTCGAGCCAGAGGTCGACGCGCCTGCGGCCCTCGGCGCGCTGCGCGGCGATCTCCTCCTCGGTGAGCAGGTAGGCGGACGCCCCGTCGCGGATGCGCTCCGCCGTCTCGGGGCTCCCGCCTTCCGGCTTGAGCACCTCCATCGAGAAGGCGGGTGCGCGCTCGGTGCCCACCGTCGCGCGCACGTAGGCGTGGTGCACCGGCAGGGAGACGATGTCCTCCTCGGAGACACGGTCGCGGTTCAGCTCCCAGACGAGCTGGCGCGCGTCGGAGCCCGCCACCTGGAAGACGGCGAGGCAGCCGATGTTGGCGAGCAGCGTCGAGCGCAGCGTGCGCGAGAGGTCGTCGAGCTTGTCGAGGCTCTGCGTGGCGAGCACGAAGCTCGCGCCGTACTTGCCCAGCTCGGAGAGCATCGACTCGTAGTCGACGCCCGGCATCGACTGCATCTCGTCGACGACCACAAGCGCGCCGCGCCGCTGCGTCTGGGGCAGCTCACCCTGCTCGCGGATCACGGCGTCGGCGAGGTTGAGGATAGAGGCCCCGACGAGCGCCGCCACGTCCTTCCCGGCCGCGCCCTGCGCCGTCGAGACGAGCAACACGCCGCCGTCGAGGATGGTGCGGCGCAGGTCGATGGTGGAGCGGGGCTGGCCGAGGATGGCGCGCGCCCGCTTCGAGGAGGCGTAGTAGGAGAGCCGCGTCTGCACGGGCGCCAGCGCGTCCGCGCGGTACTCCCGGCGCCAGCCCTTGAACTCGCGCTCCCACCAGTCGAGCAGGAACTCGTCCGCAACCCGCTTCAGCACCAGCGTGCGGAAACGGTCGTCGGAGAGCAGGCGCAGCCCGTCGAGGATCGTGTACTGCTCCTCGGCGGCGGTGGCGGGGTGGGCGTTGTGCTCGTGCAGGGTCTTCACGACCTGCTCGAGGATCGACTGCATGCGCGGCCCCCACTGCTCCCAGAGGCCGCGCGCCACGCGTACGACCGAGTCGGCCGTGCGGTCGCGGTCCGAGAAGACGCGCGTGTCGAGGAGGTTGATGCCGGGGTAGCCGTGCTCGCCCGCGAGGTCGACGAGCCGCACGGAGCCGCTCAGCGACGCGGGCACCTGCTCGAGGATGTCGGCCACGAGGTCGGCGTGGGGGTCGACGACGACGATGGCGTCGCCGTCGCGGCCGGCCGCCTTCTCCCGGAGCCTGTGGGCGACGACGTGCTCCATGAGCGTCGACTTGCCCATGCGCGTGCGCGCCACGTAGAGGTGGTGGCGGCGCAGCAGATCCTCGGGGAAGCGGATCTCCCTGGAGCCGCCCGCCGTGGTGCCCACGAGCGCCCCCCTGTCGGCGCTGCGCGTCGACGGCAGCAGCACTCGCGCGCCCGAGCGCGCGACGAGCGGGGTCTCGTCCTTCGCCCCCGGCGGGTGCCAGAGCGCGGCGACTTCCCGCACGCCGAGCACGGCGCGGCTGCGCAGCAGGCCCGGCGATGTGGGGTGCAGGGCGGCCGGGTCCGGGACGACGGGCCGCATCTTGCCCGCGTGCAGGCGCGCGCCCGCCGGGTGGTCGTAGTGGAGGTAGGCGGCCGCCACCGGCTCCAGCAGGTCGCGCGCGCGCTCCTCGGTGCCGCCGGGCGGCAGCACCGCCGTGACCTCGATCTCCGCCTCGAAGGCAAGCCGGGAAACCTTCTCCTCGATCAGGCGCGGGTCGAAGACGCGGTTGCGCGAGGCCTGCCAGCGCGCCCAGGCCCAGCCCGCGACGCCGAGCGCGAGGGTAACGCCGGCGCCGAGCGCGACCGTCTTCCACTCCTCGCCCGCCTGCCACCAGCGGTAGCCCTGGAAGAAGCCGCCGAGCGCGACGGCGAGGACCGCCAGGCCCGCGATCTCGACGCGGTGCCGGCGCGACTCGCTGATCTGGTAGGAGTCCTGGCGCTGCGGCAGGGCCGGTTCGTGCGCCCGCTGCTGGTGGCCCCGCGACCAGTCGGGGCCGAGCGAGCGCAGCCGCAGGCGGGCGACGACGAGCTCGCCCTCCTCGGCCTCGCCGAGCGCCCCGAGCAGGGCGAGGATCGGGTCGGAGCCGGGGTCGAGCAGGTCGTCGTCGCCGAAGACGCGCAGGGGCACGTACTCGGGGCCGCCCGGGCGCAGGGTCATCACCCAGGCCTGCTCGCCGTCTGCGAGCCGCAGCGGGTCGTCGCCGTCGGGCACGTCGTGGATGCCCGCCTGCGGGTAGTGGGCGGCGAGCTGGCGGCGCACGACCTGGTCGTCGAGGCAGCGCGCCATGAGGGTGACGCCGGAGGCGTCGCCGCAGAGTTCGAGCGAGAACGGCTCGGGCACGGCGATCGAGGCCAGAAGATTCTCGACGCCGAGCAGCGTGCGCTCGCCCGTGCGAGGCGGCGTAACCGCCAGCAGCACGGGCTCCGCCGGTTTGGCCGGCTTGAAGGGGTTGAGTCGCATGGTGTGTTCCTTTCGTAGTTCGGGGGTCGCCTTGGTTCGGTGGCGTGAGGTGCTCGCTACTCGTCGGCGCTGCCCTCTTTCCGCCGCTGCGCGCCCGGCCGCCACTCGACCAGCTCCGTCTCCTCGGGGGTGGCCTCGATGCGGATCGGGAAGCGGTTGCCGCGCGCGAGCAGGAGCCCGTCGCCGCGCGGGCAGGAGAGCAGCCAGCGCTGCAGGTCCTCGGGCAGGTCGAACGCCTCCCCGACGGTGCGGATGGCAGCGGCGTCCTGCTGGAGCAGGAGCTTGAAAGCGGCGTTCTGGAGGAGGGCGCGCCCGCTGTGCCCGGTGATGGCGCGCGAGGGGTCCTCGGAGAGCAGATCCTGCACGTCCTGCGTGATGAACTGCAGCCCCAGGCGGTGCTTCCGCGCGCGCTTCGCCATCGAGACCATGAAGGCCGCGCCCTCGGGGTGCTGCATGATCGACC
>VXMU01000093.1 GCA_009840945.1 Chloroflexota bacterium | reverse complement strand
CCCCGCGGGGGCGGGGGGGGGGGCGCCCCCACCCCGGCGCCCCCGTGGCCCACTCCCCCCCCGCCGCCACCTCCGCGGGGGCCGCCGGACCCGGCGACCTCTTCGTCGGCCTGCCCGGCGAGCACGCCGACGGCGCGGAGTTCGCCGCCGACGCGGTCCGGCGCGGCGCGGCGGGCGTGCTGCTCGGCGCGATGCCGGGCGACGCGTCGGGCATCGAGGGCGCCTCGGTGCTCGTCGTCGACGACCCGCTCGCCGCGCTGCAGGCGCTGGGAGCGGCGTGGCGCGACGCCCTGCCGGCCACCCAGGTGGTAGGCGTCACGGGCAACGTGGGTAAGACGACGACGAAGCTCATGGCTGCCTCGGTCCTTGCCGGGCGATTCCGGGTGCGGGCCAGCGAGCTGAACTACAACAACGAGATCGGCGTGCCGCTCTGCCTGCTCGAACTGCGGCCCGACACCGAGCGCGCAGTGATCGAGCACGGCATGTACACCACGGGCGAGATCGCGCTGCTCTGCACGTGGACGCACCCGCGCACGGGCATCGTGCTCAACGTCGGGCCGGTACACCTCGAGCGCGCCGGGTCCCTCGACGCCATCGCGCGCGCCAAGCGCGAGCTCGTCGAGGCGCTGCCGGCGGATGGGCATGCGCTGCTGAACATCGACGACCCCGCGGTGGTGGCCATGGCCGGCCACACCGCCGCGCCCGTCACGCGCTTCGGCACGGCCGAGGACGCCGACGTGCGCGGCTCCGACCTCGAAGGGCTGGGCGCGGACGGGTTCGCGTTCACCCTGCACGCGCGCGGCGAGGAGCGGCGCGTGCGCGTGCCCCTGCCGGGCGCGCACCTGCTCTCGAACGTCCTCGCCGCCGCGGCCGCGGGCCTGGTCGAGGAGATGCCGCTCGACGCCGTCTGCGAGGCCCTCGAGGCGCTCGACGTGCCGCTGCGCCTCTCCGTGCGCGCGCTGCCGGGCGGCGTCACCCTGCTCGACGACACCTACAACGCCAGTCCGGCCGCCACGCTCGCGGCGCTCGACCTGCTGAGCGAGATGCCGGGCCGCAAGCTCGCGCTGCTGGGCGACATGCTCGAGCTCGGCGACCTCGCCGACCCCTCGCACGACGAGGTCGGGCGGCGCGCGGCGGGCGTGGCCGACGTGCTCTTCACCGTCGGCGACCTCGCGTCGCGCATCTCGGACGCGGCCCAGGGCTGCGGGCTCCGCGCCGCGGAGCACGTCGAGTCGAAGGAGGCGGCGGCGCAGGCGTTGCTCGCGACGCTGCGACCGGGTGACGCGCTGCTCGTGAAGGGGTCGCGCTCGCTCGCGCTGGAAACGGTGGTGGCGGAGGTGGAGTCACAACTCGATGAACGCGCCGGCGGCGCCGGCGCTGGGGGAGGGCCCGAGGCATGACCGAGGCGTTGCTCGCTGGAAGCGCCGCGTTCGTGATCGCCCTGCTCGGCGGCGGCCGGGTCGTGCGCTGGCTCGTGAGCCAGCGCATCGGCAAGGCGATCTCCGAGGACGGCCCCTCTACGCACAACATCAAGGCCGGCACGCCCACGATGGGCGGGCTGCTGATCTTCGGCGCCGTCGCCGTGGTGACGGTCCCGACCAACCTCTTCGACCGGCTGAGCATCCTGCTGCCGCTCGGCGTCGTGATCTCCGGGCTGATCGTCGGAGCGCTCGACGACATGGGGACGCTCGTCGACCGCTTCCCGGGCTGGCGGGCCCTCACGTGGCGGCTCAAGTTCGGCTACATGGTCGGGCTCGCCGTCGCGGTGTCGCTGATCCTCTACTTCGCCCTCGAAGCGCGCAGCGTGAACGTGCCGTGGCTCGGCGGGTACGAGCTGGGGCTGTTCTACATCCCGATCGCCGTCGTCACGATCATCGCGACCACCAGCGCCGTCTCGATCACCGACGGGCTCGACGGGCTCCTCGGCGGCACCGCGGCCGTGGCGTTCGCCGCGTACGGCGTGATCGCGTTCCTGCAGGAGCAGGCGTTCCTCGCGACGTTCTCGTTCACGGTGGTCGGCGCGCTGCTCGGGTTCCTCTGGTATAACGCCCACCCTGCCTCGCTGTTCATGGGCGACACCGGCGCGCTGCCCCTGGGCGCCTCGCTGGCGACCGTGGCGTTGATGACCGGGCACTGGCTGCTGCTGCCCATCGTCGGGATCGTCTTCGTCGCCGAGGCGGGGTCGACACTGATCCAGATCGCGTACTTCCAGACCACCGGCGGGCGGCGCTTCTTCCGCATGACACCGCTGCACCACCACATGGAGCTGATCGGGTGGAGCGAACCGCAGGTGGTGCTGCGGTTGTGGCTGTTCGCGTTCGCCGGAGCCATGGTCGGCGTCGCGTTGGCACTGGCGGTGTGATATAAGCGTCTACGAAAACCATAAACGTGCGTTGGCGCCTGATCATAACTATGAGGGTACCCGCGTGACCGTCGTCGGCCTGGGCATCGAAGGGATCGACCTCGTTCGATTCCTCGCGCCCCGCGGTGCCGCCGTCACCGTCTCCGACGCCCGCCCCGCCGAGCAGCTCCGCGACGCCCTCGTCGCCATCGCCGACCTCGACGTGACGTTGTCCCTCGGCGGCAATCGCGAGGAGGACATGCTCGGCGCGGACACCGTCTTCGCCTCGCAGGGCATCCCGCGCGACCTGCCAGCGCTGCGGGCCGCGCGCCGGTCCGGCGTGCCGATCTCCTCGATGACACGGCTCTTCCTCGACGTCTGCCCCGCACCCGTCGCCGGAATCACCGGCTCCTCCGGCAAGACCACCACCACCGCCCTCGTCGGCGCGATGCTTGGGGAGTCGGGTGCGGATTATGTCGTCGGCGGCAACATCGGCGTCGGGCTGCTGGGCCTCCTCGACCGCATCGAGCCCACCACCCGCGTGGTGCTCGAGCTCTCGCACACGCAGCTCGAGTCCGTCGAGCGGAGCCCGCACATCGCGTGCGTGACCAACGTCACCCCCAACCACCTCGACGCCTACTCGTGGTCCTCGTACGTCGCGCTGAAGCGCCGCATCTTCGAGTTCCAGAAGCCCGACGACATCGCCGTGTTCCACATCGACGACGAGGTCGCCGCGGGCTTCGCCGAGGAGGCGAACGGCCTCGTGCGCTACACGTCCGTCGAGCGCTCGCTCCCGGGCGACGGCGCGACGGTCTCCGGCGGCGTGGTCGTACGCGTCGAGGACGGGAGCGAGCACCCCGTGGTCACGCGCGAGGAGATCCCGCTGCGTGGTGACCATAACGTCGCCAACGTCGTCACCGCCGTGGGCGTGGCCGCGCAGCTCGGCGTGGGCGACGACGACGCCGCGCGCGCGATCCGCGCGTTCCGCGGGGTCCCCCACCGCCTCGAGGTGGTGGCGACCGCGCGCGGCGTCACGTGGGTGAACGACTCCATCGCCACGACGCCCGAGCGCACGCTCGCCGGGCTGCGCTCGTTCGACGAGCCCGCCGTGCTGCTGCTGGGTGGCCGCGACAAGCACCTCCCGCTCGGCGAGCTCGCGCGCGAGGCGGTCACGCGCTGCCGCGCCGTGATCGGCTTCGGCGAGGCCGGCCCCGCGTTCCTCGACGCCATCCGTTCCGCCCGCGACGGCGACCGGCCCGTGCTGCGCGAGGTCGAGGACGTCGAGGCCGCCGTGGATGCGGCTGCGGCCCTCGCGCGCGAGGGCGACGTCGTGCTCTGCTCGCCGGCCGGCACTTCATTCGACGCGTACCGCACCTTCGAGCAGCGCGGGGCCGCGTTCCGCGCGGCCGTCGAGGCGCTCACCGGGGGTGCCTCGTGAGCGCGCGCGAGCCGACGGCCGCGAAGCGCCACGGCCCCGACTGGGTGCTGCTGACGATCGTGATCATGCTGCTCGTGATCGGGCTGATCGCCGTCTACTCCGCCTCGTACGCGCTGGGCTACGCCGCCCATGGCGACTCGGACTTCTACATCAAGCGACAGCTCATGTGGGCCGCGCTCGGCTGCGCGGGGATGCTGGCGGCGAGCGTCATCGACTACCGCTGGCTGCGGCGCGTCAGCCCCCTGCTGATGCTCCTCGCGCTGGTCGGCCTCTGCGCCGCGCTCGTGCCGGGCATCGGCGTCGCCGCCTTCGAGGGCGGACCGAGGCGCTGGATCGAGATCGGGCCGCTCTCGGGGCAGCCGAGCGAGATCGCCAAGCTCGCGGTCATCGTCTACCTCGCGGCCTGGCTCGCCGCGAAGGGCTCGACGGTGCGCGACTTCCAGCTCGGCGTGGTGCCGTTCGTCGCCATGGTCGGGCTGGTCACCGCGCTCGTGCTGCTCGAACCCGACCTCGGCACGGCCCTGCTCATCGCCGCGATCACGGGCACGCTCTTCTTCGTCTCCGGCGCGCGGCTCACGCACCTGATTGCGCTCGCGGCCACGGCGGTCGGCTTCACGGCCGCGTTCGTCGTCGCGAGCGGGTACGGGATGACGCGCATCCTCTCGTTCACCTCGGCGGAGTCGGACCCGGAGGGCTTCGGCTTCCAGACCCTGCAGATGATGATCGCGCTCGGCTCGGGCGGATGGACGGGCCTCGGGCTGGGCGTGTCGAGGCAGAAGTTCTTCTTCGTCCCCGCCGCGCACACGGACGGCATCCTCTCGATCATTGGCGAGGAGCTGGGGTTCGTCGGCGTGACGGTGGTGCTGCTGCTGTTCGTGCTGCTGCTCTGGCGCGGGCTGCGCATCATGCAGCGCGCCGCCGACCCGTTCGGCTCGTTCCTCGTCGCCGGCATCCTGGTGTGGATCGCGCTGCAGGTGCTGATCAACGTCGGCGGCGTGACGCGCTCGATCCCCCTCACCGGCATCACGCTGCCGTTCCTCTCCTACGGCGGCTCCTCGCTGGCCGTGACGCTCACGGCGGTCGGCATCCTGCTCTCCGTCTCGCGCTACGCCGCGCTCGAGGACCCCGCCCACGAGCCGCCATCGCGCGGCGTCGTGCGCCAGGCACGGAAGGGGCGCCGCCGCGCCGCGGCGGCATCACGATGAAGTTCGTGCTCACCGGCGGCGGTACCGGCGGCCACGCCTACCCATCGGTGGCGGTGGCCGAGCGCCTGCGCGAGCGCGCCGACGTCGAGCTGTTCTACTACGGCACCCCGCGCGGGCCCGAGCGCGCCGTCGCCGAGGCCGAGGGCTTCGAGTACCGCGCCGTCCGCGCCGCGCCGGTGCGGTCGCGCTCCCCGTGGCGCATCGCGCGCGGGGCAATCCAGCTTGCGCTCGGGTACCGCGAGTCGCTGCGATGGCTGGACCGCGACGCTCCGCAGGCCGTGTTCGCGACCGGCGGCTACGCCGCGGCGCCCGTCGGCCGCGCCGCGCGCAACCGCGGCATCCCGCTGCTGCTCTTCCTCCCCGACGTACGCCCCGGCTGGGCCGTGCGCGCGCTCCAGCGCCAGGCCACAAAGGTCGCGTGCTCCGTGGACGGGTCGCTCGAGTTCCTCGCCGCCGAGAAGGCGACCGTGACCGGCTACCCCGTGCGCCGCCAGTTCGCCGAGGCCGAGCGCGAGGAGGGCGCCCGCCGGTTCGGCCTCGACCCGGCCGTGACGACGCTGCTCGTGACGGGCGGCTCGCAGGGCGCGCACCGCATCAACGTCGCGATCGCCGAGGCGCTCGAGGCGCTGCTCGACCAGGCGCAGGTCATCCACATCGCCGGTCGCGACGAGGAGGCATGGCTCGCGCGCGAACGCGAGCAGCTCTCGTTCTGGCGACAGCAGCGCTACCAGCTCCGCGCCTACACCGAGGAGATGGCGTGGGCGATGGCCGCCTCCGACCTCGCCGTCACACGCGCGGGCGCATCGATCCTCGGCGAGCTGCCCGCGGCGGGGCTGCCCGCGATCGTGATCCCCGGCGACTTCTCCGACCAGTACGCCAACGCGACGTTCCTCGCCGCCGCGGGCGCCGCCGTCGTCGTGGGTGGCGACGAGCTCGACCACCTGGAGGGCGCGATCACGCGCCTGCTCGGCGACGACGAGGAGCGCGCCGCGATGCGCGAGGCGATGGGGCGCATCGCGCGGCCCCACGCGGCGCGCGAGCTGGCCGACACGCTGCTGGAGCTGGCGGCATGATGACGCTGAGCCGGTCGCGCGGGCGCGCAGAGGGCGCGGCGATCCCGAAGCGGGTGCACCTGGTGGGCGCGGGCGGCGTCCACCTCTCCGCGATCGGCCAGATCCTGCTCGCGCGCGGCCACGTCGTGACCGGCTCCGACCTCGCCGTCTCCGACTACACCCGGCGCCTCCAGCAGCAGGGCGCGACGGTCTACGAGGGCCACGCCGCGTCGAACATCGGGCGAGCCGAACTCGTGGTCGCCACCGTGGCCGCGCCGGACGACAACCCGGAGCTCGTCGAGGCGCGCGAACGCGGCATCGAGGTGGTCGTGCGCGCCGAGATGGTGCAGCGCCTGCTGGAGGACCGGCGCGTGCTCGCCATCGCGGGCAGCCACGGCAAGACCACGACCACCGCCATGGTCGCGCTCCTCGCCGAGCGCGGCGGCCTCGACCCGCTCGTGTTGCTCGGCGGCGACTCGCCGGACCTGGGCGGCAACGCGCGCGACGGCGCGGGCGACCTCGCCGTCGTCGAGGCGGACGAATACGCCGAGGCGTTCCTGGAGTACGAGCCGCAGTTCGCGCTCGTCACGAACATCGAGCCCGACCACCTCGACTACTACGGCACGGCGGAGCGGCTCCGCGCCGCGTTCGCCGCGTTCGCGTCGCGCGTGCGCGACGACGGCACGCTCTTCGTCTGCGCCGACTCCGAGTGGGCCGCCGAGCTGGGCGTCCAGCAGCGCGCCGCCGGGGGCCGCGTCGAGCGCTACGGCCTCACGCCGGACACCGAGTGGCGCGCGACGCACGTGCGGCCCGGCCGCCTCGGCGGGCTCGCGGCGACCGTGATGCTCGAGGGCGCGGAGCTGGGCCAGATCGAGCTGCGCACGCCCGGCCGCCACAACGTCACGAACGCCCTCGGCGCGCTCGCGGTGGCGATGCGCGCCGGGGTGGACTTCCACCGCGCCGCGCAGGCGCTCGCCGACTTCAGCGGCACGCGCCGGCGCTTCGAGGTGTTCGGCGAGGCCGCCGGCGTGATCCTCGTCGACGACTACGCACACCACCCCACCGAGGTGCGCGCGACCCTCAGCGCCGCGCGGCAGCGCTACCCCGGCCGCCGCATCGTCGGCTGCTTCCAGCCGCACACCTACTCGCGCTCGCAGTACCTCCTCGACGGGTTCCGGGGCTGCTTCGAGGGCCTCGACGTCCTCTTCGTCGCGCCGACGTATCCCGCGCGCGAGACCCCGGACCAGGGGATCGACGCCGCCGCACTGGCCGAGGAGATCACCGACCCGCCCGCGCGTTACGTCGACTCGTTCGAGGAGGCCGCCGACGCCGCCGCCCTCGAACTGGGGCCGGGCGACGTCTTCCTCACCATCGGCGCCGGCCCGATCGACGAGGTGCTGCCGCTCCTGCGCGACCGCCTCGCGGGCGACGCCCCCGGCGAGGAGGCGCCCGATGAGTGAGCGCATGCGGCTGGGCGTGATCTTCGGCGGGCGCAGTCCCGAGCACGAGGTGTCCGTGGTCTCGGGCCGCTCGATCATGCGCGAGGCCGACCCGGAGCGCTTCGAGGTCGTGCCGTTCGGCATCACCCGCGGCGGCGCGTGGCTCACGCCCGAAGAGACCGAACGCCGGATTGACCGCCTCGCGGTCGGCGAGTACGGCAGCCTGGGCACGGGGGAGGACGACGACCTGGTCAGCTTCCCCGACGTGCTCGCCGCCCTCGCGACGATCGACGTGGCGTTCCCGATCGTGCACGGGCGGTCCGGCGAGGACGGCTCGCTGCAGGGGCTGCTCGAGGTGCTGGACATCCCGTACGTCGGCGCGGGCGTCGCCGCCAGCGCGATCGGGATGGACAAGGCGCACATGCGCGCGGTCTTCACCACCCACGACATCCCCCAGCCCACCTACGTGGTGATCGAGGGTGACGAGCTGGCCGCACTGGCCGACGACGCCCCCCGCGGCGAGTCCCTCGCCGGCATCGAGCGCGCGATCGGCTACCCGTCGTTCGCCAAGCCGGCCAACGGCGGCTCCTCGATCGGGGTCAGCAAGGTCGCCTCGCGCGAGGACCTCGGCCCGGCGCTCGAACTCGCGGCGCGCTACGACGGCAAGGTGCTGCTGGAGGAGGCGATCGAGGGCAGCGAGGTCGAGTGCGCGATGCTCGGCAACGCCGACGCCCGGCCCTCGCCGCTGGGCGAGATCCGCCCGGACGACGAGTTCTACACCTACGCGGCGAAGTACCAGGACGACAGCACCGACCTGATCGTGCCCGCTGACCTCAGCGACGGCCTGGCCGAACGCGTACAGGACGCCGCGGTCCGCGCGTACCGCGCGATCGGCTGCACGGGGCTCGCGCGCGTCGACTTCATGGTCCGCGAGCCCGACACCGTGCGGCTGATCGAGGTCAACACGCTGCCGGGCTTCACGCCCATCTCGATGTACCCGCGGCTGTGGGGCGAGGCCGGCGTGGACTACCCCTCGCTGATCTCGCGCCTCGTCGACCTCGGGCTCGAACGCCACGCGGAGGTCCGGTCCTATGCCTAGGGGATCGGGAGCACGCGACGGGCGGAACCGCCGCCGGCGCATGCCGCAGCTGTGGCTCGGCCGCGGCGAGGGCAAGCACCCGGCGCTGCAGGCCACCGCGCACGGCGAACGACGCTACCGCGTGGGCCGGGTGCCTCGACGCCTCCCGCGCACCGGCGTGCGCACCCGCCTGCGGGCACTGCCGTGGTGGCGGATGGCGGCGGCCGTCGTCGCCATGGGGATCGCCGCGGGCGCGACGTTCGGCGTCTTCACGTTCGTCTCGGGCGACTCGCTGCGCGTGCGGCAGGCCGACGTGACCGGCGTCGACGTCGCCGACCCGCACGCCGTCGTCCGCGCCGCGGACGTCGGCGGACGCTCGCTGCTCGTGGTCAACACGCGCGCCGCCGCGGAGCGCATCGTCGCGACGCTGCCGGAAGTGAAGGCGGCCACCGTCGAGCGCGACTGGCCGCAGCGCGTGCGCATCACCGTGACCGAGCACCAGGCGTGGGGCTTCTGGGAGAGCGCCGGGCACCGCGCCGTCATCGACGCCGACGGGCTCGTCCTCGAACACGGCAGGCCCCCGCCCCGGGACGCCGTCACCATCGTCGACGTGCACGGGACGCTGCCGCCGCAGGGGGGCGACCTCATCGACGCGGACTCCGTGCAGACCGTGGCGCGGCTCGTCGAGGACGCGCGGTCGAGGCGCCTCGGCGTGACGGTCGAGCGCTTCGAATTCCACCACGACCGCGGCCTCGTCGTCCGCGTCAACGGCGGGCCCGATGCGGTCTTCGGCGACTCGCACAACTACGACTTCAAGGTCGCGGCGTGGGGCGCACTGCTCGACCAGCTCGCGGAGGAGCCGCGAGCCGTACAGGAGATCGACCTGCGGTTCGGCCGCCACCTGGTGATGCGCTGATGGCTAACACGACCTTCGCCGCTATCGACGTCGGGACGACCAAGATCTGCACGGTCGTGGCCGAGCTGGCGAGCGCGCACGAGATCCGCATCCTCGGAGTGGGCGTGGGGCCGTCGCAGGGTCTGAACCGCGGGATGGTCGACAACATCCACGCGGCCATGGAGGCCATCGCCTCCTCGGTCGAGCGCGCCGAGCGCGCCTCGGGGACGCGCATCCTCTCCGCACACGTCGGGATCAAGGGGCCGCACGTCTCCTCGATGAACTCGCGCGGCATCGTCGCCATCGCCGACCCGCGCCAGCCGATCGCCGCCGGGGACGTGGGGCGCGCGCTGGAGAGCGCGGGGATCGTCAACATCCCGAACAACCGCGAGGTGCTGCACGTCATCCCCCGCTTCTACGTCGTCGACGGGCAGGACCACGTCGCCGACGCGCGCGGCATGTTCGGCTCGCGGCTCGATGTCGAGACGCACATCGTCACGGCCGGCAGCTCCGCCATCCACAACCTGCTGCGCTGCGTCGAAGGCGCGGGCGTGCACGTGGACTCGCTCATCCTCGACTCGCTGGCTTCGGGGCAGGCCGCGGTCAACCCCGAGGAGCTGGAGCACGGCGTCGCCGTGGTCGACATCGGCGGCGGCGCGACGGACCTCGCGGTCTACCTGCACGGCGCGGTCGCGCACACCGCTGTGCTGCCGGTCGGCGGCGCGCAGATGACCGGCGACCTCGTGATCGCGCTGCGCATCCCGCAGCCCGCCGCCGAGCAGGCGAAGCGCGACTACGGCCACGCGCTCCCCTCGACGGTCGACGAGGACGAGACGGTCGAGGTCGACGCGTTCGGCTCGGAGGGCCACAAGACAGTGGAGCGGCGGCTGATCGCCGAGGTCCTGCAGGCGCGGACCGAGGAGATCCTGGAGATGGTGCGCGCCGAGATCCGCCGCGGCGCGCCGGAGGAGCTGCTGGCCGCCGGTGTCGTGCTCACCGGCGGCGCGTCCTCGCTCCCCGGTATCGACCTCCTCGCCGAGGAGGTGCTGCAGCTCCCGGCGCGCGTCGGGCGGCCCCGGCACCTCGCCGGGATGTCGGACGTGCTGCACGAGCCTGCCTACTCGACGCCCGTGGGGCTGCTCCGGTGGGCGCTCCGCGAGCAGGAAATCATGCTTCGCCCCGCCGCGAGGCAGCAGCGGGGCGGGGTCGTGCGAGGCCTCGCGCGCAAGGTCGCGCAGGTCGTACGGGCGGTGTTGCCGCAATGAACCTCATCACCCATCACGCAGACAACCGGATACCCGGACGGTGTTCCCCGGCGTGGGCCTGCCCCGCGTCGCCGTCGGACCGCTCCCCGCAGGGAAGGACTGACCAATGACGCAAGCCGCCGACGAACGGACCGGCGGGAGCGCCGAACAGCGCAACGAGACCGCCTCGTCCATCGACGCGTCGACGCTGTTCGACTACCTCGAGCAGGCGCGCAGGCAGAGCGAGCACCCCGGCGCACAGGCGGCGAGGCCGCCCGTGCGACTCGCCGTGCGCAACGACCGCGACGACGGGGGTGAGCCGGAACCCGAGCCCCCACCCCCGGAGGCGGGGGGGGGGGGCGTGGGGCGGGGCCGACGAGCGTACGCGGGTAGGAGTCGGTGGGCGGCGTGTCGTTGAAAAAAACGGGGGGGGGGGG
>VXMU01000040.1 GCA_009840945.1 Chloroflexota bacterium | reverse complement strand
ACCCCCCCCGGCCCGGGGGCCCCCCCCCGGCCCGGGCGCCGCCCGCCGCGGGCGGCGCCGACGCCGCCGGGGGCGCGGCGGACGCGGTGGCGGCGGCGGCGGCAACCGGTCCGGTGGCGAGGCGCGCGACGGCGACGGCACGCGCGAGGACCAGCTCCGCGAGGGCCGCGAGCGCGCTCGCGAGGAGCGGGGCGGCGACGACGACGGGCGCGAGGAGCGTCCCGCGCCGCGCTCGGAGCGCCGCAACCGGCAGCGCGGCCGTGGCCGCGACGGGGGCCGGGGCCGCGACATGGGCGGCCGCAACGACCGCCGCGAGCCGCGCGGACCGGCCGTCGAGGTGCCGACGACGGTGCCCGGCGCGCCCGACGAGCCACCGCTGCAGCCCGCAGCCGACGCCGAGGACGAGATCGACTTCGCCGGCCGCACGCTGCGCGACCTGCTGACGCTGCTCGGCCTCGAGGACACCGAGATCGAGGCGCGCGAGCCGGAGACGCCGGGCGACGGCGAGGGCCGCGTCACCCAGATCTTCGACATCAACGGCGCCACCGAGGACGCCTCGGACGAGCTCGGCCTGCTGATCGGCCGTCGTGGCGAGACGCTGGGCTCGTTGCAGTACCTCCTGAACGTGATGGTCGGCCGCCACTACGACGAACACGACATGGTGTTCGGCGTCGACGTCGAGGGCTATCGCCGCCGCCGCGAGGAGTCGCTGGTGCAGATGGCGCAGCGCGTGGCCGACGAGGTGCGCGAGACCGGCGATGTGATCACGCTGGAGCCGATGCCTGCCGCCGAGCGGCGCATCATCCACCTCGCGCTCAGCGAAGAGCCGGGCGTGGTCACGGAGAGCGTCGGCCGCGGCGGCGAGCGACAGGTCGAGGTCATGCCCGGCGAGCCGGGCGCGGACGACTACCTGAGCGACGCCGACTACGAGGACGCCGACGACGGCGATGACGACGCGGGCGTCGACGATGGGGATGAGGGCGTCGACGCCGACGCGGGGGACGTCGACGCCGGGGACGAAGACGTCGAGGAGGACGCCGCCGGGGAGCAGTAGACGTGCACGCCGGCCGCAGCGCATGAGCGAAACACGCCGCGGACCGCAGATTCTCGTCGTGGGAGCGGTCACGGAAGACCGCTTCGGCGACGAGACGCGCCCCGGCGGAGCAGTCCTCTACGCGGCACGTGCCCTAGAAGCCCTCGGTATCCGCGCGCGCGTGCTCGTCTCGGCCCCCGCGGGCTTCGAGGCGGACGCACTGGCCGCGCACGAACACATGTGCGTGCCCGGTGACTCAGGACTCCGATTCGCCCACGACGCGACGGGCGACGAGCGGCGACTGCGCGTGCTGTCCAGGCCCGACCGACCCTTGAACGCCTCCGATCTCCCCGACCACTGGCGCGATCCGGACGTGCTGATCCTCGGCCCGCTGCTCCCCGACGACATCGACATTGCCTCGTTCGCGGAGCTGACGATCCCTCGAATTACGTTGCTGGCACAGGGTTTGCAGCGGAGTGTGGCCCCCGACGGCGCGGTCACACTGCTCGGTGAACCGGGCCCCGCACTGCTCGCCGCATGCGACGCCCGCACGTCCCTGTTCCTGTCGAGCGCGGAGGTCGCGCCGTGGCCGGATGGCGCAGTCGAGGACCTCGCGGCCGCGTGCGCGCGCGTGGTCGTGACGCGCGGCGCGAGCGGCGCCGACGTCTACCGCGCGGGCGAGGAGCCGCTGCACATCGCCGCCGCGCCGGCGACGCCCGTCGACACCACCGGGGCCGGTGACGCCTTCGCCGCGTCGTTTGCGGCGGCGCTCGCCTGCGGCGCGAACGACGAGCGAGCGGGTGCCCTCGCCGCCCGCGTGGCGGCCGCCACCGTCGAGCGGGTCGGCCCGGCGCCGTTGCCGCCGGTCGAGGCCTCCGAGGGGGTGGCGCGGTGGGCGTGACCATCGCGGTGGTGAACCAGAAGGGCGGCGTGGGGAAGACCACGACCGCCGTCTCGCTCGCCGCCGCGCTCGCCGGGCGCGGCCTGCGCGTGCTGCTCGTCGACGCCGACCCGCAGTCCAACGCCACCTCGGCGCTGGGCCAGGCGGCGATCCGCGGCGAGGCTGGGCTCTACGAGTCGCTCGTCGGCGATCAGGCGCTCGGCGACGCGGTCGTCGCAACGGACACGCCGGGACTCGACCTCGCTCCGGCGACGCTGCACCTGGCGGGCGCGGAGGTCGAGCTGGTCTCGGTGATGGCGCGCGAGTTCCGCATGCGGCGCGCGCTGGAGCCCCTCGCCGGCCGCTACGCCGTGACGCTCATCGACTGTCCGCCCTCGCTCGGGCTGCTCACCGTGAACGCGCTCGCGGCGGCGCACGAGGTGCTGATCCCGGTGCAGGCCGAGTACCTCGCGCTCGAAGGACTGGCCCACCTCTCGCAGACCATCGAGCTGGTGCGTCGTAACCTGAACCCGGAACTCTCGGTGCGCGGTATCGTGCTCACCATGTTCGACGGGCGCACGAACCTCGCGCGCGAGGTGGAGGCGGAAGTGCGCAACCACTTCGACAACACGTTCCACAGCGTCATCCCGCGCTCGGTGCGGCTGTCCGAGGCGCCCAGCCACGGCCTGCCCATCCAGCGCTACGACCCGCGCTCAGCCGGCGCGGAGGCCTACGAACGGCTCGCCGACGAGCTGCTCGAACAACTCGCTCTCCCCACCTCGGAGGCATCCCATGGCGGATTCCAACGGACAGGGACAGACGACACCCAGGCCCGCTGACGTCCCGCGCGGCCTCGGCAGGGGCCTGAGCGCGCTCATCCCCGACACGCCCGTCGAGCCCCGCCAGGCCGCGCTCGGCGCGGTCCACGAGGCGCCGATCGACTCGATCACCCCGAACCCGGAGCAGCCCCGTAGCGCGTTCGACGACGAGGCGCTCGAGGAGCTGACGGCGTCGGTGCGCGAGCACGGCGTGATTCAGCCGCTGCTCGTCACGGAGCTGCCCGAAGACCCCTCGTCGCCCGGCGGGCCGCGCTACCAGCTCATCGCCGGCGAGCGCCGGCTGCGCGCCGCGCAGGCGGCGGGCCTCGTGCGCGTCCCGGTGACGGTGCGCGAGAGCGTGCCGCGTGAGCAGCTGGTGCTGGCTCTGATCGAGAACGTGCAGCGCGAGGACCTCAACCCGCTCGAGGAGTCGCGCGCCTACAGGCGCCTGGTCGACGACTACGGGCTGACGCAGCAGCAGGTTGCCGAACGCGTCGGGCGCTCGCGCGCGTCGGTGACCAACCGCCTGCGGCTCCTCGAACTCTCGCCCCCGGTGCAGCATGCACTGGTTGAGGGCGCGATCAGCGAAGGCCACGCGCGCGCGCTGCTGGCGCTGCGTGACCCGGTCGACCAGGTCGAGGCGCTTGAGCGCGTCCAGCGCGAGGGGCTGTCCGTGCGCGACACGGAGCGGCTCGCGAAGCGCCTGGCCGGCGGCCGCACGCCGCGCCGCCCCGCGACGCCCGACCCGAACGTCGAGGCGGTCGTCGAGGCGCTGCGGCGCGAGCTGGGCACGAAGGTGACGATGCGCCGCGGATCGCGCGGCCGCGGCACGCTGACGATCCACTTCGGCGGCGACGAGGAGCTGAACGGCGTCCTCGACCGCCTGCTCCCGGAGGACGCGCTCGGGTAGTGGTCCGTCCTTGACCGGACGGCGCGCAGGCGCGAGCCTCAGCGCGCGACGAGGAGCGGGTGAGGCGAGGCCATGAGCGTCGAGGAGCGGCTGGGCGAGCTGGGATTCACGCTGCCGGACGCGCCGGGCGCGCTCGCCATGTATCGCCCCGCGCTGCAGTCCGGCCCCCACGTCTTCGTCTCCGGCCAGGTCGCCATGCGCGACGGCGCGATCGTCCAACCGGGCGTCGTCGGCGCGCAGCAGAGCGTCGAGACGGCGCGCGAGGCGGCGCAAGTCGCGACGCTCAACGCGCTCGCGGCCGTGAAGGCGCTGCGAGGGAGCCTCGAGGGGCTGCGCGTGGTGCGGGTGACCGGGTACGTGGCCGCGACGCCGGACTTCGGCGAGCACCCACAGGTGGTCAACGCGGCCAGCGAGTTGCTGCGAGACGCGCTCGGCGAGGAGCACGGCATAGGCACGCGCCTCGCGCTCGGCGTATCCTCGCTGCCGTTGCAGTCGCCCGTCGAGTTGGAGCTCGTGCTCGAAGTGCTCGACGAGGGCTAGCAGGATCGACGGAACATGACGAACGAGCCCGACCGCATCATCGTGCAGAACCGCATCGACTTCGTGACCGGCGCGGTGCGCCGCTACGTCGACGACGTCGACGCCGTGGCGCGCCTCGGCGTGCGGGCCGGCGAGCTACTGGAGGGCCGCCGGGCGGCGGCGCTGCACGCGGAGCCGGCCGAGGGCGAGTGGTCGGCGTCGCGCACGCTCGGCCACATGATCGCGTACCTGCGCGCGCTGCAGGACCAGGTCACGCGCATGGCGTGGATGACCGACCCGGTGCTCCCGGTCGTCGACGACGAGGCCGAGGCGGAGCGCAACGCGTGGACCTCGCAGGAGCCGGAGCAGCTCCTGGCGTCGTTGACCGGGGAGGTCGAGGCGATCGAGGAGCTGCTGAAGTACCTCCCGGATTCGTCGTGGGGCCGCGCCGGACTGCACCCGATGATGGGGCGTCGCTCGATCATCCAGCAGGTGCGTGGCGCCGTCGGGCACCTCGACGGCCACCTCGACCAGGTCGAGTCGGCGCTCGCCGCGCAAGGCCGCTAGCAGAACGCGGCAGGTACACCACAGACGCCCGGAATGTGTCTAGAATGGGGCCGCGACGGGTCGGGAGCCTTTGCGCGCCCGGTCCCGTATTGCACGGCTAAACGCGCGGCGTTGACGCGTGGCATCGGAGCGCCCACGATGGGCGCGCCCGTCGTGGGCAGATCGAGGAGGTACGGATGGATTGGGCCGACACTGCTGAGCAGGCAGCGTTCCGCAAGGACGTACACGACTTCATCGAGGAGAACCTGCCGCAGTACTACAAGGACATCGCCGACAGGGGTGGCGAGCTGGGCCACGAGGGTGGCTGGCAGCACGACCGCTTCCTCGGCTCGGACGAGGCGAAGGCCGCCGCCACCGAGTGGGAGCAGGCCGTGGCGGGCCGCAACTGGGTCGCGCCGCACTGGCCGACCGAGTACGGCGGCGCCGGCATGACGCCGATGGAGCAGTTCATCCTCAAGCAGGAGATGGCCACCGCGCTGGCGCCCGACGTCGGCGGCCAGGGCGTCTCCATGCTCGGGCCGACGCTGATCGCGCACGGCACCGACGAGCAGAAGAGCAAGTTCCTCTCCGCCACGCTGGCGAACGAGATCGCCTGGGCGCAGGGCTACTCCGAGCCGAGCGCCGGGTCGGACCTCGCGTCGCTGCAGACGCGCGCCGTCCGCGACGGTGACGAGTTCGTGGTCAACGGCCAGAAGATCTGGACGTCGAACGCGCACCGCGCCGACTGGATCTTCGCGCTCGTCCGCACCAACCCGGACGCGCCGAAGCACCGCGGCATCAGCTTCATGCTGATGGACATGAAGACCCCCGGCATCGAGGTGCGCCCGCTGGTCAGCGGCGCGTGGCAGCACTTCTCGAACGAGACGTTCTACGAGGACGTGCGCGTGCCGGTCAGCCAGGTCGTCGGTGAGATCGACCGCGGCTGGTACGTCGGCATGACGCTGCTCGACTACGAGCGCTCCAACATCAGCGGCGCGGTCGCCTCGCGGCGCGAGCTCGACGACGTGTTCGAGTACGCGGCCAGCGAGGAAGGCGCCGCGAAGTCGCGGATGCTGCCGTCGGTGCGGTCCGAGCTCGCCGACCGCTACGTCGAGACCGAGGTCGGGTTCAACTTCGCGTTCCGCATCATCTCGATGCAGGCCGCGGGTGTGATTCCGAACTACGAGGCGTCGACGTCGAAGATGTTCGCCTCCGAGCTGGGCCAGCGCATCGCGCGCACGGGGATCAAGATGTTCGGGCTGTACTCGAACCTCTGGGACCCGGACGCGGAGCTGACGCCGTTCGGCGCGCGCTTCATCCAGAACTACTTCCACCTGATCCCGAGCACGATCGCCGGTGGCAGTTCTGAGATTCAGCGCAACATCATCGCCACGCGCGGGCTGGGGCTGCCTCGCGGCTAGTCCTCGACCGCTCCAAGCGAAGCGCGACAGGGCCGCGCTTCTCGATGGCTCCCCGGAGCCGTCGAGGGCGCGGCCCTCGTCTGTGCCCGGCGGGGCGGGGTGCTAGCTGAGCGAAGAAGGGCCCGCGGGCCGGGGCGTGGCTTCTAAGCGAACAGTGACGCCAGTGCGACGGCGGAGCCGACGACGGCGCTGATGATCATCACGATCGCGCCGCCGTGGATCCAGAGCGCTCGGTACATGTCACTGCGGAACTCTGAGAAGTCCGCGCGCAACTCCGCGAAGTCTGCGCGCAATTCCGCAAGGTCCGCACGAGTGGCTAACTCCCGCGTCGACTCCTCGACGTACCCCGCGACGGCCTCAGCGCCGTCTTCACCGAGTGCGGTAGCCAGGTTTCGGTGTGCCTCGAAGCTTGCCATGGTTCACTTTTCTCTACCGTGGGAGCGGCGAGCAAACGCAGCTTAGCAGTAACGTGCCAGCTTCGCGACATGGAAATCGGCGTACGGCTAGGCTCGACGAACTGAGTCGCTCGCGACCGCCACCGTCGTACCGTAGTGCAGTTCGAGGGCTACTCGACGCGGATCGTGGCCGTGTTGATCTGGAGCGGCTCGGTGGTCTGGCCGCTCTGCGATCCGCGCTGTTCGAGGGCGCGGAGCGTGTCTTTCCCCTCGACAACCTCGCCGAAGATCGTGTGGTTGTCGTCCAGCCACGGCGTCTCGACGAAGGTGAGGAAGAACTGGCTGCCGTCCGTGCCGGGCCCGGCGTTCGCCATGCTCAGCAGGCCCGGGCGGTCGTGACGCACGCTCGGGTCGAACTCTCCACCGTAGGTGTAGCCGGGCCCGCCGGTGCCGGAGCCGAGCGGACAGCCGCCCTGCGCCATGAACCCACTGATCACGCGATGGAAGATCAGCCCGTCGTAGAAGCCGAGGCGCGTGAGGTAGACGGTGCTCGACACATGCATCGGAGCGACGTCCGGCATGAGCCGGATCTGGACGTCGCCGACGTTCGTACTGAGGTCCCAGTGGTAGGTGCTGCCGGCGTCGAAGTCCGCCTGCGGCGGCTGCGCCAGCCGCGTGCGCCAGCGGTCGCCTGAGGTGTCGACCGACTGAGCGGCGATGAACTCGTCGATAGCACTCACTGCGGTGTCGGCCATGTCTCCCCTGCCCGTCGTTCGCGGCCTCGTGGCCGCCTCGCAGCATACGGGCCCGCCGCGTTGAGGGCTCGCGGGAAGCTGCTGGCGTCATTCGATGGCGGTCGCATGGGCTACACTGGTCGACACAGGAGGCGAGCATGCCCGCATCGAAGCCGACTCGTGCGCCAACTCCCGATGCCGAAACAAAAGACGGCCGCCGTCGTTCCCGCCGTCACGTCGCGGATCCAGGCCGCGAGCTGAGTGAAGGTCTGCGACCGCCGAAGCGGCGCCCTCCCCCGGTGCGCCGCGTTCGTTCCCGCTGAGGACATTGTTCGCGGTCATAGATCGCTCGCGATCCACGCCAGAAGCACGACCACCTCGAGGATGAACAAGGCCGTCATCGCGTGGGCGATCAGCGATTTTCGCCAGACCACGCGCATTCCGTGCTCGAAGTGCTCGCCTGCCCAGTAGACGGCTTCCAGCTCGAAATCGATTTCTTCGAGATCGATCCAATCCTCGTAGAGGTCCGCTGGGTCGACGAGTCTGGGACTTCCCACAACCCCCCGTCCCGCTACCCCGAGGACGAGCACCGCGGCGAAGAGGCAGGCAACGGCGACCACGAGCGGCGACTGCAATGCCGAAGCCGCTCCGGTTGCTGCCACGATGAGCGGCGCAGCCAGCGTCACCGTCGAGGTCAGGGTCAACAGCCCGTCGATGCGCTGGTTTGCGGCGTCGTAGCGCGCCGCGATCCCCTGGTACGAAGCCATCGCACGCTCGTATGCAAGGTCGAGGCCGGGAAACTCCTCGACCGGATCGGCTGATTGACCCGCTGCCACCGCGCTCCCCCAACGACCTGCACGTCACGTCCGGCCGGACGCCAATCCGGCGGTGAGCGGCCTGCGGCATGGTTGGTGGTGGGTGCGGCGCAGCATACGCGACCGACACGACCGAGGCTCCCGGGGGTCGCGCCGCCTCGCCGCCTCGTGCCGACGTTGACCCGCGGCGGGCGCGGCCCTACGTTGCACCGGCACGACCGTCGCACGCCGAGCCGCACGGGGGAGCCGCCCGATGGGACCGCTCGAAGGCATCCGCATCCTCGACCTCACGCAGGCCATCGCCGGGCCGTACGCCACCAAGCTGCTCTCCGACCACGGCGCCGACGTCGTCAAGATCGAGCACCCCGACCGCGGCGACGTCTCGCGGCGGATGGGGCCGTTCCCGGACGACGTGCCGCACCGCGACCGCAGCGGCATGTTCCTGGAGCTCAACACCAGCAAGCGCAGCGTCACCCTCAACCTCAAGACCGCCACCGGCCGCGACATCCTCGGCCGCCTCGCGCAGCAAGCCGACCTCGTCATCGAGAGCTTCCGGCCCGGGGTGATCGAGGGCCTCGGGCTCGGCTCCGGGCGGCTCGAGGAGCTCAACCCGCGCGCGGCGCTGGTCTCGGTCTCGAACTTCGGGCAGTTCGGGCCGTACCGGGACTTCGAGGTCGACGACATGCTCGCCTACGCGATGGGCGGGGTGTTGTCGATCACGGCGGAGTGGGGCCGCGAGCCGCTCAAGATCGCGACCTACGCGCCGTTCTTCCTCGCCGGCGGCGTCGTGGCGGCGTTCACGCTCGGCGCGCTGCGCGGATCGCAGACATCGGGTGCGGGCGAGCGGGTCGACATCTCGCTGCACGACATCCTCGCCACCTCGATGGACCGGGGTGGGACGAACCTCGCGGCCTACGAGTACTCGGGGTCGCTCTACTTCCAGCGTCAGGAGTCGGCGCGCTCGACCGCGCTGCCGATGGGCGTGTACCCGGCCACGGACGGCTACGTGCACGTCATCTGCGCGCCGATGTGGTGGGACCGCTTCTGCAACATGATCGGCCGCCCCGACCTCATCGAGGACGAGCACCTGGCTCCGAACCTGCTCAACGTCGACTATGCGCCCGAGATCGACGCGGTGTTCTACCCGTGGCTGCTGGAGCGCACCAAGCAGGAGATCATGGAGGCCGGGCAAGCGCAGGGCCTGCCGGTCAGCGCGATCAACACGACGGCCGACGTGGCCAACGACCCGCACCTCGCCGCGCGTGACTTCTTCCACGACATCGAGATGCCGGGAGGCGGCGCCGTCGGCCTGCCCGGCTTCCCGTTCCGCATGCACGGTACGCCCGGCGAGATGCGGCCCGCGCCCGCGCTCGGCGAACACACCGTCGAGGTGCTCACGGAGCGCCTCGGCTACTCGAAGCAGGACGTCGCCGTGCTCGCGCAGCGCGGCGTGGTGTAGGGGGCAGCGCGATGACGACCGACCAGCCCCGCAGCCTCCCGCTCGACGGTGTGCGCGTGCTTTCGCAGGCGATCGTGTGGGCCGGCCCGTTCGGCTCCATGATCCTCGCCGACCTCGGCGCCGAGGTGATCGAGATCGAGTCGATCCGCCACATGAGCCCGACCCGCGGCTCCTACCGGCAGATGCCGCCGGAGCTCATGGACGGCCAGACCGGCGCGATCTATCTCAACCGCGACGGTTCCGAGGGATTCTGGAACCGCAACTCCGGCTTCAACTTCGCCAAGCGCGGCCACCAGAGCGTCACGGTCGACCTTGGCAGCGACGACGGACGCGAGCTGTTCTACGGCCTGATCCGGGAAGCCGACGTGTTCATCGAGAACAACGCGGCCGACGTGGTCGACAACCTCGGGATCTCGTGGGAGGCGCTCTCGGCGATCAACCCGCGGCTGATCATGGTGCGCTTCCCCGGCTTCGGGATCAGCGGGCCGTACGAGCACTTCAAGGGCTTCGGCGCGACGATGGAGTCGGTCATCGGCCACACGATGCTGCGCGGCTACCGCGACTCCGACCCCTCGCAGACGCCGGCCATCTACCACGGCGACCCGAACGCCGGGGCCCACGTGGCGACCGCCGTGCAGATCGCGCTGATCGCCCGCGAACGCACGGGCGAAGGCCAGCTGATCGAGATGTCCCAGGCCGAAGCGGTCATCCACCACACGTCTTACGACCTCATCGACTACCAGATGAACGGCCGCAGCAACGCGCACTGGGGCAACCGGCACCCCTCGATGGCCCCGTACGGCGTCTTCCGCTGCGCCGGCGACGACCGCTGGCTCGCGCTTGCCGTGCCGTCCGACGAGGCATTCGCGCGGCTGTGCGACGTCATGGGACAGCCGGAGCTCGCGAGCGACGAGCGCTTCGCCGGCGCGGCCGCGCGCTACGGCCACCAGGACGAGCTCGAACCGATCATCGAGGCGTGGACCGGGCAGCACGGCGACCGCGATCTGATGCACCGGCTGCAGGCGGCCGGCATTCCCGCCGCCGAGGTCGTGCACCAGGCGGAGATGTTCGACGACCCACACCTGCTCGCCCGTGACTTCTTCATCGAGGTCGACCACCCCGACGCCGGGGTGCGCCGCCACCCCGCGCCGATGGCGCGCTTCGAGCGGATGCCGCTCACGCCCGTGCGTGGACCGGCGCCGACGCTGGGCCAGCACAACGAGGACGTACTGATGGGCATCCTCGGCATCAGCCGCGAGCGGTACGAGGAGCTGGAGCGGGACCAGGTGATCGGCACCGTCTACACCGAGGACGCCGACCGCTGACGCGTGCGGCGCTGCGTGGCGACCGGCCACGGGGCGGCAGGGAGTACGGGGATGGCTGAATCGCTCGTCGGCAAGCTGGTGGTGGCGACCCCGGCGCTCCTCGACCCGAACTTCGTGCGCAGCGTCGTCCTGATCTGCGACGACAACGAGCAGGGCAAGCTCGGCATCATCCTCAACCGCCCGTTCCAGGTCGAGGTGGCGACATACGCCCCGGAGTGGGGCCCGTTCGCCTCGCCGCCGGGCCGCGTCTTCGAGGGCGGCCCGGTGCAGCGCGAGGCCGCGCTCGCGATCGGGCGGCTGCGCGACGAGGCGCCGGCTGCGGGTTGGACCCGCGTCACCGACGAGCTCGGTCTTGTCGACCTCGGCATCAGCCCGGCCGAGCTCTGGGGCGACCTCGTGGGCCTGCGCGTCTTCAGCGGCTACGCGGGCTGGGGCGCGGGGCAGCTCGAGGACGAGATCGCGGAGCAGGCGTGGTTCGTGCTCGACTCCGCGCCGTCGGACCCGTTCGACCCGGAGCCGACGGACCTGTGGGAACAGGTGCTGCGCCGCCAGGGCGGCGACCCCTCTATCTTCGCAACCGGCCCGCAGGACCCCTCCTCGAACTAGCGTCGGCCCCTCCGAATCCGGCCCCCTCTCCCTCTGGGAGAGGGCTGGGGTGAGGGTCCGGCGGGCTCCTCGATAGCTGGTCGCACCCCGCAGACCCCCCTCACCCTCACCCTCTCCCCCCACAGGGGGGGCGAGGGGATCA
>VXMU01000123.1:47405-84642 GCA_009840945.1 Chloroflexota bacterium | reverse complement strand
CTGGCGGGCGGGGGGGGGGGGGGGGGGGGGGGGGGGGGGGGGGGCTCCCCGCCCGCCCCCCCCCCCCGGGGGGGGGGGCGGGGGGGGGGGGTGAGGGTCCGATAGGCTCCTCGATGGCTCCGCGACACGTGCCAAGTCAGGCCTGCGCAGACCTCCTCACCCTCACCCTCTCCCCCGCTGTATGGATGGGTCGGCGAGCCGAGGCAGCCCTCGACTCGCCTCGACGCGGGGATACCCCGCGGGCGGGGGCGAGGGGATCGGAGGAGATGGCCGGCAGACCAGCGGGGAAACGCGAGCGGCGCCGGCCACCTTGCGGGTGACCGGCGCCGCCGGTGTTCGGTGCCGGGTTGGTGGGCTAGCTGCCCGTCCAGACCGGGTCGCGCTTCTCGGCGAAGGCGGCCGGGCCCTCCTTGGCGTCCGCGGACGACAGGACGACCTGGTTCATCCACTCGGCGATGCGGATCGAGTCCTCGATGCCGGCCTTGCGCCACGCCTGGATGATCGACTTCGTGCCCTGGATCGACAGTGGCGCGTTCGAGGCGATCAGCTGGGCGATCTCCTCGGCGCGCGGGACCAGCTGGTCCGGCTCGGTGATCTCCGTGACCACGCCGAACTCCTTGGCCTGCTCGGGGCTGATGCGGTCAGCGGTGAGCAGGATGTAGTTGGCGGCGGAGAAGCCGACGACGCGCGGCAGGTGGTGGATGCCGTAGCCCGCCATGATCCCGCGCTTCGGCTCGAACAGCCCGAAGTAGGCGTCCGTCGAGCAGATGCGGATGTCGCAGTCCAGCGCGGTCTCCATGCCGCCGCCGATCGCGAGGCCGTTGACCGCCGCGATGAACGGCTTCGGGCTGTCCGAGTAGCCCCAGCCGGACATCGAGCCGCCGCGCCGCGGCGAGTTCGTGCCGGCCGCGTTGCGCTCGGCCATCTCCTTGAGGTCGGCGCCGGCCGAGAAGGCGCGGCCAGTGCCGGTGACGATGCCGACGCGCATGTTCGGGTCGGCGTTGAAGTCCTCAAGCGCCTCGTCGCGCAGCGCCGTGAGGTTGCCGCCGAGGGCGTTCAGCCGCTCGGGGCGGTTCATCGTGAAGATCGCGTAGAAGTCCTTCTTCTCGTACTCGAGGTCTGCCATTCAGCCCTTTCCTCCTGTGAGCGTGCATGCCTGCCGGGACATCGTGCGCGGGCGCGCGCGACTGCCCCCATGCCTTGTAGGTGCTGCGCGATGCAACGTCAATCCGAGGGCGCCCCGGGGCCCCTCGCGCGCTGCGCCCAGCGGCGAGGCGTCTATCATGCGGGGCGGCACATCGGCGGTAATCCGCACCCAGCGAAGGAGGCCCGACGTGGGCGACTACGAGAACATCCTCTACGAGACCGACGACGACCAGATCGCGACCATCACGCTCAACCGGCCGGACCAGATGAACGCCATCTCGCCGGACCTGGAGCGCGAGCTCCACGAGGCCCTGGACGAGGCTGCCGCGGACGACTCGGTGCGCGTCATCATCATCACCGGCAACGGCCGGGCGTTCTCAGCCGGCTACGACCTCGGCCGCGAGCGCGAGGGCATCGACACGCGCAGCGAGGCGCTCAAGCAGTGGATGCCCACGGACATGAACCACACCAGCCACGTGATGCACCTCATGGAGCTCGACAAGCCCATCATCGCGGCGGTCAACGGCTGGGCGCTCGGCGGCGGCTTCTGGTACACCCTCGCCTGCGACATCACCATCGCCTCGGAGCAGGCCGCGTTCGGGCAGCCCGAGGTGCGCATGGTGTCGAACACCTCGTTCCTGTTCCCGGCCCTCGTCGGCTGGAAGGTGGCAGCGCGCTACGCGCTCACCGGCGACCACTTCGGCCCCGAGGAGGCCGTCCGCATCGGCGCCATCAACGAGGTGGTCCCGCACGACCAGCTGATGACGCGGGCGCGCGAGATGGCCATGCGGCTGGTGATGGTCCCGTCGGACTCGGTGCGCCTCAACAAGAAGCTCACCACGCTCGGCTTCCACGCCATGGGGCTGCGCAACGCCCTCCAGACCGGCGGGCTCATCTCGATCCTCGCCCACGCCTCGACCGACGCGAAGGAGGTCGAGGACCTCTACGAGGTCCAGCGCAACGAGGGCCTGACCGCGTTCCTGCGGATGCGCGACAACAAGTTCATCCCCGAGCCGGGCGGCCCCCGCTCGCGGTAGCAGCAGGACGGGCTCCGGCACGATGACGGAGCACGAGACCGTGGCGGCGCCGCCGGACATCGACGCGATCCGGCGCGCCGCCGACGCGCTCAGCGAGCACATCTCGCTGCCCACGCCCCTCGTCTACTCGCCGGCGCTCTCGGAGCGCCTCGAGGCGCACGTCTCGCTCAAGCTGGAGTTCGCGAACCCGATCGGCGCGTTCAAGCTGCGCGGCGGCGTCACCCTCGCGGGCGAGCTGGCGGCGAGCGGCGAGGCAGCCGGCCTCGTGACGGCGTCGACGGGCAACCACGGCCAGTCCATCGCCTACGGCGCCGCGCTCCACGGCCTCGAAGCGGTGATCTTCGTCCCGGAGGGCGCCAACCCCGACAAGATCGCCTCGATCCGCCGCCTCGGCGCCGAGGTGCGCGAGGAGGGCGCGCGCTTCGACGACGCAAACGCCGCCGCCGTCGACTTCGCCGCCGAACGCGGCATGCGCTACGTGGAGGTCGACGGCCCCACGCTCATCGCCGGGGTCGCGACCGGCGCGCTCGAGGTGCTCGACCCGGACGGCGGGCAGCAGCCGGACACCGAGGTGGTCATCGTGCCGCTCGGCGGCGGCTCTGGCGCGTGCGGGTGGGTGCTGACCCGCGACGGCCTCGACGCGGCGTGCGAGGTGTGGGCCGTGCAGTCGGCGCAGGCCCGCGCGGGCCACGACTCGTGGCGTGAGGGCCGCGTGGTCGAGCGCGCCAACACCACGATGGCCGAAGGGCTCGCGACCGCCACCGGTTTCGAGTACACGCAGGCGATCCTGCGCGGCCGACTCGACGACTTCCTGCTCGTCGACGACGCCGACATCGGCGCGGCCGTCGTGGAGCTGCTGGAGCACGCGCACCTGCTCGTCGAGTCGGCGGGCGCGTCGGCGCTCGCGGGCGCGGTCCAGGCGCGGGAGCGCATCCGCGACCGACGCGTGGTGCTGGTGCTGACCGGCGCGAACATCACCACGGAGCAGCTTCGAGGGCTCCTCGGCGCCTCCTGACCTCGCCTCAGCGCTACGAGGAGTCGGTAGCCAGCAGCCTGCGCCCACCGTCGGCGTAGTGGCGGTCCTTGGCGTGCAGGTGCTGGCCCGCGGCGCGCAGGTCCCGCCACGCACGCTCGAGGCGGTTCGAGCGGTAGAGCGACTGCGCCCCCGCCGCCTCGAACAGCAGGTCGGCGGCGCGCACGCAGGCGTGGACGGTGTGCGCGACCGCGAGCTGGAGCGCGTTAAACGCCTCGGGCGGACTCGGTTCGCCGGCCTCGGCGCGCTCCCAGATCGCGGCGAGGATGCGGTCCAGCCACGCCTCGGCCGAGCTCACCAGCGCCTCGGCCTCGCCGCGCGCGTGGTGGGCGAGGGCGACCTCGTGGGCCGGGCGCTCGCTCCACGCGGGGCGCGAGGCGATCCCGGCGAACGCATCCATCGCCTGCCGCGCCGTGCCGATGGCGTGCGCGCCGTGGCCCATCTGGAAGATCGGCCCGATCGGCAGCGTCGCGCGCGGCCCGCCCGTCCACGGCGCCGCGAACTCGAACACGAACCGCTCGGGCACGTGTACCTCGTGCATCGAGTAGTCGAAGCTGCCCGTCCCCGCGAGCCCCGGCACCGACCACGTGTCGACGAGCGCGGCGCGCCCGGCGGGCACGGCGAAGGCGCGCATCTGCGGCTGGCCGCGGTCGTCGAGCGCGGGCTCCCCGTCCGCGTCGAGGAGCCGCGCGCGGCTGATCAGCCAGTCGGCGTTGGGGAAGCCGCTGCCGAACGGCCATTGCCCCTCGGCGACGTAGCCGCCGTCGACCGGCCGGAGCGTCCCGGCCGGCGGGTTGAGTGTGCCCACGCAGATCGGGCGGGCGTCGCCGCCGAAGATCTCCTCGGCGGTCGCGCGCGGCATCCACTGCGCGAGCGCGTTCGTCTCGGCCGCGATCATCACGACCCAGCCCGCCGCCGCGTCGCCCTCGGCGAGCGTGCGCACGACCTCCATGAACGTCGCGGCGTTCGCGTCGAGGCCGCCGAGCTCGCCCGGCACCCACATGTGGAACAGGCCCGCGTCGCGCAGCGACTCGACGAGCGGGTCCGGCAGCCGCCGTTCTCGCTCGATCGCCTCGGCCTCGCCGCGCGCGACGGCGGCGAGGGCGGCCGCGCGCTCGACGAGATCGGGGTCGGCCCCCGTGAAGGTCACGCCAGGGCCGCCTCGATGTCATCGATGTGGCCCGACTCGTGGCTCGTCACCAGCATCCCGAGCAGGTCGCCGACGGCGATGTCGCCGGGGCGGAAGCCGAGCGGGATTTCCACCGCGAGCAGCTCCTCGTCGGCCTCGCCGAGCGCGGCGATCGAGGCCTCGTGGCCCGCCTTCACCTCGGCGATGAGGTCGGCCGCGCTGACGTCGGCGCGCTCGGCCACCTGCTCGTCGTTGCTCGGCATCCCGCCGCCCTCGCCGCCGCGGGCGCGCTCGAGGACGCGCGGGACGGGGTTGGAGCTGGCGGCGAGGTGGCTCAGCGCGTCGCGCACGCGCCACTCACCCTCGGGCAGCGGCGCCTCGGGGTTGGCGACGATGGCGTCGGCCAGCCCGTCGATGCGCGCGTTCAGCCCCTGGAGCCCCTGTATCAGTTCGTCGCGACCTGGCATATGTCCTCCCGGTGTGTTGCGAGGTTGGAGTCTACAACCTCGACCCCGCGAGGACGCGCCGAAGCCTCGACGACGCTGGTAGGCTGCGCGCGACACAGGGAGTGCACCATGGCGGCAGCAGGCTCCGACCCGGTACGGGCCCTCGACGGCGTGCGCGTCGTCGAGTGCGGCGTGGCGATCGCCGGGCCGCTCGCCGGGCGCTACCTCGCGCACCTCGGCGCCGACGTGATCAAGGTCGAGTCGCGCTCGCGCAGCGCGGCGCTGGGCATGCGCGCCCCGGCGTGGGCGCCGCCCGACGTCGGGCTCGCCGGGGGCGACATGCTCGCCGGCAACAACACCTTCAACGCCCAGAAGCGCGGCGTCGGGCTCGAACTCAAGTCGCCCGAGGGGCGCGACCTCCTCGACCGGCTCATCGAGCAGAGCGACGTGTTCCTGACCAACTTCAGCGTGCCCGCCATCAACTCGCTGCGTATCGACTACGAGCACGTGCGGGCGGTGAACCCGGACATCGTCTACGTGAGCATGCCGGGCTACGGCAGCGGCGAGGGGCCGTACCGCGACTACAAGTCGTGGGGGCCGAACCTCTCCTCGTTCTCCGGGCTCGACTACCTGACCGGGGACCCCGACCGGCAGCCGGCGATGACACCCGTGCCGCTCCCCGACTACATCGCCGGCTACCACGCGGTGACGGCGATCATCAGCGCGCTGCTGCACCGGCAGCGTGGCGGCGCCGGTCAGTGGATCGACATCTCGCAGTTCGAGTCGGCCGTCGCCACCCTCGGGCCGTACATCGGGCAGGTCTCGCTCGGTGGCGAGGAGCCCGACCGCACGGGCAACCGCAGCCCGAGCTCGGCGCCGCGCGGCGTCTTCCCCACCAGCGAGGACGACCGCTGGGTCGCCGTCTCCGCCCGCACCGACGACGAGTTCCGCACCCTCGCGCGCATCGTCGGCCAGCCCGAGTGGGCCGACGACGCGCGTCTCCAGACCGCCGAGGGCCGCCGCGCGCACGAGGACGAGCTCGAAGCCGCGATCGCCGGGTGGTGCGCCGGGCGGACGCGCGAGGAGGCAGCGTACGTGTTGCAGGCCGCCGGTGTCGCCGCGGCCCCCGTGCAGGACCACCTGGACCACCTCGCCGACCCGCAGCTGCGCGCGCGGCGCTTCTGGCATCTCGTCCGCCACGCCTGGCTCGACGCGGACCTGATCGACGGCCTCCCGTTCCACCTCGACGACACGCCTGTGCGCCACGAGGACGCCTCGCCGGCGCTGGGCGGTGACAACGCGGACATCCTCGCCGGCCTCGCCGACCTCTCCCCCGACCGCATCGAGGAGCTCGCCGAGACGGGCGCGGTCAGCGCCCCTGCCGACCCGCCACCCGGCGACGCGAAGCCGGAGCGGCCGTACTTCGGCTGGGCGCTCCCGCTGCTCCGCATGAGCCGCGACGCCGACATGCCGGCAGGTGCCGACGGCGTCGCCACAGACCGTCCCGCGCGCCCGGGCTCGTCGTCCACGTCCCCGGCCGGCGCGGGCCCCGTCGACGGCCTGCGCGTCGTCGACCTCAGCGACGGGATGAGCGCGTACGGCGCGCGCCTGCTCGCCCACCTCGGCGCGGACGTGGTCCGCGTCGAGCCGCCCGAGGGGGCCTCGATCCGCCACGAGGGGCCGTATGCCGACAACCGCAGCCTGCTGCAGCTCTACATGGACGGCGGCAAGCGCTCCGTCACGCTCTCGCTCGACGATCCCGCCGACGCCGCTACGTTCGAGGAGCTGTGCGCCTCGGCCGACCTCGTCTACACCGCCGACGAGGACGCGCTCGCGATCGCGCAGGCCGCGCGCGAGGCGAACCCGGAGCTCGCGACGGTCGCCGTCACGCCGTTCGGGCTGACGGGCCCGTACCGCGCGTGGGCGGCGGACGACCTCACGCTCTGGGCGCTCAGTGGCATCCTCCAGCTCACCGGCTACCCCGACCGGCGGCCGCTCATCCCCGGGGCGATGCTCGCCAAGTACTTCGTCGGGCAGGTCGGCGCGATCGCTGCGCTGGCCGCGCTCTACGCGCGCACACACACCGGGCGCGGCCAGCTCGCCGACGTCTCGGCGCACGAGGTGCTGCTATCGACCTCGCAGGGCGGGACGGGGCTGCCGACGCTGATCGAGGACGCCAACCCGCGCCGCCGCACGGGCAGCAGCGCGCTCGGGTCGAGCCCGTATGGGTACTACACGTGCAGCGACCGGCTCGTCTGCCTGCTCGCGCTCACCGTCGGCCACTGGGACGCCCTCGCCTCCTGGATCCACGAGGAGACCGGGGCCGAGGGCGTGCTCGAAGAGCGCTTCCGGGCCTCCTCGATGGTCCGCAAGCAGTACGACGACGAGGTGCAGGAGTACGTCGACAGCCTCGCGGGACGCTACGAGGCGGACGAGTTCTGCAAGGAGGCGCAGCGCCGCGGGATCCCGGCCGCGCCGGTCAACCCGACCGGGGCGATGCTGCGCGATCCGCACCTCGCCGCGCTCGACTACTGGTCCGACGCGGAGCAGCCGGGGCTCGGCCGCATCCGCTGGCCGGGCGCGCCGTTCCGCATGGACGGCACGCCGTGGGCCGGGGCCGCCCCCGCGCCCGAATCGGGCCAGCACAACGCCGACCTCGCCGACGGCGGACCGTGGCGCCCTCGGGGCGACGGGACGGGGTAGCGGTCGGCTGCGCGAGAGCGCTTCCCCTCACGTGAGGTGCTGGACACCAGCACCCTCGTCGGCGCATGCTTAGCATCTCGGGCGCCGAGCGCACCTTCGTGTCCCGTGCCCATCACGGCGGGGTGATGATCCGGCAGCACCGATCCGGGCGTTTCTTCGCACCCGGCACGACGAGGAACCGACCGCAGCCATGACGGCGATGACGAACCTCCGGCAGCAGCAGCAGGCCGTGGGCGAACGCGGCTCGCGCATCTTCTACGGCTGGTGGATCGTCGGCTCCGGGTTCATCGTGAACACCTTCAACGGGGCTCTCGTCTTCCACTCGTTCGGCGCCTACGTGGTGCTGCTCGAGCAGGACTTCGGCTGGAGCCAGGCCACCTTCGGTCTGGCCTTCGCCCTGCAGCGCATTGAGAGCGGCTTGCTTGGTCCGATCGAGGGCTGGGCGATCGACCGCTTCGGGCCGCGCAAGGTGATGATGACCGGACTCGTCATCTTCGCTATCGGGTTCCTCGCGCTCAGCCAGATCAACTCGATCCTGACGTTCTATCTGGCATACCTGCTCATCGCCCTCGGATCGGTGCTCGGCTCGTTCCTGCCGGTGACTGTCGCGGTGGTGAACTGGTTCAACAAGCGGCGTGCGCTCGCGCTTGCGCTCGTCTCGCTCGGGTTCGCCGCTGGTGGCCTGATTCAGCCCGGCGTCGTCGCCCTGCTGGAGAGTCTCGGCTGGCGCGGCATGGCTGCGGCCTCGGGCATCTTCGTCCTCATCATTGGCATGCCGCTCGCTGCAGTCGTACGGCACCGTCCGGAGGACTACGGCATGCTGATGGACGGGGAGGTGCCCGTCCAGGGGCAGCCGCCACCGCCGGCGGAGCGAGACTTCACCACCGGTCAGGCGCTACGCACCAGCGCCTTCTGGCTCATCGCGCTGGGCCACAGCTCGTCGCTGCTCGTGATCGGCGCAGTGATGGTGTACTTCGCGTCGCACCTCACGCTGGGCCTCGGCTACTCGCTGGCGTTCTTCGGGTTCATGTCGGCGCTCATGACCACGTCGATGGTGATCGGCCAGGTCGGCATCGGCGGCCTGCTGGGAGACCGCCTGAACAAGCGCCTGGTCATCATCATCGCGATGTGCGGGCACACGGTGGCAATGCTGCTGCTGGCGTTCTCCTTCAACGTCGTGATGGTCATCGGCTTCGTGGTCATCAACGGCCTGGCGATGGGCACCCGCGGTCCGCTCATCCAGGCGATGCGCGCCGACTACTTCGGGCGGGCGTCGTTCGGCAAGATCATGGGCTTCTCGTCGATGGTGATGATGGCCGGCATGATCATCGGTCCTGTCGTGGCCGGCATCTCGTACGACCTCACGGGCTCCTACCAGCGTGGCTTCGTCATCCTCGCGATCCTCGCGCTGTCGGGCGGGGTGTTCTTCGCCTTCGCCAAGAAGCCCGAGCTGCCGGTGGACACCCGCGCCCCCGCGGGCGGCCCGTTCGGCTCACACGGCCAGTTCGCCCTCGCCGCCAACGGCGCGGCGACGAACGGGGCGGCCGCGAACGGCGCCGCCGCGGCGAACGGCGCCAACGGCGTGCTCACCAACGGCATCGTCACCCACGCCGGCATGGCCGACACCGTCGAGGTCCGTGACGACGCGTGGGCCGCGCCCGCCACGCCCAACGGCGGCAACGGCGCGGGCGCTCCGGCGCACGAGGCCGCATCCACCATCCCGACCCAGCGCTAACAGGCCTCGCAACGCGCCTATACTCGGCGCACGCCGCGCGCGTGCCGTGCGCCCGGCGCGCGTCAGGGTGAGCCGATGACCAACGCCGCAGTGGCCCGGCCGCGTCAAGGGCTCTTCTACGGCTGGTACATCGCCTACGGCGGGGCCGTCAGCAACTTCGTCACCATCGGCATCGCCGCCTTCAGCCTGACCGTCTTCATCGGCCCCCTGCGCGAGGAGATGGGCTGGACGGCCGCCGCCATCACGTTTGGCTTCTCCCTCGGCACCCTCGAGCAGGGGCTGCTCGCGCCCTTCACCGGCTTCCTGATCGACCGCCTCGGTCCGCGCAAGATGGCGGCCACGGGAGTGGTCATCCTCAGCCTGGGTCTGCTGCTCTTCTCGCAGGCCCGCAGCCTCGAGGTCTACTACCTCGCCAGCCTGCTCATGGCGACCGGGAACAGCATCGGCTCGCTGATGGCGTTCTCCGCCGCCGTCATGAACTGGTTCGAGCGCAAGCGCGCCCGCGCGATGGGCGTGCTCAACGCCGGCAACGGCGCGGGCTACTTCGTCGTCCCGATCGTGGCGCTCTTCGTGGGGTGGCTCGGCTGGCGCGAGACGCTGATGATCGCCGCCGCGGTCGTGCTCTGCGTCGGCCTCCCGCTCGCGCTCCTGCTGCGCGACCGCCCGCAGCCCTACGGCTACCTCCCCGACGGCGAGGCGCCCGAGGAGCGCACGGGCGGGCCCATCGCAACGCCGGCGCTCACCGGCTACACCGTCGGGGCCGGGCTGCGGATCCCCGCCTTCTACCTCCTCGCGCTGGCGAACGCGTGCGGCACGTTCGCGATCGTGGCGTGGGTGGTGCTGCAGGTGCCGCACCTGGAGCAGAACGGGTTCTCGACCGGCTTCGCGGCGCTCATCGTGGCGTTCTACGGCGCGTTCCAGGTAGCGATGCGCATCGTCGCCGGGTGGATCGCCGACACCCTCGGACGGCGGCGTGTCTACGCGCTGGGCTTCGTGCTGCTGGGCATCGGGATGCTGATGTTCGTGCAGCTCGAGCCCGGACGGCTGTGGCTGATCCCGTTCTACTACGCGGCCTTCGGGCTCGGACATGCCGCCTGGCTCGTCGTGCAGATGACGCTCATCGGCGACTACTTCGGCACGCTCCGCTTCGCGACGCTGCGAGGGCTGGCGAGCATGTTCCAGACGCCCGTCACCATGATCGCGCCGGTCCTGGCCGGGTTCGTGTTCGACCAGACCGGCACGTACGACGTCATCTTCACCATCTACGCCGGCATCGCGGCGTGCGGCGCGATCTTCGTGCTGATCGTGCGCCGCCCGATGTGGAACGAGCTCCAGGCCGCGCGGGCGGCCGGCCCGCCACCCGCGCCCGCAATGCCCGCGCCCGCCGCGCCCACGCCGGTCCGGCCCCTCGCTCCCGCCGCGCCACTCGCGACGGACGGCGCCGCCTTGCCGGGGGCGGCGGCGCAAGCTCGACTCACGCACACCGGCATGGCAGATTCCGCCCCGTAGCCTGGTAGACCGAGGAGGCAACGATGGTCGACATCCAGACGGTGCTGGGGCCGGTGCCCAGCGACCAGCTCGGCCTCACGTACGGGCACGAGCACCTCTTCGTCACCTCGGCCGGGCTACGCGACTACTACCCGTGGCTCTTCGACACCGAGGCCGAGCTCGACCACACCACCGCCGAGCTCGTCGAGGCGCGCGAGGCGGGTGTCAGCACGATCGTCGACGTCACCACACCGGACCTCGGCCGCATGCCGATGCTGATGCGCACCGTCTCGGAGCGCTCCGGCGTCAACGTCGTCATCGCGAGTGGCCTCTGGCTCGACCCGCCGCGCGCGATGCGCGAGGCCACGGCCGAGGAGTACGCCGACATCTTCCAGCACGAGATCGAGGTCGGCGTCGGCGGCACGGACATCCGCGCCGGCGTCATCAAGGTCGCGAACGCCGACCCGCCGGGCATCGGCCCGCAGGAGGAGGCAATCCTGCGCGGCGCGGCGGAGGCGTCGACGCGCACGGGCGTCCCGACCACCACGCACACCGGCCCCTACACCATCGGCCGCGAGCAGATGCGCGTCTTCGCCGACACGGGCGTCGCGCCGCACCTCGTGGCTATCGGGCACTCGTACACGGGCGATGTCGAGTACCTGCGCGAGGTGCTCGAAGCCGGGCACTACCTCTCGATCGACCGCTTCAGCTGGACGCCGGACATCGAGGGTGACGTGATCGCGGCGATCGCGACGCTATGCGCCGAGGGCCGGGCGGACCACATCATGCTCGCGCACGACCATGCGCCGGAGCACAACTCGTACCGCCGACACGGGCCGCACGAGCCGCCCAGCGGCTTCACGTACATCGTCAACGAGGTCCGCCCGCGGCTCTCCGAGGCCGGCGTCTCCGACGCCGACATCGAAGCGATGCTGTTCGAGGCGCCCCGCACGTTCCTCGAAGGCAGTCGCGGGTAGGGGCGACCCGCGAGGGCGTCCCGCCTACAGCGCGGCGACCATCGCGGTCGCGGGGGGAAGCCCCTCGGCGATCGGCAGCCAGCGCGCGGCCTTGTCGTGCGAGGCCCAGATCGTGTCGCCGGCCTGTGCGAACAGCATGTCCATCCCGCCGACGACCGCGCCCACTAGCGGCGGACGCGTCCACTCATCCTCGCCGCCCAGCTCCACGCGGTCCCACATCAGGCCGCCGTTCACCGACCGGAAGAGCGCCGCCTCGGGGCCTTCCTCGGCGTCGGCGGCCCTCGCCGCGATCGAGAGCAGGAGCGTGTCGGGCGTGCCGGGGAGCACGGCGACGCCGTTCGCGTAGTAGCGGTCCAGCCCCTGCTGGGTGCGCTGCCAGGTGAAGCCGCCGTCGTCGGAGCGGAAGAACCCGCTCCGCGACGCCGCGTAGAGGCGGTCGTTGCGCTCGAGGTGGTCCCAGAGGCCGTTGAGGTGCTCGCCCAGCGCCACCGCCTGCAGCGGCTCCGAGCGGGCCGACAGCTCGATCTGGTCGCCACGCATCCATGAGAGCCCGCGGTCGCGCGACAGCCACGTACCCATGCCGCGCATACCGAGCAGCAGTTGGCCTTGCGGGAACGTGATGCCGACGATCGTGACCTCGGTGCGCGAGGCGCCCGGCCGGCGCGCCGCGTGCGCCCGCACGATGCTCGGCACGTTCACGAGCTCGTCCCACGTCTCGCCGCCGTCTCGCGTGCGGTGCAGCCGCGGAGGCGACTCGCCGACGTAGCAGACGCCGTCCCCGCCGAGGCGCACGATGTGGGCATTGCCCTCCCACACCTCCCGCCAGCCGTCGCCCTCGTTCATCCACACGCCGCGCTCCGGCGCCGCCGCCACCGCGACGCCGTCGCGGTAGTCGAGCGAGATGCACACCACGCCGGGAAGCGCCAACTCTGCGTCCGCCCCGGGGAGGACGTGCATCAGACCCTGGTCGGTGGCGAGGACGATGCCGATCACGGCGACAGTTTGACAAGGGATGGCGCTAACGCGCACCACCCCGCGGCGCGAAAGCCGCTCACTCGCGGTCGACGCCCGACATGGCGGGACGCAGCGACCGGTCGGGCTGGGTCGTCTCGCTCATCCCGTAGTGGGTGACGTGGGCGGGCCGCGCGCCGTTGCCCGCCGTGAGCGCCGCCGCCGGGGGCGGCGCGCCGCGTCCGGCTCCATCCGACGCGTAACGCGCGCGGAGGTCGGCCGCCGCTGCCGCCTCGAGCATCGCGAAGTCACGCCGCGCACGGATCATGAGTAGCCAGAAGCCGAAGCCGCCGATGAACATCGCGAGCCCCGCGTAGCGGAAGACCGCGTCTAGGCCCCACAGGCCCACGACCAGCGCGCCGAACATCGAGCCGGACAGGAAGCCGACCCCGCCCGCCGTCTGCTGGATGCCCATCACCGTGCCCATCCCCACCGCGCGGCCCGCGTCGACGAAGATCGCCTGCTGGGCGGGGAACTCGATGGACTCGCCGAGGCCGACGACGAGGAAGAGCAGCAGCAGCCACGGCACGATCACGAGCGTGCCGCCGAGGATCGAGATCTCGGTCGTCACGCCAGGTATGTCGGGGACGACGAACTGCGCCGCGCCGGCGATGCTGAATCCGAGCACGGACAGGAACACGCGGTTCATGCGGTCGGCGAGCGGGCCGGTGACAAGCTGAGCCGCCGCCGTGACCAGCGCGCGCGAGGCGAGCAGCACGCCGGCGAACGTCGCGCTGCCCGTCCCCAGGCCGTCGGCGCTCACCACGTAGACCGCGATGAACGTGTACCCGGCGCCCCACCCCACCGAGACGACGAGGTGGCCGGCGATGGCCGCCTGTACGATCGGGCGTTTCAGCACCTCGATCATCGGCAGCCCGGGTTCGAGGGCCTCGTCCTCCTCGTAGTCGCTGCTGCTGCTCGCGCCGGGCCGTCCCGCGGGGAGGAGCAGGAACACCGCCACGCCCACCGCGAAGAGCATCATCGACATCGTGGCGAACGCCGCGTCCGAGGAGACGAAGTCGCGGATCGTGCCACCGAACAGCGGGCCGATGCCGAAGCCGGCGATCCACGAGATCGAGAACGCCCCCATGTAGCGGCCCTCGTAGCCCGGCGGGGCGAGACGGCCGACGTACGCCATGGTGGTTGGGAACATCGAGGCTGCGCCGACGCCGGAGAGGGCGCGGAAGAAGATCACCTGCTCCCACGTCTGCGAGAAGATGAAGCCGACCCCGCCCGCGCCGTACACGAAGAAGCCCAGCACAATGAAGGGCTTGGGCCCGATCCGGTCCGAGAAGCGCCCCACGACCGGCGAGGTCGCGATCTGCGAGATCGCGATGGCGGAGAACGAGAGCGCGACGGCGAACTCGGGGGCGTGCAGCTCCTCCCGCACGAACACGGGCAGCAGCGGCGAGACCATCGCGATGCCCATGACCGCGACGGCCATCGCAATCCACAGCACGACGAACGCGCGGGAGAGCATGCAGGCTCCAACTCACCGCCCGTGGGGGCGGTCGTACGGCCTCGGGGCAGCGGGGCCAGCGCCGGGGCGCCCGGAAGCCAGCCCTGGTGCGGGCCGCGTAGCCGGGCCGTGCCAAGCAGGATACGGCGTCGCACCGTCAGGCGGTGGCGGCTGGATCTGGTGCCCGACGGCGGAGCGCCTCGCCACTCCCCGCCCACGCCCTCGGTGCTGTACGGTGCGCGCGGCAACGCAACACGACACCGAGGAGGGCATCACATGGCTGGAGCGCTGGACGGACAGGTCGCACTCGTCACGGGCGGGTCGAGGGGCATCGGGCGGGCGATCGCGCTGGAGCTCGCGGGCCAGGGCGCGGCCGTCGCGGTCAACTACCGGGCAAACGCCGACGCGGCCGCGGGAGTCGTCTCCGAGATCGAGGGCGCGGGCGGCTCCGCACGCGCCTACCAGGCGGACGTCTCCGACACCGCGGCATGTGAGGCGATGGTCGAGGCAGTCGTGAACGACCTCGGGCCGGTGCGCGTGCTCATCAACAACGCCGGCACCACCGCGGACCGCACGGTCGCGCGCATGACGCCCGAGGAGTGGCACACGGTCATCGAGACCAATGTGAACGGGCTCTACAACGTCACGAAGCCGGTCTGGCCGGTGATGGGCGAGGCCGGCGGCGGGCACGTCGTCTGCATCTCCTCGATCGTCGGCGAGACGGGCCGGCTGGGGCTGGTCAACTACGGCACCTCGAAGGAGGCGGCGATCGGCTTCGTGCGCGGGCTGGCGCGCGAGGGCGCTCGCTTCCACATCAACGTCAACGCGGTCGCGCCGGGGTTCATCGAGACCGACATGCTGTCGGGGCTGAACGAGCAGCAGCGTGAGAACCTGATGGGCGAGATCCTGCTCGGCCGCCTCGGCGAGCCCGAGGAGGTCGCGAGCCTCGTCCGCTACATCGTCACCGAGGGCACCTACATCACGGGCTCGGTGTTCAACGTCAACGGCGGCATGTTCGTCCACTAGAGAGTCAGGTACGTCTGTCGGGGTCGAGGAGTGCGCGATGGAGCAGCAGCAGCGCGAACCGGAGCGCGACGGCCGAGCGCGCTCCCGGCCCTTCGAGTCGGACGCGGAGCTCGAAGCGTTCTTCCGTGAGTGCGACGAGATCGCCGGGCCAGAGCGTGAGCCGGACTGGCACGAGCACGTCGCCGTGATCAACGAGCCACGCAGGTCGGTCTCACTCGCGTCGTAAGTACGGTCAGCGCGGTAGCGCCCACGACCTGGGGGGCCACCCGTCCGACGACGGCACTACGAGATGGTCTGCCGCTCCCCGGTGTCGGAGGCGCGCTGGATCGCGTCGAGGAGCTCGTGGCGGCGGACCGCGTGGGCGAAGTCGGGTGTGACCGGCTCGCCGTTGCGGATCGACTCGCCGAGGCGGCGGAAGAGCTGGGCCACGTTGAGCCCGGGGCCGACGAGGTCCCGTGGCACCCACCAGCAGTCGTCGGGGATCGGCAGCTCGGCGACCTCGCCGTCCCCGCTGCGCGCGCCGCTCAGCGAAAGCGCGGCGATCTGTGACATGCCGTCCGAGGTCAGCAGCAGCACGCCCTCCGAACCGTGGACCTCGAACCGCAGCCCCGATCCGTGGGACGGGACGCTGCTGATCGCGACGGAGACGGCCGCGCCGCCCTCCGTCTCGCCCGAGACGTGCACCGTGTCCGGCGAGGTCACCTCGACGGTGTCGCCCGTGTCGATGACGTCGACGGTGCGCACGCGCGTCGCGACGGTCCCGCTCACCGAGCGGAACTCGCCGAGGCAGAACGCGAGCGCGTCCAGCGCGTGCCCCGACGCAATCGAGAGCGTCGAGGCGCCCTTGGAAGCGTCGACGGCCCACGCGAAGGACTCGCGGCGCGGCCCCGCGCCCGGCAGCGTCTGGCGCATCGTGGCGGAGAGGACATCCCCCACGTAGCCCTCGGCGATGAGCTGCTGCATCCGCACGAACTGCGGCGCGGCGCGCGCCTGTAGCCCGACCATGTGCCGCACGCCCGCCGACTCCGCGAGGTCGAGCAACTCGCGCGCCTCGGTCGTGTTCGCGCCCAGGGGCCACTCGGTGAAGACGTGCTTGCCGGCGCGCAGCGCCGTCGCGGTCAACTCGTGGTGGGCAGGCACGCGCACACACACCAGCACGAGCTCGACGTCGGGGTGCTCGGCCAGCGCCTGTGCGCTGTCGAAGGCGTGCGGGATGCCGTGCTGCTCCGCCGTCTCGGTGGCCGTCTCCATCCGCGTCGTCGCGACACCGACGACCTCGAACTCAGGGAGCGCGGCGAGCGCCGGCAGGTGGGCGCGCGTGCCCCACCCGTAGCGCACGTTCGCGCCGACGATCCCGACGCCGATGCGGTCACCCGCCATCACACGTCCTCGCTACGCGACGGTCACGGGTTCCGGCAGCTCCATCGGCACCTCGGACCACACGACGTTGTCGGCGCGCAGCGCCTCGACCTCGGCCGGGCTGTAGCCCGCTTCGGCCAGCAGCTCGTCGGTGTGCTGCCCCGCGAGCACGCCCGCGTGCGGGTTGCCCGGCGTCGCGCTGAACGTCGAGGGCGGGCCCCACCGCCGGTACTCGCCCCACAGCGCGTGCTGCGCGTCGGTGAGCAGTCCGTTGGCCTGCGCGTGCTCGTCCTCCAGGAGGAACGCGCCAGGGCTGTCGTAGGCGCCGGCGTTGACGCAGCCGACGCCGGCGGCGATCAGGTCGCGCTCCCACTCGTCGGCGTCGCGCAGGGCGAACATCGCCTCGAGCGCCTCGGTCAGCGCGGCGTCGTGCTCACGGCGGCCCTCGGCCGTCGCGAAGCGCCCGTCGGCGCCGATGCCGTTCACGCTGGCGGCGGCCAGCGCGCCCCACGACGCGTCGTCATCGGCTGCGAGGAAGACCCAGCCGTCCTGCGAGCGGTAGAGGCGGTTGAGCGCGCTGGTGCCGTGCAGCCAGCGGTCGAGCGTCGGCCGCTCCGCCTTGCCGTCGTAGGACAAGAAGTCCTCGGCGTTCGCGTAGCCGTTGGCCCCCAGCATGCTGAGGAAGATGCGCTGGCCCTTGCCCGTCTGGTGGCGGGCCATGAGGCCGAGCATCGCCGTGGTGGCGACGCACATCGAGGTGTTCGGGTCCGGGTTGCCCTCGTTCGCGCGCGAGAACCAGCGCGAGGCCTCGCGGATGTCGTCGATCGAGCTGTAGCCGTTGGGCGGCCAGTCCACGCCGGACTGCATGAGCGCCCCGCCGCAGACCGCACCCGGGATCGGGTGCGCCGAGGGCCGGCGAGCGCCGGGCCCGTCGGGGCCGTAGCCGTTGACGCTGACCCACACGATGTCGGGCTTGATCGCCTTCGCCTGCTCGTAGCCGATGCCCAGGCGGTCGGGCACGCCCGGCCGGTAGTTGTGGACGATCACGTCGGCGTGCTCGATGAGCCTGCTCACGATCTCCTGCCCGCGCTCAGACTTGAGGTCGATGCAGATGCTCTCCTTCGACGCCGTGGTCTTGGCGGAGCCGAACATCGCGCCGAGGCCGACGCCGAGCCCGCGGATCGGGTCGCCGCCGTCGACCGGCTCGACCTTGATCACGCGCGCCCCCATGTCGCCGAGCAGCGACGCGCCGAGCGGCGCGGCGATGATCGTCGCGAACTCCAGCACCGTCACACCCTCAAGCGGGTGCTTCGGCGGCGAGCCGTTCGTCGAGGGCGGCGTCCACGCGGCGCGCGGCGCCTCCGCGAGCACCTCGGTGGTGTGCTCGCCGGGCTGCGGGCCGGCGCCGCCGACCTCGCCCGGCGTCTCGGTGAGCCGCGCGAGCAGCCCGAGCTGCCGCACGGTGCCGTGCTCCGGGTGCTCCATGTCGACGACCTCGCGGTTCGCCTCCATGTCCGGGTGACTGAGCGCCTCCTGGGCCGTGCCGACGATCTCGGCGGCGACGTTCCCGTTCTCGCTGAACGCCTCCATCCACTCGGCGGCCGTCCGCTCCTGGACGCGCTCGAGCATGATGTTGCGGACCTCCTCGCGCGCCTCGGGCGTGAGCCCGTTCGGCGTCCCCGCGTAGCGCGGGTCGCCGAGCACGTCGGCGGCGAGGTCCATCGCCACCAGGCTGGAGTGCACGAGGTGCTCCAGCAGGTTCGCGAACTGGATCCAGCGCCCGTCCTTCGTCATCACCGGCTGGTAGCCGAGCATCGGCAGCCCGTCCGGGCCGAACCGCGCGAACGGGTCGTCGGCGAGCAGCGAGGGGTAGCGCGGCGTGAGCTGCTCGGCGATGAGCGTGCGGAAGTCGTACGGCAGCATCCCGCGCAGCACGCTCGTCTCCACGAGTTGCCCGGAGCCGAGCCGGTCGCGCACGAGCAGCGCGCCGAGGATGCCGGCGATCGCCGACTGCGTCGCGGCGTGGGTGCCCGTCTTGACCGCGCTGTACGCGGGGCCCTCGCGGCGGACGACGCCGGCGAAGGACTGCATGCGCCCGGACTTCGCAGCCACCAGCGGCTCGCTGGCCGGGTAGTGTGCGTACGGGCCGCTCAGGCCCCAGCCCGTGATCGAGCAGTAGACGAGGCCGGGGTTGAGCGCCGAGAGCGTCTCGTAGTCGGCCTCGGCGGCCTCGCCCTCGCCCGGTGCGAACGAGGCGACGACCACGTCGGCGCCGCGCACGAGCGCGTGGAGGCGGCCGCGGTCCGCGGCGTCGGAGAGGTCGAGCGTCACGCTGCGCTTGCCGCGCAGCCACATCGGGCTGGCGGGCTCGGCGCGGCCGGGGTCGCCGCCGGGAGGCTCCACCTTGATCACGTCGGCCCCGTAGTCGGCGAGCACCATGGTGGTGACGCCCCCCGGCTGTCCGCTGCTGAGGTCGATGACCCGCAGCGCCTCGAATGGCCCGCTCATGGCGTCCTCCTCACGCCGCCGCACCCGGCGGCCTCCTCGCCTGCTCGAACGACGCGTGCATCCCCCGGCGAGGTGGGGGAAGCCGTACGGCGGAAGCGGCCGCCCGGGACAGACCCGGACGGCAGCCTCCGCCGGTGTGGAGCGACGTCCCGCCGCGGACGCCGCTCCGGTGGGAATCGTCTAGCGCATCTTCCAGACGGGGTCGCGCTTCTCGGCGAAGGCCTTGGGGCCCTCCATGCGGTCCTCGCTCTGCTCCACCTTCTCGTTGAGAGCGTTGCGGTAGTGGATCGCGTCCAGCGGCGACATGTGGCTGGTGTGGACGATGGTCCGCTTGACCGCCTGCACCGCCAGCGGCGCGTTCTTCTTGATCTCGTCGGCGACGCGGGTCGCCTCGGCGATGAGCGCGTCGCGGTCGGGCACCAGCGCCTGCAGGAACCCGATGTCGTAGGCGCGCTCGGCGGTCATGTGGTCCGCGGTGAGCAGGATCCACATCGCCTCGCCGCGCGGCACGAACCGTTCGGCCGTGTCGACCATGCCGACGGCGACGAGGGAGCGTCGGACCTCGGGCATGCCCACCCGCGACTTCTCGGTCGCGATGCGGATGTCGCAGCGGCTCGAAAGCTGCATCCCGCCGGCCAGCGCGTAGCCGTCGATGGCTGCGATGATCGGCTTCGGGCACTCGGAGACGGCCTCCAGCCCCGGCCGCGTGGGAGCGGGCGCGCCCTGTCCCTCGGTCTGGTCGCGCTGCGTCATCGCGACGAGGTCAGCGCCCGCACAGAAGGCGCGGCCGCCGCCACCGATGAGGATCGCGACCAGCGCGTCGTCGTCGTTCGTGAACTCCGTGAAGGCGTCGTACAGGCCGTTCACGACGCCGATGCTCAGCGCGTTCATCCGCTCGGCGTTGTTGATGGTGATCCACGCGGTCCGGTCACGGACCTCGTAGTCGATGAGCTCGAAAGTCTGCACAGCCACTGTTGGCACTCCTCACGCGCGTGTTCGCGTTCCGCTCAACTCGCTGGCGCGCCATGACGGCGCGGCGCGAGGACCTGCCGTTGGTGTTTCGAGGCGATCTCCCCCGCGCGGCGGGCCTCACACGGCGCCCATCATAACGGGCGCGCGTGCGCGTTGGTACGCCGCCATGCGGGTACGATTGTCGCGTTCCACGGCAGCCGGGACGCAACTCAGGCAGGACGCAGCAGGGAAGCGCGAGATGCAGCCGTCACCCTCGGTCGCCGCCCGGAAGCTCGTCGCGGCCCTCGCCATCCTCTCCGTCGTGTCCCTGGCGAGCGTGGCCGATACAGCGGCCCAGTCGCCCTCGCCCTGCCTGCAGGGCCCCCTGAGCCACGGCTTCTTCACAGTGACGTACGAGGGCGGCAGCGTTCCGGAGCTGGAGTCGTGCGCGTACCGCTCGGACATCCGCGCGCTGTACGCGTGGACCGGGAGCCGTTACGTGCCGCTCATCACCGCCGCCCCGGACATCGTCAACCGGGGCTTCCACGAGCTCTACCCGGGCGGCGTCCCCGCCGGCACACGGCTCATCGCCCGGCGCGACGGCGTCGCGCAGCCCGACCCGGACCCGCCGCTCGCCGAGTGCACCGCCGCAACGGCCACCGCGCGGGTCAGTGCAAGCGTCGCCCAGGTGCACGCGGGCGACCGCGCCGGCACGGCCTTCTACGTCGGCAACTTCCGCTGGCTCACCGCCGAGCACGTGGTGTCCGGGGAAGACACCGTGCAACTCACGAACGCCACGCTCGACGTCACCGCGAAGGTGATCGGAACGAACGCCGATGGCGACCTCGCGGTGCTGAGCGCCGACAGCAACGCCCGCGCACTGACCTGGGGCGCCCCGCCCGAGTACGGCTCCGACACCCTGGTCATCGGCTACGGCCTCGGTCACCGCACGGCCGCGGCGGGCGTGACCCGCGGGGTCGTCTCGGAGCGGTTCGTCGAGGATGGCCTGCACTACATCCGGACCGACGCGCCGGCGAATCCCGGCAACAGCGGCGGCCCGCTCATCGACATCTGCGGCAACGTGATCGGCATCGTGCAGTCCAAGATCGCCGACCTCACCGTCGAGGGCGTGGCGTTCGCCCTCGCAGCGGAGAGCGTCGACGTCCGGCCGATCTCAGGGCCGTGAGCGTCCCCGGACGACGGCGGCCGGACTGCGCCCCCTTCGGCGCGAAGCGCGTACACTGACCGCGCAGCCGCGGGAGACTCCTCCATGACCACCGACCCCATCAACCCCGACGCCGAAGCAGAGCGCACCTCGCTCATCATCGTCTCGGACTTCATCTGACCGTGGTGTTATGTCGGCCTCGTCGAGGTCGAGAAGCTCCGCAAGCAGTACGACGTGGACGTCCGCTGGGCGCCCTTCCTGCTCGACCCGTCGATCCCGCCCGAGGGCCGCACCCGCGAGCCCTACACCAAGCCCGGCGACCCGCCGTCCCCGCTCGAACTGCGTGGCGAGCAGGCGGGTATCACCTTCCGGCGCGGCCGCACCTTCACGCCCAACTCGCACCTCTCGCTCGAGACCGCCGAGTACGCGCAGGAGCTCGGCCACGACGGCGATGAACTCCACCGCGCGCTGTTCCGCACCCACTTCGAGGAGGACGGCAACATCGGCGACCTCGACACGCTGCTGCAGATCGGTGGCGACGTCGGGCTCGACGTGGACGACCTGCGCGACGCCCTGCAGACGGGCCGCTACCGCCAGCAAGTCGACAACGGCATCGCCTGGGCGCAGGCCGTCGGCGTGACCGGCGTGCCGACGTTCATCCTCAACGAGCGCTACGCCGTCGTCGGCGCGCAGGAGTACGAGGTCTTCGAGCGGGTCATGGACCAGCTCAACGTCCCGAAGCTCAACGGCGACTAGCAAGCAGGCTCCGAGCGGGGAACGAGGTATCGATGTCGAACGTGCTGGCAGCCGAGTACTCGCGGATGGTCGGGCGGCTGCTCAACGAGATCACGCACTCGCTCACGGACCTGACGCTCGACGAGCTGCACGCCCTCCCCATGGAGGACAGCACGTCCATCGGCTTCAACGCGTGGCACGTGCTGCGCTCGGCCGACAACATCGTGCAGTTCGTCTTCCACCGCGAGCCGCCGGTGTGGCGGCAGCAGGGCCTGGCGGAGGCGTGGGACTTCCCGCGCAACGAGCAGGGCACCGGCATGGACCTCGCCGACGTGCAGGGGATGCGCTTCCCGGATGTCGAGAGCCTCGAACGGTACTGCCGCGACGCCACGGAGGCCGTGGTCGCCAAGATCGAGACGATGGACGACGCGTCGTTCGCCGAGGGCGTGAGCGCGCGCATCGAGGGCCAGATGCTGGAGCTGACACGCGGCGCGATGCTGGGGCAGGTCGTCGTCTCGCACGGCAACCAGCACCTCGGCTACATCCACATCCTCCGCCAGCTCCTCGGCAAGGGCGGCGCGTCGCAGAGCGGGCTCCCGCCGGAGCTCCGCTAGACCGTCCGCACCTGCCCCCGGGCCACTGGGCGGCGACGCCGCCCTGCTAGACTGCGCACGCCGTGACGATCGTCATCGACCGCGACGTGCCCGTATCGATGCGAGACGGCGCCATACTCCGCGCCGACGTCGTGCGTGACGGGCAGGTGGGCCCCTCGCCGACGCTACTGCTGCGCACCCCGTACCTGAAGGAAGGCGCGTTCGGCTCCGTCTTCGCGCCCTTCGACGCCGTCGCGCGCGGGTACGTGGTCGTGATCCAGGACTGCCGCGGCACCGGGGAGTCCGAGGGCGACCTGCACCCCTTCCTGCAGGAGATCGACGACGGCTACGACACCGTCGAGTGGTGCGCCGCACAATCGTGGTGCGACGGGCGCGTCGGCATGTACGGCATGTCGTACATGGGCGCGACGCCGTGGCTCGCTGCCATCGCCGCCCCGCCCTCACTGCGAGCAATCGCGACGTTCATGACCGGCTCCGACTTCCTCGAGGGCTGGACGTACGAGGGCGGCGCGTTCCACCTCGGCTTCAACACCGGCTGGGTCGCCGCCAACCTCTCGCTGCGCGTCCTCGAACGCAGCGGCATCGACCGCGCCGAGTACGAGCAGCGCGAGGCACGGGCGATGAGCGCGCTCGCCCGCCTGCGCGCGACCGGCTCCTTCGCGCCGCTCGACCAGCTCCCGCTCTACCGCGAGGTCGCGCCCGCGCCGTACTACTTCGACTGGCTCGCGCGTCCCGAGCGCGACGAGGAGTGGGAGGCGGTCGACATCTCGGCGCAGGCCGGCAACGTCCGCGTCCCCGCGCTCGGCGTCGGCGGCTGGTACGACCTCTTCGCGGGCGGGCCGCCGCAGACCTTCAATGCCGTGCGCGAGCGGGGCGCGACCGAGGTGGCGCGCGACGGCCAGCGGCTGCTGGTGGGGCCGTGGAACCACTCCCTGCCGGCGCTCCGCACCATCGGCGCGGTGGACTTCGGCCCCGAGGCCGACGTGGACCTCGCCGAGCGCACGCTGCGCTGGTTCGACTGGCACCTCTTCGACCGCGACCCGCCCGCCGAGCTCGGCGCACCCGTCCGTTACTTCACGATGGGGCCCAACGCGTGGCGCGAGTCGGAGTCGTGGCCGCCGCCGGACGCGAGGCCGACCTCGTTCTTCCTGCGCGGCGGCGGCGCCGCGAACGGCGCGGGCGGCGACGGACGCCTCGAACGCGAGCCCGGCGGCGACGAGCCGCCCGACGAGTTCCTGTACCACCCGCTGCGCCCCGTACCGACCGTCGGCGGCGGCGGCCGCGTCGACGGCGCGTTCGACCAGCGGCGCGTCGGGGAGCGCCAGGACGTGCTCGTCTACGACTCGGCGCCCCTCGCCGAGCCGCTCGACGTGAGCGGGCCGCTGAGCGTCGAGCTGCACGTCGCCAGCAGCGCGCCGTCCACGGACTTCACGGCGAAGCTCGTCGAGGTCGCACCGGACGGGTTCGCGCGTAACCTCGGCGACGGCATCGTGCGCGCGCGCTTCGAGCCGGGCGTGGTGCGATCGGTGACGATCGACCTGCGGAACACGAGCAATGTGTTCGCGGCAGGCAGCCGCGTCCGCCTCGAGGTGTCGAGCAGCAACTTCCCGCGCTTCGACCGCAACCCCAACACCGGCGAGGCGCCCGCGTCGGCCACGCGCTTCGTGCCGGCGCACCAGTACGTGCACCACTCGGCCGCACACCCCTCGCGGCTGGTCCTGCCGGTCGTCCCGACCGTGTAGGCTGGGCGCGTCGAGAGCGAACGGAGGACAGCGATGGTCCAGTCCGAGCAGATGACAGAAGTCGAGGGAGCAGCCATCGAGCGCATGCAGAGGTTCTCCCGCGCGATGGTCAAGGGTGACGCCGCGGCACTCGAGGAGATGCTGGCGCCGGACTTCACGTACACCCACATGGGCGGGTTCGTGGAGCCTCGCGACAAGCTGATCGAGTCGGTGCACAACGGTCGTCACAACGACCGCATGGACTTCGAGGGCATGGCGGTGCGGACGTACCCGAGCACGACGATCGTGAACGGCCTCAACCACATGCGCATCGACTATGAGGACCGCCCGTCGCTGGCCTTCGACGCGCACTTCACGGGCGTATGGGTCGACATCGACGGCGCGAGCAAGCTCGTCGTCTACCACTCGACGCGGGTGCCGGACGAGGAATAGGCGCCGCGGGCGTCGGGCGAACGGAGCAACCACATGGTTCAGACCAGACAACAAACGGACATCGAGGCAGCAGCGATCGCGCGGATGCTCGAGTTCTCCGCTGCGATGCTGAAAGGCGACCCCGAGGCGCTCGAGGAACTCCTGGCGCCGGACTTCACCTACACCCACATGAACGGGCTCGTGGAGCCTGGGGACGAAATCATCGAGGCCAGGCGCAAAGAGCGCCGCAGCAGCGCCCGTATGGACTTCGACCAGATGAGCGTGCGGACGTACCCGAACACGACGATCGTGAACGGCCTCAACCACATGCGCATCGACTACGATGACCGCCCCCCGCTCATCTTCGACGCCCACTTCACAGGCGTCTGGGTCGATGTCGACGGCACGAGCAAGCTGGTGGTCTACCACTCGACGCGGGTGCCAGACGAGGAGTAGCGCCCGATGTCGTCCCGTCGTTGACCGACGCAGGGCCCTCGGGCTAGCGTGGTTGTATCCCGCCTACCGCTTCGCCGGTAGGGTCGAGACCGCCCCCGTGGCGGTCTCTGTCTTATTCCGTGCGTGATTCATAACGATACGGATATCCGCAACCATCGTTGACGCGTGGTGATAGTCACCGTAGGCTCTTTGCAATCCCCCCTACCGATTCGACGGTAGGGTCGAGACCGCCCCCGTGGCGGTCTCTGTCTTTCCGGATAGCTGGGCTGAGTGGCCACAACGTCCGTGGTCAGTGCGCGAAGCGCGGCGAGCCACGATCGGCAGTTGCGATGCTAGTGTTCATCGACGAGAGCGGCCATCCGCACATGCACGATGCCAACACGCGCCCGGTAGTCGTGGCCCTCTGCATCGCCGAACAGGATGTTCGTCGCGTATCCAGTCAGATCCACGGACTGAAACAGCAGCTGCTCCCCAATCCTGACATCGAACTGAAAGCGCGGAGCCTTCTCAACCGAAGGACGTTCCGGCGGATCCCTGAAAAGCGCGACTTCGTCGAGGCGTTCTTCGACCTCTGCAGCAATCTCCCGCTCACCGTGTTCTCCGTTGTGATGCATCGACCAACTGATGAGGTCTCTGACGACGAGGCGTGGTTACCGGATCAGTTCCGGTACCTGCTCCAATGCGCGCACTATCTGGCCGACCCGTCCGGAGATCACGTAACCGTGCTCTTCGACGGTGATGGGTCACAGTACGGAGGTCTTCCGCGCCGCTTCGACAGCTTCCTGTTTCGGAGTGAGGAAGGCCGCTCGCTCACGGCGATCGCGGATTCGCCCTACTACGTAGACTCAAGAATCACCGTTGGCATTCAAATCGCGGACATGTTCGCGGGCGTTGTGCGCATCCATGAGGAACAGGGACTCTCTCAAGAGCCGACTACTGGAGATGACTTCCATTCGGCGGTGCGCCGCTACTATCGGACCGTTGCTGAACTCAGTGTGGACTTTGTCACGGATCGGGGGCGTCTCGCCGGAATGTACAGGATGCCCGAACGAGCCCACTACCCGCCTGAACAGGTCCGGGAAGGAGAGTGACGTCAGGTCGCAAGAGAATCAAAGAGCCAGCAGTGACGCCGCCCGGGCGTCACATCTGGCTCTGCACCGAGTGTACCAGATCAATTCCCTGCGACTGCCTTGCTCCTGGCTACCGCTCTTCTGCGAACGGGGCCACGCCGGGGGCGTAGCCGAAGCCGATCTGCTCGATCTCCTCGAGCGCGCGGTACTGCTCTTCGGTGTAGCCCATCACCTCGCGGTAGACGTACTCGTTGTGCTCGCCGAGGAGCGGCGGGCCGGTGCGGATGTGGTTCGGGGTGTTCGCCATCCGCAGGTTCAGGCCGGGGTAGAGGTGCGTACCCGTCGAGGTGTTCCCGGTCTCCTCGAAGAACCCGCGCTCGGCGAGCTGCGGGCAGGCGTACGCCGCCGCCTCGTTCTGCACCGGGCCGGCGATGACGCCGGCCGCCTGCAGCCCGAAGAACAGCGCGCGCTGGTCGAACCGGCGAGTGTGCTCGCCGAGCGCCTGGTCAAGCGCGACCTGGTCGCGGTAGCGTCCGGCGGCCGTCATCCACTCCTCGTTCGCCAGCAGGTCGTCGGCGCCGAGGAACTCGCAGATCGCCATCCACGCCTCGTCCGAGTCGCAGTCGATGGCGATGTAGTCGCCGTCGCCGCGGCAGGGGTAGTAGTTGTGCGGGGCGTGGGTGCGGTGGCGGTTGCCCTGCGGCTCGGTGTCCCGGCCGTTGGCGGTGTAGTCGAGCAGGAACTCGCCGATGATCGGCAGGAACGCCTCGGCGAGGGGCTGCTCCAGCAGCTGCCCGCGGCCGGTCTTGCGCACGTGGCGCAGCGCCATGCTGACAGCGAACGCGCCCTGGATGCCCGAGATGGCGTCGCTGGTCACTACGTCCCCGGCCGCCTCGATGATGTCGTCGGGGTAGGAGCGGATATGGGTGTGGCCGATCACGGCCTCCATGTGCAGCCCGAAGCCGCGGTAGTTCTTGTACTCGCCGTTCAGGCCGAACCCCGGCATGCGAAGCATGATCAGCTTCGGGTTGCGCTGGCTCAGCACGTCGTAGGTGATGCCCGCCTTCTCGATCGTCTCAGGCACGTTGTTCTCGACCACGACGTCGCAGTGCTCGATGAGGTCGAGGAACGCCTCGCGGCCCTCGGGCGTGGTGATGTCGGCGGTCATGCTCAGCTTGTTGCGGCCGTGCGAGTTGAAGGAGGCGCCGCGGTTCCACGGGTCGGGCCGGCCGACGAAGTCCGGGAACCCCGCGAGCGTCACGCCCTGCGCGGCCATCGCCTTGAGCTCGTCCGGGGTCGGCGGCCTCCGCTCCGCTCCGCGCGTCGCGGGCTGGATGCGGGTCCGGGGCTCGACGCGGATCACCTCGGCGCCCCACTCGCCGAGGAGCTGCGTGACGTGCGGGCCCGCCCACACCACGGTGATGTCGGCGACACGCACGCCTTCGAGCGGGAGATTGCCCATGACTCGCGTCCCTCCGCCTCGCTAGATCGCGCCCACGCCCTTGAGCAGGGGCAGGTCGTCCGCCGTCACGCCGAGGAGCTCCGTCAGCACCTCGGCGTTGTGTTCGCCGAGCATGGGCGCGCGACGCGGCTGCTGGCGCGGCGTCTCGCCCATCACCAGCGGCCGGCCCGGGTACTCGAAGGCGCCGGCCACGGGGTGCTCGATCTCCTCGAAGACTCCCCGGCCGCGGAACACCGGGTCGTTCACGAGGTCTTCGGGCGTGTTGATGACGCCCGAGAGCATGCCGTAGCTCTGCGCCTCGATCAGCGCTTCGCGCTTCGTGCGCGACATCGACCACGCGAGGTACGCCGTCGAGATCTCCTCGACGAACGCGGGGTCGAGGGTGAGGGGCGGCTGCATCAGGCGCTCGTCGCCGGAGAGGTGGCCGAGGCCGATCATCTCTACGAACTGGTGGATCTTCGGCCCCGATCGCCGTGATGTTCACGTACCCGTCGAGACACGGCTGCGCGCCGCCGCCGAGCACGAGCCCGGCGACGCCGCCGCGGCGGCTGCTCGGCGTGCCCTGGTAGGCGTAGGTGGTGAGCGACGTGGTGCGGCGGTCGCGCGAGCCCATCTGCGTCTCGTAGACCGAGACGTCGATGTGGTCGCCCTCGCCGCCCGCCTCGACGCGCAGCAGCGTCATGGCGACGGACCACGCGCCGACGAGCCCGGCCTGCATCATCGCCAGGCTGCCGCCGAGCTTGAGTGGCTCCCGGTCGGGCGAGCCGGTCGCGGACACCGGACCGCCCATGCCCTGCAGCACGATGTCCGAGGCGCGGAATCCGAGGTCGACGTACGGCCCGTTCTGCCCCCACGGCGTGATCGAGCAGTAGATGAGCCCCGGGCGGTTGGCCGAGACCTGCTCGTAGCCGAACCCCAGCTCCTCGGCGTCCCCAGGGTCGAGGTCCTCGACGACCACATCGGCCTGCTCGATGAGGCCGAGGAGCAGCTCGAGGCCGTCCTCGGTCTCGGGGTCGATCGTGACGGAGCGCTTGTTGGTGTTGAGGTGCAGGAACAGCAGGCCGCGCTCTGGGTGCGGGACGTCGCCGGCGAAGGGCGGGACGTTGCGAGTGGGGTCGCCGCCGGGTGGTTCGACCTTGATGACGTCCGCGCCGAAGTCGGCGAGCAGCTTGGTGCAGTGCGGCCCGGCAACGCCGGTGGTCAGGTCGACTACGCGAATACCGTCAAGCGCCTGCACCGCGCCTCCCGTGTCCCCCGTACGGCGTGAGGCCGGATCATAGCAGCCGTTGTGTGTGCGTTCGCGCGGCGACATGAGGCCCACTGCATGGGCTCAAGCCGAGGAGGCGACCGATGTCGGTAGGCGATGGGTTCAGGTTCGGCTTTGGATTCACGATCGGCTCGGCAGTAGCGTCCTTGCTGCTGATCCCCCCGGCGTTGGTCCTCTGGGTGATTGTCATCGCCGCGCTGCTCGGTGCGGTTGAGTGACCATGTGACGCGCCGGCTTCGCTAGGCGCGCTCGCCGATCTCGAAGCGCGTCAGGAACCACGTCCCGACGATGAGTGAGGCCGCGACGACCACGACCGAGGCGATCGCGGCCTCCTGGCCGTCGAGCTTGCCGGTCACCGACTCCACGGGGGTGAGGGCGTTGGCGGTGCCCTCGACGTACTCGCGCACGCTCACCCAGCGCGTGCCGCTGAAGAGGTTGGTGATGAACGCCTCCCATACGAAGACGTAGATCAGCCCGATGATCAGCGCGCGGCTCGTGACCGTGCTGAGCCCGACGAACAGCGTGCTGTAGACGACGCTACCAACGACCGTGGCGACCGTCGCAGCCCACCACAGCGACTCCTCGTCGAAGCCGCCGAGGATGATCACGGCGGTCAGCAGCGCCGCGGGCGCGGTGAGCAGGATCGTCGCGGCCGACGCCACGACGGCCTTCACCACCACCACGCGCCAGCGCGCGATCGGGTGCGCCAGCAGGTACACCACCGTCCCGTCCTCGACCTCCGAGCCGAGCGCCGACGTGCCGAAGACCAGCGCGCCGATGGGCAGCAGCAGGAGGAACACGAAGCCGACGATGGTGTCCGTCGCCGTCTCGTACGCCGGTCCGTCGCCGGTGTCCCCGGCGAAGCGGATCAGCAACGCGACGCCGACGGGGATCAGCGCCAGCAGCGCGATCAGGATCGCGCGCCGCCGTCCCAGCAGCTGGTGCGCCGTCAGCGAGAGCAGCGTGAGCGTCATGACCCCACCAGGTACGAGAACACGCTCTCGAGCGACTCGTCGGCCGGGCGCAGCTGCTGGAGCGTGACGCCGGAGTCCCGCACCGCCGCCGCGATGGCGGCGGTGAAGGCGCCGAAGTCCGTGGTGCGCACGTCGAGGCGGCTGTCCGTGAGCTCCACGGCCGAGACGTGCGGGAGGCCGACGAGCGCCGCGGCCAGCGCGCGGTTGTCGCTGGTGCGCAGCTCGAAGGTGTGCGGGCGGTCCGTCATCAGGCGGCGGATCTGGCGGAAGTCGCCCGAGGCAGCGAGGCGACCGTTCACGATCACGAGCACGTTCTCCGCGAGGCGCTCGACCTCCTCGAGGATGTGGGAGGAGAAGAGGATGGTGCAGCCCTCGGCGGCCATGCGGCGCAGCATCTCCATGAGCTGGAGCCGCTGGCGCGGGTCGGTCCCGTTGAAGGGCTCGTCCAGGACGAGCACCTCCGGGTCGTGGACGAGCGCCGCGGCGATCTTGGCGCGCTGGCGCATCCCCTTGGAGTAGCCCCCCATCGCCCGGTCCTGCGCGTCCTCCAGCTCGACGCGCGCGATCGCGCGCCGGGCGGCGTCCTCGGGGTCCGGCAGGCCATGCAGGCGCGCGCTGGCCTCGGCGAAGGCGCGCGCACCGAGGAATGAGTAGACGGACTCGCGCTCCGGGACCAGGCCGACACGGCGAAACATCTCCGGGTTCCGCCACGCCGTCGCGCCCAGCACCGAGATGACGCCGACCGAGGGGCGCAGGAACCCCGAGATCATGTGCAGCAGCGTGCTCTTGCCCGCGCCGTTTGGGCCGAGCAGGCCTGTGATGCCGGGCTCGAGGGTGAACGAGATGTCGTTCACGGCCACGACGTCGCCGTACCAGCGGGAGACGTTCTGGACTTCGACCCGGGCCGCCTCGGAGGCCATCAGACGGACCCCCGGTAGCGGCGCACGACGAGCGCCGAGGCGACCACGGCGAAGGCGAACGTGGCGATCGGCCAGACGTAGCCGGGGAAGTCGGCCCACGCGACCTGGTCGGAGGGCTCACCCCGCCTCGAGTCGGCGTGGATCTCGGGCAGCGAGTCGAAGATGTACTGCGTCGAGCCGTCGACCACGTGCAGCGGGCTGAAGAAGATCGCCCAGCGCATCTGCTCGTTGTCGATCTCCGACACCACCACGCCCACCACGGTGAAGCTCACCAGGAAGATCGCGATCACGCTGATCATCGCGAACGCCCGGCGCTCCGCGTACGAGGCGATGAGAATGCCCAGCGAGCCGAACGCGAGGCACAGCAGCGCGCCGCTCGCGACGATCCTCGGAAGCTCGTCGGCGTTGTCGCGCACCCAGTCCAGGCCGTCGCTGGCGCCGAGCGCGTTGCCGGCGAACATCAGGAGCTGGGGCAGCACCGTGAGCGCGAGCAGGCTGCTGCACAGCGCCGCGATCTTCGCCAGCGCGTAGTCGTCGCGCTCGATGGGGCGCGAGAAGTAGAGCGAGAGCGTGTTCGTGCGGCGGTCGTTGCCGACGAGGTCGGACGCGATGGCGGCCACGAAGAGCACGAGGATGAACTGGATCAGCCCGTAGTAGTCCTCGGGCGTGACGAACTCGAACTCGTCGACGGGCAGGACGGCGCCGAGGATGAGCTGGACGATGGCGAGCGCGTGCGCGAACAGCAGCAGCGTGAACGCCATCGCCTTCGGCAGCGCGCCGCGCCCGATGCCGAAGGCATTGCGCACGCTGAGCACGTAGAGCGACCAGAGTGCGTAGCCGCGCCCGCGGCGAGGGCCCTCGTACGCCTGGTACCCGAGGTCGTAGATCGTGCCGGTGGCCGAACCGGAGCCGGGGGTCGGTTCAGCCTGCGCCATTCGAGGCCTCCGCGCCGTCCGCGCCCGGCTGGAACAGCTCCTCCAGCGTGCGGCGACGCCGCTCCATCCGCACCAGAGGCAGGTTCAGCGTCACGACGGCATCGAGGATCGCGTCGTGGACGCCGTCGGAGCCCCCGCCGGCGACCTCGAGCTCGCGGCCCAGCACCTGCACCTCGAGGCCGCGCTCGGTGAGCATGTCCGCGAGGCGGTCCGCGTCCCACTCGACCTCGACGGCGAGCACTGCGGTCTCGTCGGTCAGCTCCGCGATGCGGCCGGTGCGCATCAGCTTGCCGTCGTCGATGACGATGAGCCCGTCGCAGACGCGCTCGATCTCGCTGAGCAGGTGCGAGGACATGACGATCGAGATCCCGAACTCGTGCCCGGTGCGCTCGACGAGATCCAGCATCTCGTCGCGGCCCTGCGGGTCGAGGCCGTTGGTGGGCTCGTCCAGGAACAGCAGCTGCGGGTCGTGGGCGAGCGCCTGCGCGAGCTTGACACGCTGCTTCATGCCCGTGGAGTAGCCGCCCATGTGGCGGTAGCGCTCCTCGAACAGCCCGACGTGACGCAGCACCTCCGAGGCGCGCTCGCGCGCGGCGGAGGGTGGGATGCCGCTCATGCGGGCCATGTGGATGACGAAGTTCGTCGCCGACTGATCCGGCGGCAGGCAGTCGTGCTCCGGCATGTAGCCGACGACCTCGCGGACGCGCAGCCCCTCGCGGGCGGCGTCCAGTCCGAGCACCTCGGCGGTGCCGGTGGTGGCGTCGACGAGCCCGAGCAGGATCTTGATGAGCGTGCTCTTGCCCGCGCCGTTCGGGCCGACCAGGCCGATGATGCCGGGTTCGACGTCGAGCGTGAGGCCGTCGAGCGCCGTGACGCGCGAGTAGCGCTTCGTGAGGCCGTTGGTCTCGATGAGCGGCACGGCAGGCCCTTCGCATCCATCGTAGCGCAGCCCCCGGCGGGGCGGCAGCGCCGAACGAGAACGTCGAGAGATCCGGCGAGCCCGTTTGTGCGTACCATCACAAGGCGGAAGTCCCGACTGCACGCAGGGCTGTGGCACAGCCGCGAGAGTGGAGGAGGCTCTCTATTTCCGTTTGTAATACAAGGCTCGCGCCTGTTGTCACAAGCGACCGCGTGTGCGAGAGTTGCGCGCTATGTAGCGGTTCAGGCCGCTGCATCCGGATCGATGCCGCATGGCGGCGGGGCATGAGGAGATGCTCATGAGTGCATTCGAGCGAGAGGGCCGTTGGTGGTCCGCTGAACTGAACCGGCGCACGCTCCTACGAGGTGGCCTGCTCGGTGGCGCCGGCCTCGCTGCCGCTGCGCTCATCGGCTGCGGCGGCGATGACGACGACGATGACGACGGTGCTGCTACCACCAGCACCACGACGCAGACGTCCGGCACCAGCTCGGGCACCTCGTCGAACATCACCAGCCAGACGCAGGCCGGCCAGACCCAGAGCACCGGCGGCGACGAAGACGATGACTCCTCGGACGCCGGCGGGGACGCCGAGGACTACTCGGTCGGGATGCTCGTCCGGGACGAGAACCTCCCGTACCCGTTCCAGTTCCCCGAGCCGAACAAGAAGCCCGTTGCGGGCGGCCGCATGCAGGTGGCCGCGACGTACCGTGTGCAGAACTTCGACCCGACCACGTCGGCGGCGGGTGGGACGATCACCGTCCCCAACTACGTCTACAACCGGCTGATCGGGTTCAAGGGCGGGCCGCACAACAACCCGTACGAGATCGTGCTCGAGCCCGAGCTCGCCTCGTCCTGGGAGCGCACGCCGGACGGCCAGGTCTTCACGTTCAACATCCGTGACGACGTCAACTGGCAGAACCTGCCGCCGCTGAACGGCCGCAAGTTCGTCGCGGACGATGTGAAGTTCGCCTACGACCGCTACGCGGAATCGGGCGTGCACAAGTCCTACTGGCGCAACATCAGCTCCACCGAGGCCCCGGACGACACCACGTTCAAGGCGACGATGGGGACGGTGACGGCGGACTTCATCCTGCCGCTCGCCAGCCGCTACCAGACGATCTTCCCGCGCGAGCCAGTGGACGCCGGGAACATCGACACGGTCGTGGTCGGCACGGGCTCGATGATCCTCACCGAGGCCGTCGACGGCTCGCACATCTCCTTCGACAAGAACCCGGACTACTGGGAGAGCGAAGTGCTCCTGGACGGGTCTGACGTGCGCCTGATCACGGATCAGACGGCGCGTGTCGCGGCGTTCCGTGTTGGCCAGCTCGACTACGGCTACTCGGTCGCGTCGACGCTGAAGGACCTGAACAAGCTGCTGGAGACCAACCCCGACATCCAGGTCAACCTGACGGTGGTGGTCAACGGCGGTATCCCGTTCGGCATGAACCTCTCGCACCCGAAGTTCCAGGACGAGCGGATCCGCCAGGCCATGACGCTGGCGATGGACACGGACTTCATGGAGGAGGTCGTCTACGACAACCTCGCGAAGACCCTCCCGCTCCACCCGTGGCCGTTCGTGCTCGACGAGGAGCCGCAGAAGGGCGACGCGTCGCTCGGTCCGTGGTTCAGCCGCTACGACCCGGAGGAGGCGAAGAAGCTCCTCGCGGCGGCCGGCGCCGAAGACCTGTCGATCGACGGTATCTACTACCGCTACGCGGACTACTTCGCCGAAATCACCGAGATCACGACGGAGCAGTTCCGCCAGGTCGGCATCGGGCTCGACTCGCGCAGCGTTGACTACACCGAGTTCAACTCGGCGTGGGTGCCCGCGAAGCTCGAGGAGGCCACGACGTCCGGCTGGCTGACGGTCGGCTTCGACGGCGACAACTACTTCTACAACTCGGTCCACTCGGCCTCGCCGGGTAACCGCTGGCAGCTCAACGACCCGCAGGTCGACGCCTGGGCCGAAGCGCAGCAGACCGAGCTGGACCCGGATGCCCGCAAGGAAATCCACAAGCAGATGTGGGACTACTTCCTGCAGAAGATGTTCTGGCCGCCGGTGCCCTCGGGCCTCGGTCTCCAGATCTACCAGCCGTGGCTGCGCGGGATCCGCTTCGGCGGCCTGTTCGGCACCAACAGCTCGTACTACGACTGGGGCGACCAGGTGCACGCCGCCTGGATCGACCCGGACATCGACGGGCGCGCCTAGTACGACCCGTACCAGGCAACGCCTCCGCTACCGCGGAGACTCGAGGGGCGGCCTCCGGGCCGCCCCTCTCCTTGCCCCGTAACGGGGTGCCTCGTGGGCCGCGTCCCGGCACGGACGCGCGGCGTGGGGTGATGTCGCGAGCTTCTAACGTGTCCGTGAGCGTTCGTGTTGTAAGGCGCCATATGCGTGTGACATAGTCCCGCACTATGTCGCGGCCTGCGCCGCGACACGCGTATCGAAGCCGCTTGACGGCGGGGCAAGAGGAGACGTGTATGAGTGAGATCGAGCGAGAGGGCCGCTGGTGGTCCGTTGAGCTGAACCGGCGGACGCTGCTACGCGGCGGTGTCGTCGGCGGTGTCGGCCTCGCCGCTGCCGCGCTCATCGGCTGCGGCGGCGACGATGACGACGACGACGATGATGGCGGCACCGCCGCCACGACGCAGACCTCGAGCAGCGGCTCGACCGGCACGACGACCGTCACCAGCGCCACGCAGGCCAGCCAGACGCAGGCCTCCGGCGGCGACGATGACGCCGACGATGCGGCCGAGGAAGCTACGGAAGACACCGAGGACTACTCGATCGGCAAGCTCGTCCGCGACGACAGCCTGCCGTACCCGTACCAGTTCCCCGAGCCGAACAAGCAGCCGGTCCCGGGTGGCCGCATGCAGGTGGCCGCGACGTACCGCGTGCAGAACTTCGACCCGACCACGTCGGCGGCGGGCGGGACCATCACGGTCCCGAACTACGTCTACAACCGCCTGCTCGGGATGAAGGGCGGCCCGAACAAGGACCCGTTCCTGATCGAGCTGGAGCCGGAGCTGGCGAGCTCGTGGGAGCGCACGCCGGACGGCCAGGTCTTCACCTTCACCATCCGTGACGACGTGCACTGGCAGAACATCGCGCCGCTCAACGGCCGCCAGTTCGTCGCCGAGGACGCGAAGTTCGCCTTCGACCGCTACGGCCAGGAGGGTGTGCACCAGTCCTACTGGCGCAACATCAGCTCCACCGAGGCGCCGGACGACACCACCTTCAAGATCACGATGGGGACCGTCACGGCGGACTTCATCCTGCCGCTGGCCAGCCGCTACCAGACGATCTTCCCGCGCGAGACCGTGGACGCGGGCAACATCGACACGGTCGTGGTCGGCACGGGCCCGATGATCCTCACCGAGGCCGTCGACGGCTCGCACCTGTCGTTCGACAAGAACCCGGACTACTGGGAGCGCGAGGTGCTCCTGGACGGCCACGACGTGCGCCTGGTCACCGACCAGTCGGCCCGCCTCGCGGCCTTCCGCGTGGGTCAGCTGGACTACGGGTACTCCGTCGCGGGGACCCTCGGGGACCTCGAGAAGCTGCTCGAGACGAACCCGGACATCCAGATCAACCACCGGGTCGTCGTCAACGGCGGTATCCCGTTCGGCATGAACCTCTCGCACCCGAAGTTCCAGGACGACCGGATCCGCCAGGCGATGACGCTGGCACTGGACACCGAGTTCATGGAGGACGTCGTCTACGACAACCTCGCCAAGACGCTGCCGCTGCAGCCGTGGCCCTTCGTCCTGGACGCGGAGCCGCAGGTTGGCGACCCGGCGCTCGGTCCATGGTTCGGCCGCTACGACCCGGACGAGGCGAGGAAGCTGCTCGCCGCTGCCGGCGCCGAGGGCCTCAAGATCGACTCGATCTACTACCGCTACGCGGACTACTTCGCCGAGATCAGCGACATCACCACGGAGCACTTCCGCCAGGTCGGCATCGAGCTCGACTCGCGCTCGGTCGACTACACGGAGTTCAACTCCTCGTGGGTGCCCGCGAAGCTCGAAGAGGCGACGACGTCCGGCTGGCTGACGGTCGGCTTCGACGGCGACAACTACTTCTTCAACTCGGTCCACTCCGAGTCGCCGGGTAACCGCTGGCGGCTCAACGACCCGCAGGTCGACGCCTGGGCCGAGGCGCAGCAGACCGAGATCGACCCGGACGCCCGCAAGGAAATCCACCGGACGATGTGGGACTACTTCCTCGAGAAGATGTTCTGGCCGCCGGTGCCCTCGGGCCTCGGTTTCGAGATCTACCAGCCGTGGCTGCGTGGGATCCGCTTCGGCGGCATCTTCGGCACCAACAGCTCGTACTACGACTGGGGCGACCAGGTCGCCAGTGCCTGGATCGACCCGGACATCGAGGGCCGCGCCTAGTACGACCCGTACGGGTAACGCCTCCGCACTCGCGGAGACTCGAGGGGGGGGCGCCGGGGCCCCCCCCGCCCCGGCCCCCCCCGCGCCGCGGGGGGGGGGGGGGGGGGGGGGGGGTGGTGGCCCCCCCCCGGGCGGCGCGCCCCGCGGCCGCCCCCCCC
>VXMU01000123.1:0-47395 GCA_009840945.1 Chloroflexota bacterium | reverse complement strand
ACACTTTAATATTATTTCTCCACATCTCTTTGTCTGGATTGATTTTTTTTTCGGGTGGGGTGTTTTTTTTTAAAACCCCCCCCCCCCCCGGCGGCGCCCGGCCGGGCGCCCCGGACACAAGGCGAGGACCCCGATGCAGATCAGCAAATCCGTACGCGCCGCCATGGTGCCGGACGAGAACGTGATGCACCCCGACTTCACGTCGATCTACCTGATCGGCCCGCCCGGCGGGCAGTCCCTCACCATCGACTCCGGCGAGGCAACCGAGCGCTACCAGTGGTTCCTGCGCGGCTACCTCGCCGCCACCGAGCACGCCGAGATCGGCATCGCCACCATCACGCACCACCACGCCGACCACTCCGGCAACCTGAAGTGGACCAAGGAGTTCCTGAACGCCGAGATCGCCATCCCGAAGGGCGGCCGGCGCCTCCTCACCGGACGCATTCCGCGCCAGGTCCACCAGTACGGCGACGGCGACGTCCTGGACATGGGCGGCGGCGTCCGCCTGCAGGTCATCGAGACGCCGGGGCACAGCTCCGACTCGCTCTGCTACTACCTGGAGGAGGAGGGCGTGCTGTTCACCGGCGACACGCTGCTCGGCTCCTCGACCACCACGGTGTGGGACCTCGGCGACTACCGGCGCAGCCTGGAGAAGCTGCTCGAACTGCCGAACCTCCAGGTCATCTGCCCCGGCCACGGCAAGATCGTCGAGGACCCCCGCGAGCGGCTCCAGATGTACGTCAACCACCGAAACATGCGCGAGCAGCAGATCCTCGAGGTGCTCAAGGACGGCGAGCAGCTCAGCAGCTGGGACATCATGCTCCGCGTCTACGGCGACGAGATCGACACGCGCCTGCGCCGCGCCGCCGACGGCAACGTGCGCAGCCACCTGGACCAGCTGCTCGAAGAGGGCCGCGTCAACGAGTACGCGGGCAAGCCCAAGCGCCGCCGCAGCGAGCGCGCCGTCAAGCGACAGCACGAGCACGAGCGTGAGCGCGACCGCATCCTGCGCGAGGCGAAGAAGATCGAGGCGGCCCGCAGCCGCGAGGAGATCCGGCGGCAGGAGAACCCGCCCAGCGAGCAGTGGTCGAAGCCTCCGCTGTACGACCTCGCGTAGCCGGGGGGCCGGCTTCGTGGACTTGTGGCTCGCGCAGTGCTTGCCTGCTTGCCTCGATCGGCTTCGCGTCGGTAGGCTGCGCTCCTGCCGGGGGCAGGCGCATGACCGGACCGCTCGCAGGGGCGCGCGTCCTTGACCTCACGCAGGGGGTTGCGGGCCCGTACGCGACCAAGATGTTCTCTGACTACGGCGCCGAGGTGCTCAAGATCGAGCGCCCGGGCCGCGGAGACGCCTCGCGACGTATCGGCCCCTTCCCGCGCGACGAGCCTCACATCGAGACCAGCGGGATGTTCCTGCACCTCAACACGGGGAAGCGCAGCGTCACGCTGGACCTCGCGACCGCGACCGGACGGGAGCTGCTGCTGCGGCTCGCCGCCGACGCCGACATCATCGTCGAGAGCTTCCGGCCCGGGACGCTCGAGCGCCTCGGCATCGGCCCGGACGTGCTCGCGGAGGCGAACCCGGCGGCGGCGCTCGTGCGCATCTCGAGCTTTGGCCAGGACGGTCCGTACCGGGACTTCGAGGCCGACGACATGCTGCTCTACGCCGCCGGGGGCGTGATGCAGGTCACCGGCGACCCCGAGCGCGAACCGATCAAGCTGGGGCTCTACGCCCCGCTCTTCTTCGCCGGCTGCGTCATCGCCGGGATGATGATGGGCGCGCTGCGCACCTCACTGCGCGATGGACAGGGTGAGCGCGTCGAGATCTCGATCCACGAGGTTTTGACCGCCTCGATGGACCGGGGCGGCCCGAACATCGTCGCGTACCAGTACTCCGGCGCGCTCATGATCGAGCGCATCAAGAACGTCGTCTACAGCGGGCTGCCGACCGGGGTCTACCCGTGCGCCGACGGCTACGTGCAGGTCGCGACGCAGCCCGCGTGGTTCCCGCGCATGTGCCGCGCGATGGGCCGCGAGGACCTCATCGACAACGAGCACTTCACCTCGAACGTCTTCAACCCGGACTTCCTGCCGGAGATGGAGGCGATCTTCTACCCGTGGGTGCTCTCCCACACCAAGCAGGAAGTCATGGAGATCGCGCAGGCCGAGGGCTGGCCGGTGTGCGCCATCAACACCGTCGAGGACGCCTACCGCGACCCCGCCTTCCGCGCGCGCGACTTCTTCCGCACCATCGAGCACCCGGTCGCCGGCACGTACGAGTACCCCGGCCTCCCGATCCGCTTCAAGCGCACGCCGGGCGAGATGCACGTGGCGCCCCTCCTCGGCGAGCACACCTTCGAGGTGCTGACCGAGCGCCTCGGCCACACGCCCGCGGAGGTCGCGATCCTCGGGCAGCGCGGCGTGGTCTAGGAGACGAAGATGGCCGACCCGGCGAAGCCCCTCGACGGCATCCGCGTGCTCGCCCAGGGCATCGTGTGGGCCGGGCCGTTCTCGACGATGATCCTCGCCGACCTCGGCGCGGAGGTGATCGAGATCGAGTCGATCCAGCACCTCAACCCGACACGCACGAACCTCCGCCACATTCCCCAGGCGCTGCTCGAAGGGCGCGCCGGCGCCTCGTACCTCAACCGCGACGGCAGCGAGGGCTTCTGGAACCGGCAGGCGTGGTTCAACTACGCGAAGCGCGGCTGCAAGTCCGTCACGCTCGACCTCCGCAGCGAACGCGGCCACGAGCTGTTCCTGGACCTCGTGCGCCACAGCGACGCCTACATCGAGAACAACGCCGCCGACGTCGTCGACAACCTCAACATCGGCTACGAGGTGCTCCGGGAGGTCAACCCGGAGCTCATCATGGTCCGCTTCCCCGGCTTCGGCATCGAGGGTCCGTACCGCGACTTCAAGGGCTATGGAGCGAACATGGAGGCGGTGGCCGGCCACACGGGGGTCCGCGGATACCCCGAGTCGGACCCCTCGGAGACTCCCGCCTCGCTGCACGGCGACCCGACCTCCGGCGCGCAGGTCGCCTTCGCGCTGCAGGCCGCGCTCTTCTCGCGCGACCGCACGGGCGAGGGTCAGCTCGTCGAGATCTCGCAGTTCGAGGCGGTGGCCAGCCACGTCGGGCACGCGTTCATGGACTACCAGATGAACGGCCGCGTCCAGGGTCACGCCGGCAACCACCACCCCTCGATGGCGCCGTACGGCGCGTTCCCGTGCGCGGGCGAGGACCGCTGGATCACCATCGCCATCCCGTCGGACGAGGCGTTCGCGGCGCTGTGCGCCCAGATGGGTCGCCCCGAGCTCGCCGAGGACGAGCGCTTCGCCGACACGGCGGTGCGCCATCGCAACCGCGACGCCATCAACGCCGAGGTCGCGGCGTGGACCCCCGCGTTCGAGGACCACGCCCTGATGCTGCAACTGCAGGCCGCGGGCGTCCCGGCGGTCGCCACCACGCACCACGAGGAGATCACCTCGGACCCCCACCACGTCGCCCGCGGCTTCTTCCAGTCCATCACGCAGCACGAGGCGGGCACGCACTTCTTCCCCGGCCCCATGGCGCGGTTCGAGCGCACGTCGCTGCTCCCCGCGCGACCCGCGCCCACCCTCGGCCGCCACAACGAGGAGATCCTGTGCGGGGTGCTCGGCCTCAACGCCGGGGAGTACCAGCAGCTCCTCGACGACGAGGTAATCGGGACGGTCTACCTGGAGACCGCGTCCGCCTGACGCCGGATACCCCGCCACGCTGGGTATGGCACCACATTGGTGATTTTCCGTACGTAATACTCCGTACATGATGCGCGCATCCCGAATGTGATGCGCCGCTCGCGCACGTCCTGCGCCGGTGCCTGGTCCGGTAGCAGGTGTGGATGGTCCGCGGTCGCGTACGTCGTCTCGCTCGTATCGGTCTGTGCGCGCTCGTCTTCGTGGCGGTCGCCGCCTGCACGCCTTCAGCCGACGAGAGCGCGCCCGCCCTGGATGCGACCGCGCCCGCGGCGACACTGACCCCTGCCGTCGCCTCGCCCACCTCGACCCCCACCGCCCCAGCTGCAAGCCCGTCGCCGACGGCCGCGCCCACCACCAGTCCCACGCCCACGGCAAGTCCCGCGCCGACATCGAGTCCCACACAGACCGTCGCGCCGACCTCGACCCCCGCTGCGACGCCGAGCACGACGACCGCGTCACTCAGCCTCGACGGGATCGCCGTGGCGCCGGAGCGCTGCGAGGGCTACGACCGCGACCACTTCGCCAGCTACGACGCGAGGGCCCTGCGCGACCGCTGGGACGCCGACGACGGCTCGGCGGACGGCATTATCACCGGCTGGTACACGGGGGAGCGACTGCAGAACACGGGGCGGGCCGTCCACGTCGAGCACGTCGTGGCTCTCAAGGAGGCGTGGTGCTCGGGGTACCGGGAGTCCTCGCTGGGCAACTGGTCGCGCAACCTGCGGCCGGCGCAGGCAGCGCTCAACAGCTCGAAGGCGGACCGCGACCCCGCTGAGTGGGACCGGCCCGACCTGCCGGGGTGGTGTCGCTACCTGGCACTCCACGTCGAGGTGAAGCGAGAGCTGGGGATGACCGCGGACCGCGCGGAGCTCGAGTACATCGCGCGCTCGTGGTCCTCACACTGCGGAGATGCCGCGTCGGCGCCCGTAGCCACGTCGACGCCAACGCCCGAGCCCGCAGCGACGGCCGAGCCGGCGTACGACGGCCCACAACCCGCCCGCACGTGCGGTGAGTTCGGCTGGCGCGTCGACCGCCGGACGCACCCGAACCTCTACGCGGCCCTCGCGGCATTGGGCATGCGCGACGGCAACAGCGACGGCATCATGTGCAACGCCGAACGCGCGTACACCGGCCGCGACTACCCGGCCCCGTAACCCTCGACGAGCCTGCCCTGCGGATGCAGGCGCTTACGCGATCGCTCCGAGTTCGCGCAGGCGGGCGATCTCGGCGTCGTCGACGCCGTGCTCGTGGAGCACCTCGTCGGTGTGGCGGCCGAGGGGCGCCGATGGGCGGTCGGAGCCCGTCGGCGTCTCCGACATTGAGACGATCGGGCCGACCATGCGCTCAGAGCCCGTCAGCTCGAGGTCGATCATGTAGCCCATGGCCTCGACCTGCGGGTCGTCGGCCATGTCCTCGGGCCAGTTGACCTTCGAGATCGGCGCGCCCTCGCGGTCGAAGATCTCGATCCACTCGTCCATGGTCTTCGTCATCATGATCCCGCGGATGCGCTCCAGCATCTCGTCGACGAGCTTGCGGTTCTCCGGCGGGAGCGAGTCGAACTCCGGGTCGGCCGTCGGGTCGTCCTCGACGCCGATCGCGCGGCGCATCTGGTCGCGGTTGAGCGGGGTGAGCGCGCCGAGGATGACGCCGCCGTCCTTGACGGCGTAGCCGCCGTAGAACAGCCGCGCCGCCGCACGCCCCATCGCGTCGAAGAGGTTGCCGCGCGCGGCGACCAGCTCCTTGTAGCTGCCCCCGGCCGCCTGCACGTCGCGCATCCGCTGGAGCGCGACGTCGGTGGTCTGCGCGTCGAGCGCCGGCAGCTTGCCCACCCGCGTGCCCTGCAGCGCGAGGCCCGCGCGCAACAGCGAGGTCTCGATGAACTGTCCCTTGCCCGTGCGCTCGCGGTGGAAGAGCGCCGCCGAGATCGCCATCGCGCCCGCGAGGCCGGCGTGGAAGTCCGCGGGTGCGGTCGCCGTGATGATCTCGGGCGCCCCGAACTCGTCGACCTTGCCGTCGCCGGCGAGGAGCCCGGAGTAGGCCTGCGCCACGGCGTCCGAGCCGGACCGGAACTCGCTGGGGCCGCCGCGCCCGAAGCCGGTGTTCTCGAAGTAGATCAGGTCCGGGCGGAACTGCTTGAGCGTCTCGTAGTCGACTCGCAGCCGCTCCGGCACGCCGGGGCGGGCGTTGATCACGAAGACATCGAACCCCCCGATGATGCGGTGCACCAGCTCCTGTGCGTCGGGCGACCGCAGGTCGATGACCAGGGAGCGCTTGCCGCGGTTGAGCGAGTGGAAGCCCTTGCTCTCGCCCGGCACGAACCCGCCGGATTGGCGGATGCCCTCGCCGCCCGGCGGCTCGACCTTGATCACGTCGGCCCCGAGGTCGACCAGGTTCAGGCCGCAATACGGTCCGGCGACGATCTGTGAGACCTCGAACACCTTGATGCCATCCAGCGGACCCGGCATGTGCGACCCTCCCCTGCCTCGTCGGCTTCACACGCGGACACGGGCCGCGCGAGGTCGCGCGCCGCGCCGTGGGGTTCATGTACGCGAGGCGGCGAGCATGTGCAATCGTCGCGCCGCTCCGCGCCGGCGAGGGTCACCGGGCGCTACGGGCAGTAGCCGGCGTTCTGGAGTAGCTCCGCCTGGCGGAACGCGAGGTTGATCCACTCGTTCACCGTGAGGTTGCTGAACGCGATCTCCTCCGTGCTGTCGGCGGCCTCGATGATCACTTCCTGGTCGCGGAGCGCGTCGCGCAAGCCCTCGTAGGTCTCGCGCAGCAGCTCGTGCAGGGCCGCCGTGCGTTCCGGAGTCTCGATCACACCGAGGCCGTCCAGCGCGGCGTCCACGGCGGCGAACTGCGCCGGGAAGATCATCTCGGCGCGCTCCTTCCGCTCCTCGATTGACAGCTCCTGCGGGTCGCGAGGGTCGCCGCTGGCCAGGAAGTCGACGGCGAAGGTGCGCGCCAGCTCGCAGACCCGCTCGCCCCAGATCACGACCTCGAGGTCCTCGCCCTGGAGCCCGGGGGCGAGGGTGGGTGTGGGCGTCGGCGTCGTGGTCGTGAGGCCGCCCCCGGAGACGGTCGGCGTCGCGGTGGGGGCCTCTGGAGCGTCGCCTCCACGGCAGCCGACGGCGATTCCAACAATGAGCGTGATGAGCAGGGCGAGCGACCACCCGCGGTGTTTCCAGGGTCGCGATCGCGTCATGGGTGGGCTGCTTTCGCCGCGCCGTGCCAGGGCGGCACTCGCGGTGGGAAGCGGGTGCGGTACCCACATTCTAACTCCCGGTCTGCCATGGGGCAGGCGACGGATCGGCGTCGGACGTCCGAAACATCCTCGCAACGCCGGGGCAAGAAATGCGTCACCCAGTCTTCATCGAGGCGACACCGGAGCGTAACGGCCCCTGCCTAGCGTGTGCGCTGGAAAGGGGGGCGTGTACGTATGAGAGTGCGCTATCTGGGCCCTGCGGCGGTAGTAATGGGCGGCGGGGCGGCGCTGGTCGCCGGCACCGGCGTGGCGGCCGCGGAGGACACGGTCGAGAGCCTGGCCGGGGCGATCGACATCGCATGGCTGCTGATCGCGGGCATCTTGGTGCTGTTCATGCAGGCCGGCTTCGGCCTGGTCGAGTCGGGGTTCATCCGCTCGAAGAACGTCACCAACATCCTGATGAAGAACGCGCTGGACCTCTCGTTCGGCGCCATCGCCTACTGGGCGGTCGGCTTCGGCCTGGCCTACGGCACCACCGAGTTCATCGACATCCGCTTCTTCGGCGGCGGCAGCTTCTTCTACGGGGGCGAGGACGCCGACTACGCCGGGTTCTTCTTCCAGTTCGCGTTCGCGGCCACGGCGGCCACCATCGTCTCGGGCGCGGTCGCGGAGCGGACGAAGTTCGCCGCGTACCTGGTCTACACGGTGGTGATCACCGCCGTGATCTACCCGGTGGTCACCCACTGGGCGTGGGGCGACGGCTTCCTGAGCGCGTACGCCTCCGACATCCAGTTCGGCGACAACGGCATGATCGACTTCGCCGGCTCGACCGTCGTCCACTCGGTGGGCGGCTGGGCCGCGCTGGTGGGCGCGATCATGGTCGGCGCGCGACGCGGCAAGTTCGGCCCGGGCGGCATCGTCAACGCGCTGCCGGGCCACTCGATGCCGTTGGGCTTCCTCGGCGTCATGATCCTGTGGATCGGCTGGTACGGCTTCAACGCCGGGTCGACGCTCGGCCTGAGCGGCGGCTTCGCGGACCTCGCGGCCCGCGTGGCGGTCACCACGACGCTGGCCGCCGGGGCGAGCGCGGTGACGGCGATGGTCATCTCGCGGCTGCGCACCGGTCACTCGGACCTCTCGCTCACGCTCAACGGTGTGCTCGGCGGCCTGGTGGGCATCACGGCGGGCTGCGCCACGGTGGAGCCGTGGGCCGCGGTCGTGATCGGCGTCGTCGCCGGCGTGATCATCGTCTACGGCGTGGAGCTGCTCTACCGGTTCCAGATCGACGACCCGGTGGGCGCGGTGCCGGTGCACCTCTTCAACGGGATCTGGGGCACGCTGGCGGTCGGCTTGTTCACGACGCAGGCGAACCTCGCGCCGAACTACGCCGACTCGGCCAGCTACGGCCTGCTCGTCGGCGGGGGGATCGACCAGTTCATCTACCAGGTCATCGGCGTGGTGGCCGTGGGCGCCTGGACCGTGGTGACCTCGATCATCATGTTCGGCATCATCAAGTACACGGTCGGCCTGCGCGTCGACGAGTCCGAGGAGGAAAGCGGCCTGGACGTGGCGGAGCACGCGATGGAGGCGTACCCCGAGTTCACCGGTGGTCGCGACCCGTTCGGCCCGCACTTCGGCGCTCCCGCCCTCCAGACGGGCGCACCCATCGCCGGCGGCGCTCCCATGCCGCCCGCGGACGCGGGGTAAGGGGGAGACACGATGCAGAAGGTTGAAGCGATCATTCGCCCCGAGAAGCTCGAAATCGTGAAGACCGCACTCGAGGAGCTCGACCACGCCGGTATGACGCTCACCGAGGTGCGAGGACACGGCAAGCAGCGGGGCGTGACCGAGCAGTGGCGTGGCCGGAGCTTCGCGGTCGAGTACCTCACCAAGGTCAAGATCGAGCTCGTGGTCAGGGACGAGGACGTGGACCCAGTCATCGAGCGCATCGTGGATGCGGCGCGCACCGGTGAGGTCGGGGACGGCAAGATCTTCGTCAGCCCGGTCAGCGGTGCGGTCCGCATCCGCACCGGCGAAAGCGGCGAGGCGGCCCTGTAGCCGCCGCGAACCGGAGAGCCGAACGCCATGACCGCGTACCCGGGCGCGTGCGACTGGAGTCCAGTCGCCGCGACCGGGGCGCGGTCGGCGGCTCTCACCGGCAGACCTGAACTGCTTCCCACGGGAGTGTCTCCGTGAACGCACAGACGACTGCAGAGGTTCAGCCCAGCGCGCGCATCGCCGTGGGTGACCTGGTCATCGACCGCGAGCGCTACCTCGTGACCGTCGGGGAGCGTGTCGCGGACCTCACGTACATGGAGTTCGAGGCGCTCTACCTCATTGCCGCCGAGGACGGGCGCGTGGCGTCATACGAGGCCCTCGCGGCCGGGCTGTGGGAAGACGCCGGCGACGACCATCGGCGGCGCCTCGCGGTCCTGATCTCGCGCGTGCGCTCCAAGCTGGGGCACGGCGCGGACTACCTGCAGACCGTGCGCCAGGTGGGATACCGGCTGCTCGCCCGCGAGTAGAGCCACACGCGCGACGCCCGCTACGATGGGCCGAGCCGGCACACGATGCGGGCTCACCAGGGTAGCGGGCATCGAGGCGTCATGGCCACGCGAGACCTCCACCAGGTCGCCATCGTCGGCGCGTACAACACCGTGCAGGCGCGCCACCTCCCGGATGAGACCTCCTTCTCGATCACCCTCGACGCCGTACGCGGCGCCCTCGCGGACGCGGGCATCGAGCCCGCCGAGGTCGACGGGCTGAACATCACGACGGGCACGGGGGCGGGCTCGCAGAACCAGCGCGACTGGGTGCACCAGTTCGGCGGGCGGCCGATGTGGATGGGGACCCAGTCGACGGGCATCCCCGCCGTCCTCGAAGCCGCCTCCGCCATCGCGGCGGGCTACTGCCACACGGTCGCGCTCGCCAACGGGCAGGCCGGCGCGTACACGGAGCGCGCCTCGACCGCTCCGTGGACGCGTCCGAGTAACGAGTTCGTCGAGTGCTGGGGGCTCTACACGGCGGCCGAGTTCGCGCTCATCGCGCAGCGCCACATGCATCTCTACGGCACGCAGCCCGAGCACCTCGCCGAGGTCGCCTCGGCGGTGCGCACGCACGGCGGGATGAACCCGGAGGCCGTCTACTCGGACCGCGTGGTCACGCCGGAGGACGTGCTCAACTCGCCGATGATCGCCGACCCCTTCCGCCTGCTCGACTGCGCGATGACCGGCGAGGGCGGCGCGGGCCTGGTGCTCACCAGCGTCGAGCGCGCCCGCGACCTCGACGTGCAGCCGGTCTACGTCCTCGGCGGCGGGCTGGACCGGCGCGGCCCCTCGTACGTCATGGCGCCGCTGTGGGACGTGGCGGGCGACGTCGGGCGCTTCGCCGCGGAGCAGGCGTTCGCCGCGTGCGGCCTCGGCCCCGCGGACGTCGACGTGTGCGAGTTCTACGACCCGTTCTCGTTCGAGGTGATCCGCCAGTTCGAGGCGTACGGGTTCTGCGAGGAGGGCGAGGGCAGTCCGTTCGTCATGGACGGCCGCGTCCGCGTCGGCGGCGAGTTCCCGATCTGCACGGACGGCGGGACGATGTCCTTCAGCCACCCGGGCACGGCGCAGCTGCTGCAGAAGGTCATCGCGGGCACGAAGCAGCTCCGGGGCTCCGAGGGGCCTCGCCAGGTCGAGGGCGCGCGCGTCGCGATGGTCAGCAACGGCGGCGCGGGGGCGCTCTTCACCGACGTCGTGCTGCTCGGCAACGAGCAGCCGTGAGCACGCCGGAGGGGCCGCGAGCTGCCTCGCGCGGTACTATGTCCGGACTGAAGGAGACAACACGATGACCGAGTCCGCAGCCGCCCACCCGTCCGATCGCGACATCCGCCAGGCCGTCACCGAGCGCTACGGGGCGCGCGCCCGCGCCGCCCTCGGCGAGCACGCCACCACGACCGCCGAGGCCTGCTGCGCCGCCGACGCCGACGGCCCCCAGCCGATGTCCCTGGAGCTGCTCCAGTTCGCCACCCCCGAGGGGCAGGCGTGCAGCGTCGACGGCTGCTGTGAGGCCGACGACGCCCCCGCCGATGCGGCCGAGGACGGCGGGGTGTGGGGCTCGGCGCTCTACGACACCGACCAGCTCTCGGAGGTGCCGGACGCCGCCCAGCTTGCCGCGGCTGGATGCGGCAACCCGACCGCGATCGCCGAGCTGAGTCCCGGCGAGGCGGTGCTCGACCTCGGCTCCGGCGGTGGCATCGACTGCTTCCTCGCCTCGAAGCAGGTGGGGCCGGACGGCGAGGTGTGGGGCGTGGACATGACCCCGGACATGGTCCAGCTCGCCCGCCACAACGCCGAGAGCGTCGGCGCGACCAACGTGCGGTTCCGCCTCGGTGAGATCGAGGACATCCCGTTCGCCGACGACACCTTCGACGTCATCATCTCGAACTGCGTGATCAACCTCTCGACGGACAAGCCGCAGGTGTTCCGCGAGGCGTTCCGCGTGCTCAAGCCCGGCGGCCGGCTGCGTGTCTCCGACATGGTGCTCACCGCCGACCTGCCCGCGGGCGAGCGTGCCGACCTCGAGGCCTGGGCGGGATGCGTCGCCGGCGCGCTGCCGGTCGAGGAGTACCTGGGCCACATTCGCGCCGCCGGGTTCAGCGACGTGCGCGCCGACTGCGCGGAGGAGACCCGCCCCGGCATCACCAGCGCGAACGTCACCGCCGTCCGCCCGGCGTAACCGGCGACAGCGAGGGCTCTCCCATGTGCCGCAGCATCAAGGTCCTCCGCCAGGGCTCCACGCCCGCGACCGACGAGGAGATCGAGGCAGCCGCGCTCCAGTTCGTGCGCAAGGTGAGCGGCTTCCGCAGCCCCTCGCGCGCGAACACCGAGGTGTTCGACACCGCGGTGGACGAGGTCGCCGATTCGACCCGACGGCTCCTCGCATCGCTCCGGATCGGCGCGCGAGCGTAGCTCACGCGCGACCACCGGGGGGCAGCGGCGCCGCCGATCCCACGTACGTGGTCAGTCGCGGTACGCTGGATGGGCCCCGTTCCCGCCACCACGGGAGACTCCATGCCTCGACTCGACCTCATGATGCCTCGCGCGTTCGCGCGCACTGCCCTCGCGATTCTCGCCGTGCTGGCGGCGCTCGCGGTCGCCTGCACCGCCGACGAGGCCGATCCGGAGCCCGCGGCCACCACGGCGCCCGCGACGCAAGCCACGGCAACCCCGGCGGCGGACGCGACGGAGACGCCCACCCCCTCCGCCACGCCGCGCCCCACGCCGACGCCGCGCGTGTGGCCCGAGGCGTCCTCGGCGCCCATCGGCGACGCCGAGGCGCTGGAGCTGATGAACACGCTCACCGACATCGAGGCCGGCGAGGAGGCGTGGCGGCTCGCCCTCGCGCGCATCGTCCACGCCGACGACGAGCGGTTCGCCGCGGTACTCATCGAGCTGCTGTGGGCGCGCGACACGCGCATCCTGCGCGAGGGCCTCGACTACCTCGAGTACTACGACGCGCTGCGCGCGATCACCGGGGCGGACGTCAGCCCCTACCGCCACTACTGGGTCCGCTGGTACGGCGCCTCGGACCTCGAGCCGCCGCCGGGCTTCACGAGCTGGAAGGGCCGGCTGCTGGGCATCATCGACCCGCAGTTCGCCGAGTTCCTCTCCGACGAGCACCCCTCGGCGATCCGCGTCGAGGAGATCCTCTGGGGCGGCGTCCTCGTCGACTCCATCCCGCCGCTCGAGTTCCCGAACATGATCGCGCCCGAGGACGTCGACTACCTCGAACCGGACGAGGCGGTGTTCGGCATCGCCATCAACGGCGAGGCGCACGCCTACCCGCTGCGCATCCTCGACTGGCACGAGATGGCGAACATCGAGGTGGGCGGGGTGCCGATCTCGCTGGCGTACTGCACGCTCTGCGGCGCGGCGATCGCCTACGACGACCGCGGGCCGGACGGCGTGACGTACAACTTCGGCACCTCGGGCTTCCTCTACCGCAGCAACAAGCTCATGTACGACCGCAACACGCGCACGCTGTGGAACCAGTTCACCGGCGAGCCCGTGCTCGGCGAGCTCGTCGGCAAGCTGGACCTCGAGGGCAACCCGTTGCGCCTCAACCTGCTCCCGGTCGTGCTCTCCACGTACTCGGACTGGCTGGAGCGGCACCCCCACTCGGTGGTGCTCGACATCAACACCGGCTTCCCGCGGCTCTACCAGCCGGGAGCGGCGTACGGCCACTACTTCTCCGACCCGGAGACGATGTTCCCGGTGTGGCAGCGCAGCGAAGACCTCTACCTCAAGCAGTACGTCTACGGCCTGCGCATGGGCGGCGCACGCAAGGCGTACCCCATCGACGTGCTCGCCGAGGAGCACGTGGTGAACGACGTCTTCAACGACCAGCCCATCGTCCTGGTGACCGAGCGGGAGATCGACACGCTCGGGTACAGCCGGGTGGGACCCGTGCTCTACCCCTCGGGCGGCGAAGTGCGCGCCTTCGAGCGCGGTGAGCGGCGCTTCTACCCCGGCCCCGAGGAGGGCACGGTCGTCGACGCGACAGGAGCCGAGTGGGAGGTGACCGAGGATGCCCTCGTCGGCCCCAACGGGGAGCGGCTCGCCCGCATCAGCGGCCACCTCGCGTTCTGGTTCGGGTGGTACGCCTTCTTCCCGGAGACCGAGCTGTACGCGGGCGCGCGGTAGACCCAGTCGATAGACCCACGCGCGGCCCGAGGGTGGAGCGAATCACACGCATCGGCGACTATCTGCGCACGCTCGCCGCGCGCGTCGGCCTACCGATGTGCGGCGCCGGGCGCACGATGGAGGGAACGCATCGCATGGAAGTCGTACGGGCCGCCGAGGGTGAGACGGTCGAGAGCAGCACCGCGGAGATCTTCCAGGGCGGCCACGTCTGGGCGCGCCGCATCGCCGGCGGCGACACGGGCCGCGGCGACCAGATGTCGTTCGGTATCGTGCAGTTCGCCGCCGGCGCGCGCACGAAGCTGCACCGTCACACCTCGGACCAGCTGCTCTACGTCGTCGCCGGCATCGGCAAGGTCGGCGCGGGCGGCGAGGAGCACGTGATCAGCGCCGGCGACTTCATCCACATCCCCGCCGGCGAGGACCACTGGCACGGCGCGGGCGACACCGGCTCGCCCATGTCGCACATCACCATCATGCTCGACGACGCCGTCTCGACGGTCACGGAGTAGCACCGCCCGCCCCGGACACTGGAGGCTTGTCCCATGCCCACCGCTCGGATCAGCGTTCACGTGACCCCTCGCGCCACCCGCGAGGAGATTCTCGGCTTCGAGGAGGACGCACTGCGGGTGCGCGTCACCGCCCCGCCCGCCCGCGACCGCGCCAACCGCGCGCTCGAGCGGCTCCTGGCGAGGCGCCTCGACCTGCGCCCCTCGGCCGTGCGCGTCGTCTCCGGGCACACCGTCCGGCGCAAGGTCGTCGAGGTCGAGGGGCTCGAGGAGGCGGAGGTGCGGAGCCGCCTCGGGGGCGACTGAGACTACGACGAGGCTAGACGCCGGTCGAGAGGCCCGACCGCAGGGCGGCCGAGATCACGAAGATCAGGATGATCGCCACCATTGGCGTGATGTCGATCATGCCGACGCGCGGCACCACGCGTCGCAACGGCTCCAGGATCGGCTCCGTGATCGCGTCGAGCGCGCGCACGATGGGGCCGCCCTGGTCGATGGGGAACCAGCTGATGATGGCGCGGGCGAAGATGGCGAACCACATGATCTGCAGGAACAGCAGGATGATCTCGACGAGGATCGTCATTCCGGCTCCCTCAGGTCCTGGGCCCGCCCGTATGCGGCCTCGATCGCGTCGTCGAACGCCGCGCGCAGTCCGGCTGCTTCCAGCTCGCCCAGCGCGGCGGCAGTCGTCCCGCCCGGCGAGGTCACTGCGTTGCGCAGCGCCGCCGGGTGCTGCCCGCTCTCGATAGCGTAGCGCGCGGACCCCGCTACGGTCGCCAGCACCAGCGCCTCGGCGTCCGGGCGCTTCATCCCCAGCCGCACCGCCGAGTCGATCATCGACTCAATCACGAGGTAGACGTACGCCGGCCCGGAGCCGTGCAGTGCCGTTGCGAGGTCGACCGCGTCGTCGTCCGATACCTCGACCACGGCGGCCGCAACGCCGCCGAGCAGCTGGTCGACCCTCGCGCGCTGGTCCGCCGTCACGGCGTCGCCGAGGAGGTAGGCGGCGGCGCCCTCGCCGACGGCGGCGGGGAGGTTTGGCATCACGCGCACAGAAGCGCGGTGGCCGCTGTGGCGCTGGATGTCGGACAGCGCCACGCCCGCGGCGATGGAGACGAGCACCGCGTCGGAGCCGATGGCCCCCGCGATGCTCTCGCACACCTCGGACACCACGTCGGGCTTCACGGCGAGCAGCACGACGTCCGCGCCGATGCACGCGCTCTGCGGGTCGTCGGTGACGCGCACGCCGTGCTCGGTGAGCTCGGTGCGACGCGCCTCGACGACTTCGGCGACCGCGATCTCGGCGGGCGAGGCGACCTCGGCGCGCAGGATGCCGCGCAGGAACGCCTCGCCCATGAAGCCGCCGCCGATGATGCCGATGCGCATGCCGTGTCTCTTTCCAGGAGCCTCTGCTAGGAGCGTCGCGGGCCGAAGATGACCCGCCCGAGCCGCACCATCGTGGCGCCCTCCTCGATGGCGACCTCGTAGTCCTCGGTCATGCCCATCGAGAGGCCCTCGAGGCCGTGCGCGTGCGCCAGCTCGCGGAGCTCGCGGAAGACGGGCCGCACCTGCTCCGGGTCGTCGACCTGTGGCGCGACGGTCATCAGCCCGACGACCTCGACGTGCCGCATCCCGGCCACGCCGCGCAGCAGCTCGCCGACCTCGGCCGCCTCGGCGCCCTGCTTCGACGCCTCGCCGCCCACGTTGACCTCGACGTAGCACGGCAGCGGGACGTCCGGGTCGGGCGAGCGGCCCTGCTCGGCGCGCTTCTCGATCTCGGCTGCCAGGCGCACGGAGTCGAGCGAGTGCAGCACGGCGATGTGCGGCAGCACCTGCCGCACCTTGTTGCGCTGCAGCCCGCCGATGAAGTGCCAGCGCGGCGCGAGGCCCATGCCCGCGGCCTCCTCGGCCTTCGGCGCGAGCTCCTGGGCGCGGTTCTCGCCGAGGTCGACCTGCCCGGCGGCGAGGGCCTCCTCGACGGCGTCGACGGGGTGTGTCTTGGTCACCCCGACGATTGTGACCTCGGCGGTGTCACGCCCGGCGCGCTCGCAGGCCGCCGCGATGCGCTCGCGGACGGCCTCGAGGCGTGTGGCGATGGTGGCAGTGCTCGTCGTCATGCATTAAGGCTACGCCCCCGGCATGGCCGCCGCCAGACGCACCGAGCGAGATCCCATCGCTACGTCATCGGCCCAGGCTCGACTTGTGCGGTCGGCAGGCTGCACCCCGACGAGGTGGCGAGGTCTGCTCTCGCTAGGGCAGCCCGCCGAACATGTCGTCGTCGCCCATCTCGTCGACCTGGTCGCGGTGGCGGCGCTTGTCGTAGAGGTAGATGCCGTACAGCACCGCGGCGAGGATCCCGACGGGGATGAGCGCGAGCGGGGGGTACGTCGCGAGCGCGTAGAAGAAGAACAGCACGAGGAGCAGCACGCCCGCCAGCGCGACGATGCCCGGCAGCAGGATCTGGAACGCGATGCGCGTGAGCAGCAGCGTCTCGCGGCATCCGCCCGGCGCCTGCTCCTGGGGTTGGTACATGCCCCCAGCATAAAGGCGCAGCGCCTCGTGAGCCCGCGACGGCGGGCGACCGGTCGCGTCGCACTAAGCCACCTCGACCGCCCGGCGATCGCGGCCCACCAGAGTCCCGGCGGGGGCGATGCGCCACCACCCCCTAGGCGCGTCGAGGGTTCTTGCGGCCGGTCTCCAGCTTGTGCCGGACCTCGCGCAGCACGCGCGCGGCCAGGACCTCCTCGTGCACGTCGAGGAAGCCTCGGACGGCTGAGGGGTCGCGGGCGGCGAGGGTGCGCAGCGCCCACGAGACGGCTTTCTCCACCATGTCGTCGCGGTCGGCCGCGAGCCGCTCGCAGAGCGCGAGGGTGCGCGCGGCGTCGCCCCTGCCGCCGAGGGCGCGCTTCTTGTTGAGCGCCGTCGTCGAGACGAGCGCGGCGCGTCGCCACCAACGGTCGGGCGAGCGCGCCCACCTCTTGACGCGGGCGTCCTCGAGGCGGCCCGCGAGCCACGCCGGCCCCGCCACGAGCGAGCAGTACGCGTCGACCGAGGCCCAGTTGTCCATGCCCTCGCCCAGCGCCTCGATCCGATCTCCGTCGAGCGACGTGCGCGCCGCGCGGTGCCGCGAGAGGAGGATGTAGCCGAGCGTCCGCTCGTCGAAGCCGCCGCTCCCGACGAGCCTCGAGGCCAACTCGATGGTTATGTCGGCCTCCATCTTGAGCCGGCGCGCGAGGTCGCCCGCGATGCTCCGCAGCACGGGTGTCGGGACACCTCGGATCCGCATCGAGGTGGCGTGGTAGCCCTCGCCGTGTTCGGCGCGGCCGGGGTCCGCCCCGGCATCGAGGCGCTCGTCCACCTCGCGCACGAGCGCGTCGAGGTCGGCCGCCACGGTCAGTGCGCCTCGGCGACGATGCCCGCCTCGGCGCGGTGTTTACTCGTCGCCACCCTCGTTCTCCATCGCTCGCCTTAGCTCGTCCAGCGACTCGCCTTCGTAGTACCAATGCAAGGGACCCGAGGGCGACCACTTGGCGGTCCAGGTGACACCGTGTCTTTGCATAATGGTGCTGGCCGCTGCGGAGAGTGATGTCTCCTGGCCCTCGAACAGAATCGTGGTGCGCGACACAACCTCAGCCGTGAAAGGCTGGCCGTCATTCAGGATGCCCCGGTAATGGAACTGCAGTTCCGCACCGGCCTCGATGCCAACCATCCCGAAATTGAATCGCGCGCGCTTCTTGCGAGCCTTGTTCAGCGCGGCCTGCGCCTCCTGGTCGTCGACCACGTCCGTGGTCGGGGTCACATCACGACCGCCCGTGAGGCGTAATGCAGCAGCTACGCGCTCAGGGCTGACCTCGAAGAACTCACGGTTGCTCCGGACCCGATGATCGCTAAAGACATCATGGAGCAGTTGTTCGGTCTCGTTAGCGTCGTCTACCTCCACCGCCACGAAGCACACGAAGGGCAGCGGGACGCTCGTGTTATCGAGTGAGCGTATCCGCTGTTCGATGTCCTGCGTGATGCCGATCTTCACAAGATCCGGCATCGCCGGATTCTCGAGGCAGTAGACAATTCCGGTCATTGCGCTCCCCGCTCCTGGTCCGGTCAGTCGGGAGTATACGGTCGCGGATCCGCACCACTCGTTGGGCGACGCGCTGGCGCCCCCGGCCGTCCAGGCGTCCGGAGGAAGGGCGTCTCGGGCTGGGAAGGACTCAGTGCGCCTCGGCGACGATGCCCGCCTCGGCGCGCTCGACGAGGGCGCGCAGCGTGGCGTGGGCATCGGCGGCAAGCTCCGGGTCGGCGTCGAGCAGCGTCTCCGCCTCGCGGCGCGTGGCGTCGATGAGGCGGCCGTCGAGGAGCGAGGCGACGCGCAGCGAGGGGATGCCGGACTGGCGCGTGCCGAAGAGCTCGCCCGGTCCGCGCAGCTCGAGGTCAGCCTGCGCCAGCTCGAAGCCGTTCGAGGTGCGTGAGACCAGCGACAGCCGCTCCTCGGCCTCCGGCGACGGGTCGTCGGCGAGCAGGAAGCACGCCGAGGGGTGCTCGCCACGCCCGACGCGGCCACGGAACTGGTGCAGCTGCGAGAGGCCGAAGCGGTCCGCGCCCTCGATCAGCATCACCGTCGCGTTCGGGACGTCGATGCCGACCTCGACGACGGCGGTGGAGACGAGCACGGCCGCCTCGCCGGAGGCGAAGCGCTGCATCACCGCGTCCTTGTCGCGGCCCGACATGCGGCCGTGCAGCAGCGCGATGCGGTCCGCGAGCTCCGGGAACTGCTCGCGGCGCAGGCGCTCGTACTCCTCGGTCGCCGCGCGGGAGACGACGGCGTCCGAGCCCTCGACGAGCGGGCAGATCACGAACGCCTGGCGGCCGGCGGCGACCTCGGCGCGGACGTGCTCGAAGGCGACCGGGCGCTCGATGGGTGTGAGCCAGCGCGTCTCGATGGGCGTGCGGCCCGGCGGCATCTCGTCGATGGTGGAGAGGTCGAGGTCGCCGTAGAGCGTGAGCGCGAGCGAGCGCGGGATCGGCGTGGCGGTCATCACGAGCAGGTGCGGGGTCGGCTTCGCGGGTGCTTCGAGGGCCTCGACCTCCCCCTCGCCCTCGTCGGGACCACCACGCAGGGCCGCGCGCTGCATCACCCCGAAGCGGTGCTGCTCGTCGACGACGGCGAGGCCCAGCCGGTCGAAGTCGACGCCCTCCTGGATCAACGCGTGCGTGCCGACCGCGATCTGCGCGCCGCCGTGCCGGATCGCGTCGAGGGCGGCGCGACGCTCCTTCGCCCGCGTCGAGCCGGTCAGCAGCACAACCTGGAGCTGCTGCTCGATGAACGGCAGCTTGACCATCCCGTTCAGCAGGTCGCCGGACTCGCCCGACAGGAGCTTGCAGACGGTGCGGAAGTGCTGCTCCGCCAGCACCTCGGTCGGCGCCATGAGCACGGCCTGGTGGCCTGCCGCAACAGCGGCGAGCATCGCCGCGAGCGCGACCACGGTCTTGCCCGAGCCCACGTCGCCCTGCAGCAGCCGGCCCATGGGCTGCGAGCGCCCGAGGTCGGCGAGCACGTCGTCGAGCGAGCGCTGCTGCGCGCCGGTCAGCTCGAACGGCAGCGTCTCGAGGAACGCCTCGGCGGTCGCGCGACCCTCGAACGCCGGGGCGTCGCCCTGCTGCTCGCGCTCGCGTTTGCGGCGCACGACGCCGAGCTGCACGGCGAGCAGCTCGTCGAAGGCGAGACGCTGGCGGGCGCGGTCGAGCTGCTCCTGGTCGTCGGGGTAGTGGATCTGGCGCGTCGCCTCGACGATGCCCGGCAGCTCGCGGCGCGCGCGCAGCTCGGCCGGGAGCGGGTCCGGCAGCCGGTCGGCGAAGCGTTCGAGGAGGCTCGCGATCGCCTCGCGCAGTCCGCGCTGGGGCAGGCCCTGCGTGAGGTGGTAGACGGGCACGAGCCGCCCGGTGTGGCGGAGTTCGTCCGTGATGCGCTCGTACGCCGGGTTGTCGAACGTCGGGCGGCCGCGGTACGCGCGGACCGAGCCGGCGATGGCGATCTCGGTGCCCGCGGGAAGCTGCTTCGCCAGGTACGGCTGGTTGAACCACACGACTCGGATGCGCGCACCGCTCTCGTCGCTGATGGTCGCCTCGGTGGCCTGCATGCGGCCGCCGCGTCCCATGCGGATCGCGCGCGCACGGTCGACCGTGCCGCGGATCGTCTGCTCGTGGCCGACGCGGATCTGCGCGATCGGCACCGTCTTCGTGAAGTCGTGGTGGCGGTAGGGGTAGTGGCGCAGCGCGTCGGCGACGGTGACGATGTCGAGCTTCTCGAGGCGCGTGATGTTTGCCCGGCCCAGCTTCGTCCGCGCCTGCGCGATCGGCAGCTCCAGTGCCTCGGGGCCGGGCGGGATCAGGACGGCGGGAGCGCGCTGCGGAGCCCTCGACGCGCCACGCTTCGCCGCCGCCGGCTTGCGCGCGGGCGCCCGCCGCCGCGTCGACTTGGCCCGGCCGCCGCTCGCGCCCTCGGCCAGCGCGTGCACGACCGTCGCGCGGGCGCGCCGCAGCCAGGTCCGACGCTCCTCGAGGTCGAGCGAGCGGTAGCCGGCCGCGGGGAGCGCGCCGACCATACGCAGCAGCGGCGAGCCGGGCGGCTCGTCGCGCGCCTGCAGGCGCAGCATCTCGTCGAGGCCCCCCTCGACGATCGTGTCGCCGCAGCCCTCGTCGAACTCGCGCTCGAGGACCGCGCCGAGCAGCTTGAGGTCGGCGGTCACGTCGCGGTGGCTGGGGAGGACTCCTCGGCGGTCACGACGGCGCAGGCAAGCGACCCGGGGCCGGTGTGGACGCCGATCGCGGGACCGACTTCGCCGGTGATGAGGTCCGCATCGGGCGCGACGGCGCGCAGCTGGCGGATCAGGTCCTCGGACTCTGCGGCGCTCGCACCGTGGGCCGCCATCATCTGCTCGATCGGGCCCAGCTCGGAGACGCGACGCAGCATGTCGGCCACGGCCTTCTTCTTCGTGCGCACGCGTCCAGCCGCCTCGACCTCGCCATCGCGGATGGTCAGCAGCGGCTTGACGCGCAGCAGCGTGCCGATGGCCGCCCCCGCCCTGCCGATGCGCCCGCCACGCTGGAGGTACTCGAGGGTGTCGAGCAGGAAGTAGGTGTGCGTGCGTGCGAACTGGGACTCCGCGACGGCGCGCGCCTCGTCGAGGCTGGCGCCGCCCGCGACGGCCTTCGCCGCGGCGATCACGCCGAGGCCCATCGCCATGGTCACGAGCCCCGAGTTGACGTGCTCGACGCGCACGCCCTCGACGCCCTGCGCGCCCTGGCGCGCCGAGCCGAGCGTGCCGCTGAGCTTCTCCGAGACGTGGATCGAGAGGATCTCCGTGGCCCCCTCGTCGGCGAGTTGCTGGTACGCCGCCTGGAACGCGCCCGGAGCGGGCTGCGACGTGGTCGGCAGCACGGGGTCGCTCGCAAGCCGCGCGTAGAACTCCGCCGACTGGATGTCGACGCCGTCGAGCAACTCTTCGTCGCCGAAGAGGACGCTCGCCGGGACGACGGCGATGTTGTGTTCGGCCGCCAGCTCGGGGCTGAGGTCGGCGGTCGAGTCGGTCAGGATCCGGATACTCACAGTGACTGGTCCATCCGCGTACGCACGCTCGCTATTCCACGCCGGCGAGGTAAGGGTAGTGCGGCTGCCCGCCCATGACCACCTCGACCTCGACGTCGGGGTGTGCCGCCTCGATGAGGTCGGGCAGACTCTCCGCGGCCTCCTCGGGCGCATCGGCGCCGAGGATCAGCGTGACGATCTCGCCGTCGTCGCCGATGGCCTCGGCGAGGCCCATCATCAGCGCCTCCTCGGGCGTCTCGGTGCGCGCCTTGAGCGTGCCGTCGACGAGCACGATGGAGTCGCCGATCCGCACCGCGACGCCATCCACGGTGGTGTCGCGCACGGCCTCGGTGACCTCGACGTTCCGCACCGCCGTCGCCGCGTCGGCGAGGTCCTCGGCGATGCTCTCGATGTCGTCGCCGGGCACGAACGCGACGGCGGCGGCGAGGCCGGCCGTGACGGACTTCGCCGGCACCACGGTGATGCGGTCCGGCTCCTGCGTCGCCGCCTGCTGCGCCGTCATGACGACGTTCGAGTCGTTGGGGAGGATGAAGGTGTGCTCGGTCCCGGCGCGCAGCGCCGCCTCCAGCACGTCGCCCGCGCTCGGGTTGTTCGTCGCGCCGCCGTCGACGATGCCCGTCGCGCCCAGGTCGCGGAACGCGATCCGCAGCCCGTCGCCCTGCACGACGGCGACGAGGCCGACCGGGGGCGCGTCGCCCGCGGCCTCCTCGTGGCCGGCGGCCCACTCGTCGTGCTGGGCCTGCATGTCCTCGACCTTGACGTTCTGGACCTCGCCGAAGCTGGCGCCCGCCGCCGTGGCGGGGCCGGGCGCGTCCATGTGGACGTGTACGTGCAGCGTGCGCGTGTCCCCCACGACGAGCAGCGAGTTGCCGCCCGCGTCGGTCAACACCTTCGCCAGCGCGTCGCGGTCGAGGTCCTCGCCGCTCACGAGGTATTCGACGCAGAAGCCATGCCCCTCGTGGCCGACCCCCTCGAGCTGGACGGTGCCGACCGGTGCGGGGGGAGGCGGCGGCAGGTCCTCGCCGATCACGCCGAAGCGCAGGCCTTCGAGGAGCACCGCGACGCCCTCGCCGCCGGCGTCGACGACGCCCGCGTCCTTGAGCTGCGGCAGCAGCTCCGGCGTGCGCTCCACGCTCACCCGCGCCGCGCTCACGGTTGCGTCGAGCACGGACGCGAGCGAGGGGTCGGCGGTGTCGTCCGCCGTGGCCCCCTCGGCCGCCTCGCGCATGACGGTGAGCATCGTGCCCTCCACGGGCGTGGCCACGGCCGAGTAGGCGGCGCTGGCGGCCGACTCGAGTGCGCCGAGCAGCTCGCTCGGGCCAACGTCCGCGCTGCCCTCGAGCCCCTCGGCGAGCCCTCGCACCATCTGGGAGAGGATGACGCCGCTGTTCCCGCGCGCCCCGAGGAGCGCACCCTGGGCCATCGCCTGCGTAAAGGCGTCGACGCCGCCGTTGCCGCTCCCCTGGTCGTCCGCGGCGCGGCGGGAGGCGCGGAGGGTGAGCAGCATGTTGGTCCCGGTGTCGCCGTCCGGGACGGGATACACGTTGATCGCGTTGATAGCCTCGCGGTTGAGTTCGAACCACTCGAGTGCGACATCGAGGGCATCGCTGAACGCTGCAGTATCCAGGCGCTGGGGTGGTGTCATCGCCTCGCCGCTCCGTATCCGCAATGGCGTCTCGTTGGGCCCAATGCTACGCTCTTAACCCCGATCGCGGACAACGAGCGACCACGTTCGTAACGAGGATGGTTGGCGATGGCCTCCGGCAAGTGTGACCTCTGCCCGAAGCGCACGAAGTTCGGGCGCAACATCCGCCACAAGCACTCGGGCCGCTGGGAGCGCAAGGCCCCCCGCACCAACCGCGAGTTCCGCCCCAACGTCCAGAGCAAGCGCCTGCTCATCGACGGCCGCATGCAGCGCGTGAACGTCTGCACCCGCTGCCTGCGCACGCAGCTCAAGCGCCTGGCAGAGGGCAAGCCCGCGATCCCCGAAGGCGCGCTCGCGAACACGTAGCGCGAACACCCACACCCACAGCAGGTTCGAGAGACCTCGTCGCTTACGAGGTGCGTCCGATTGCCTCGTGCAGCCCGGCGATCGCCTCGGTCGGCGTCTCGCGGTCGTTGTAGACCGCCGAGCCGGCCACCAGCAGCGTCGCCCCCGCCTCGACACACATCGAGGCGTTGTGGGCCTTGACCCCGCCGTCCACCTCGACCACCAGCGGGGTCCCGGCTGCCTCGGCCATGCGCCGCAGCTCCCCGACCTTCGGGAGGTGGTCGGCAAGCAGCTCCTGCCCGCCGCGCCCCGGATGCACGAGCATCACGGTCACCATGTCGATCGCCGTGAGCCACGGTTCGAGGCTCGACGCGGGTGTCGGCGGGCTGATGGCGATGCCCGCCTGGCATCCCAGCTCGCGCGTGCGCTCGATCGCGGCGTGGGGGTCCGGCGCGGCTTCCAGGTGGAAGATCAGCCGGTCCGCGCCCGCTTCGGCGAGCGGCGCGAGCTGGTCGACCGGGTTGGCGACCATCATGTGCACCTCGACGGGCAGCGACGTCGCCCGCCGCACGGCCTCCAGCACCAGCGGCCCGAAGCTGAGCTGCGGGACGAAGTGCCCGTCCATCACGTCGATGTGCATCACGTCGGCCCCGCCTGCCTCGGCGGCGGCGACGTCGGCGGCGAGCCGGCCGAAGTCCGCGGTGAGGATCGAGGGTGCGATCAGCACCCGCTCCGCGCCGCTCACGCGGGCTCCGTGAGCATCCGCGCCCGCGCCGCCTCACGCTGCTCGGCCACGCGCTCCGGCGCGGTGCCGCCGTAGGCGCTGCGAGCGGCCAGCGACGCCTCGATGTCCAGCGACAGCACCTCCTCGCCGAACGCGGGGTGCGCCGCGCGGTAGTCGTCCAGCGTGAGGTCCTCGAACGTGCGGCCGCTGCGCTCGCACTCGGCCACGAGGGCGCCAACGGCCTCGTGCGCCTCGCGGAACGGCACGCCGCGCTGCACGAGGTGGTCGGCGAGGTCGGTCGCGAGCGCGAAGTCCCCGCCCGCCGCCGCCCGGCCGCGCGCGGCGTCGAAGCGCAGCGTCGGCACCATCGCCGCGACCACTTCAAGGGTGTCGAGGAGCGTGTCGATGGTGTCGAAAAGCGGCTCCTTGTCCTCCTGCAGGTCGCGGTTGTAGGCGAGCGGCTGCCCCTTGAGCAGCGTCAGCGCCTGCACGAGGTTGCCGATGGTGCGCGCGCTCTTGCCCCGCGCCAGCTCGGCTACGTCGGGGTTGCGCTTCTGCGGCATGATGCTCGACCCCGTCGAGAAGGCGTCGTCGAGCTGCACGAGGCCGAACTCGGCGGAGGCCCACAACACGATCTCCTCGGCGAAGCGCGAGATGTGCACCATCGTCAGCGCGGCCGCGGCGTGGAACTCCACGACGAAGTCGCGGTCCGAGACCGCGTCGAGCGAGTTCGCGGCGATTTCGGGGAACCGCAGCTCGCGCGCGACAAACTCGCGGTCGATGGGGTAGCCGACGCCGGCAAGCGCGCCCGAGCCGAGCGGCAGCACGTTCGCGGTCACGCGCGCGGCGCGGAAGCGGCCGGTGTCGCGGGTCAGCATCTCCTCGTACGCCAGGAGGTGGTGCGCGAGCAGCACCGGCTGGGCGCGCTGGAGGTGCGTGTAGCCGGAGATTACGGTCTCGGCCTCGCGCTCCGCGAGGTCGAGGAGCGCGCTCCGCAGCTCCATGAGGCCCTCGGACGCCTCGTCGCACATGGCGCGCACGTACATGCGGAGGTCCGTGGCGACCTGGTCGTTGCGCGACCGCGCCGTGTGCAGGCGTCGCGCCGGCTCGCCGATGCGCTCGGCGAGCGCGGCTTCGATGTTGAGGTGGATGTCCTCGCGGTCCTCGCGGAACTCAAACTCGCCCGCCTCGATCTCACGGAGGATGGCATCGAGGCCGGCGTTGATAGCGTCGAGGTCGTCCCGGGAGATGATGCCCTGCCTGGCGAGCATCCGCGCGTGCGCGGCCGACCCGGCGATGTCCTCACCGTAGAGCCGCCGGTCGAAGGCGATCGAGGCGCCGTAGGCCTCGACGAGCCTGTCTGTGGGGCGCTCGAAGCGGCCGCCCCAGAGCTTGGCCTCGCGGTCGTCGGGCGGAGTCGTCCGGCTGTCCTCGTCCATCGTTCGAGGCTACATCGGGGCCATGCGGTGCGCGAGCGGGCCCGAGGCCGTACGCGTATCTTCGGAGTCGATCGGAGGCCGTATGCCCCGCCTGTTCCGCGTAATCGTGCCCGTCCCGGACATGGAGGCGGCCGACGCCTTCTACGCCCGCGTGCTCGACATGGAGCCGGACAAGGTCACGCCCACGCGACACTACTTCGACTGTGACGGTGTGATCCTTGCGCTCGTGGACCCGTCCGCGCACGGTCGCGCGTTCCGCGCGAATCCCGACCTCGTCTACCTCGCCCTCCCCAACCTCGAGGCCGCGCTCGACCGGGCGGTCGAGGCGGGCGCACAGTTCCTCGATGACGACGACGTGGGCTGGGGCATCCAGCAGCGGGTATGGGGCGAGCGCAGCGCCTACTTCACCGACCCGTTCGGCAACCCGCTCTGCCTCGTGGACGACACGACGCTGTTCACGGGGAGCGGCGAGGCCGAGTGAGTCGGCGCGGGGCTACTCCTCGCCGGGCGCGGCGAGGCGCAGCGGGTCGGCCGGCTCGCGGAGGAGCTGCTGGCGCGCCTGCACCTCCAGCGGCAGCCCCCACAGCTTGATGAAGCCGAGCGCCGCCTGCTGGTCGAAGTCGTCTTCCGAGCCGTAGGTCGCCAGCGCGTAGTTGTAGAGGCTGCGGTCCGAGCGCGTCCCCACGGCGTCGGCGTGGCCGCGCCACAGTCGCAGCCGCACCTCGCCCGTGACGTGGCGCTGCGTCGACTGCACGTAGGACGCGAGGTCCTGGTGGTGCGCGCTGAACCACTGCCCGTTGTAGACCAGGTCCGCGTACTCCTGCGCGACGCGCGCCTTCATGCGCATCTGGTCCTTCGTCAGCGTCAGCGTCTCCAGCTTGCGGTGTGCCGCCAGCAGCGCCACCGCCGCGGGCGCCTCGTACACCTCGCGCGACTTGATGCCCACGAGCCGGTTCTCGACCATGTCGAGTCGCCCCACGCCGTGCATCCCCGCCAGCTCGTTCAGCCGGTCCACGAGGTCGACGGACGAGATGGGCTCGCCGTCGAGCGAGACGGGCATGCCGCGCTCGAAGCCGAGCTCGACCTCGGCGGCCTCGTCCGGGGTCTGGCCGATGGGCCGCGTCCACTGGTAGGCGTCCTCCGGCGGCGTGACCCAGGGGTCCTCCAGCTCACCCGCCTCGATGGCCCGGCCCCACATGTTCTCGTCGATGGAGTACGGGGAGCGTTCGCCGCCCTCGACGGAGATGCCGTGACCGCGGCAGTAGTCGAGCGCCTCCTCGCGCGTCCACTGGTGCTCACGCGCCGTGCCGACGATGGTCAGGTCCGGCGCCAGCGTGGCGAGGGCGACGTCGAAGCGGACCTGGTCGTTGCCTTTGCCCGTGCAGCCGTGCGCGACGGCCGTCGCGCCCACCTCGCGCGCCTTGTCCACCAGCAGCTTCGCAATGAGCGGACGCCCGAGGGCCGTGGCGAGGGGGTACTCGCCCTCGTAGACCGCGTTTGCCGCGAGCGCGGGGAACGCGAAGTAGCGCATGAAGTCCTCACGCGCGTCGACCACGGCGTACTCGATCGCGCCGGCCTCGTTCGCGCGCCGCTCCGCGCCCTCCATGTCCTCGACGTTGCCGAGGTCGATGAGGAGGCAGATCACCTCGTAGCCGCGGTCCTCCTGCAGCCACTTCGTGGCCGCCGAGGTGTCGAGGCCGCCCGAGTAGGCAAGCACGATGCGTTCAGCCATCACTGTGTCTCCGTCACTGCGGTGCCTGGGTCGTTAGCCTTCGCCGCCGGTCGGCGAGCCGAGTTCGACGAGGATCCCGTCCGGGTCGCGCACGTACGCGACGGTCTGGCCCCACGGCTTCTCGACAGGCTCGGCGAGCGGTGTCGCGCCCGCCTCCACGGCGTGCGTGTACGCAGCCGCGACGTCCTCGACCTCGAAGCCGATCTCGAACGCGGCGGGCGGGAGTCCGGGGTCGTTCTCGCGGATCGGGGGCGCGAAGTTCGTCGCGGCCATCGAGTTTGCCGCGAGCCCGAGCGCCGTCGCGCCGGTTTCGAGCTCCGCGTACTCGCCGCCGGGCGCGACGAATCGCAGGCCGACGCCGAAGGCGCGCTGGTAGAAGCGGACGGAGGCCTCCACGTCCTTCACGTAGACGATCGCCCAGCGGAACTGCACGGGCGCTAGCCGGCGACTTCGGCGATCGCGCCGTCGATGATGTCGACCACCTGGTCGATCTCCTCGGCGGTGACGTTGAGCGGCGGCATCATGCGCACCACGTCGGGGCGCACCGGGTTGAGCAGCACACCGCGCTGCACCGACTCGACGACCACCTGCGGGGCGATCGCGTCGTTGAGCTCGAGGCCGATAAGCAGGCCACGCCCGCGCACGCCGCGCACCACGTCGTGCTTCTCGCCGAGGGCGGACAGGCGGCTCGCCGCCTGCTCGCCGCGGGCGCGCACGTTGGCCAGCGTGTCGCCCTCGACCACCCGGCGCAGCACGTGGGCCGCGGCCGCGGTGGCCAGCGGCTGCCCGCCGAAGGTGGAGCCGTGGTCGCCGGGCTCGAAGACCGAGGCGGCCTCGGTGGCCATCATCGCGCCGATCGGCACGCCGCCGCCGAGCGCCTTCGCGCTGGTCATGATGTCGGGGATGATGCCGGCCTGCTCGTGCGCCCAGAGCGTGCCCGTGCGGCCCATGCCGACCTGCACCTCGTCGAGGATCAGGAGCATGCCCTGCTCGTCGCACCACTCGCGGACGGCGCGCAGGTAGCCGGCGTCCGGGACGTTGATGCCACCCTCGCCCTGGATCGGCTCCAGCATGACGGCGGCGGTGTGCTCGTTCGTCGCGGACTGGATCGCCTCGACGTCATCGAAGTCGACGTAGATGAAGCCGGGCACGAGCGGCTCGAAGGGCTCGCGGTAGGCGGGCGTGCCGGTGGCGGCGACGGTCGCCATCGTGCGGCCGTGGAAGCCGTTCTGCGCCACGATGATCTCGTGCGCGCCGCTGCGGTTGAGGCGGCCCCACTTGCGCGCGAGCTTCAGCGCCGCCTCGTTCGCCTCGGCGCCCGAGTTGGCGAAGAAGACGCGGTCCATCGCCGAGTGCTCGATGAGCAGCTCGGCCAGCTCGATCTGCGGCTCGGTGTAGAAGATGTTCGAGACGTGGATCAGCGTCCGCGCCTGCTCGGCGATGACCTCCGCAAGCTCGGGGTCGGAGTGCCCGAAGGTGCACGATGCGATGCCGGCGACGAAGTCGAGGTACTCCTTGCCCTCGTCGTCCCAGACGCGCACCCCCTCGCCGCGCACCAGGGTGACCGGCAGCCGCCGCGCGGCCTGCATGTAGAGCTCGGCTTCTCGGGCCTGGGTATCCGTCACGCTGCTCTCCCGTACTCGATGCGTTGTGTGTGGTCGGCGTGCCGAGGCACAACGGACAGCTTACCCGTCGTTGCCGTTGCCGGCTTCGGGCAGGCGCGACGGATCGCGCCCACGGAGGCGGCTACTGCTCGTTCTGTAGCCGCTCGAGTTCGTCCAGGATGGCGCGCAACCGGTCGAGCTCGTCCTGGGCCGCCTCCGAGGCATCCTGTGCCTGGCGGATCAGCGTCTCGATGTCGCCGGTCGGTATCACCACGTCGTCGGTGTCATCGTCGCGCGTCGGCGCGGGCGAGGGCGCCACTGAGCTGTCGGCGCCGGGCAGCGAGGACGCACGGCGGCCGAAGACCACGTCGAGCGAGCGCTGGAACGTCGGCTCCATCGCGATGTTGTTGCCGTTCGCCACCACGACCCGCTTCAGCTCCGGGATGCGCGAGGTCTCGGCCTGCAGGTAGATCGGCTCGACGAACAGGAACGAGTCGCCGATGGGGATCATGAGCAGGTTGCCGCGGATCACCTCTGAGCCCGCGCCCTCCCACAGCGTGAGCTGTGCGGAGATGCCGGGGTCCTGGTCGATCCGCGCCTCGATCTGCGCCGGGCCGAAGACCAGGTCGTCGGTGGGGAAGCGGTACGAGCGCAGCGAGCCAAGGTTCTCGCCGTCGGAGCGGCCGGCGAGCCACGCGATGGTGTTCTGCCGGTTGCGCGGGGTGAACGGCATGATCAGCGAGAACTCCTCGATCTCCTCGCCGGGGAGCTTCATGATCACGTAGTAGGGCTCGAGCGGCTGCTCCTGCTGGCGGAACTTCTCCGTGGGGATGTTCCACAGGTCCTCGCCGAGGAAGAACACGCGCGGGTCCGTGATGTGGTAGCGCAGGTACTGCTGCGACTGCAGCTGGAACATGTCCTCGGGGTAGCGCAGGTGCGCCTGGAGGTCCGCCGGCATCTCGTCGCGGTCCGTGAAGAGGTCCGGGAAGATCTTCGCCCACGTCGTCGCGACCGGGTCATCGGGGTCCATGAGGTAGAAGGTCATGTCGCCCGTCTCGGCGTCGACGACCACCTTCACGCTGTTGCGGATGTAGTTCACGGTGCCGAGGTGCTGCGAGTACGGGAAGTCACCCGAGACGGTGTACGCGTCCTGGATCCAGACGATGCGGCCGTCGCGGACGACGATGTACGGGTCGCTGTCCAGCCGCAGGAAGGGCGCCACCTTGGTGATCCGGTCCGCCAGCGAGCGGTGCATGAGCAGCGTGGAATCGCCCGTGATGCGGCCGGAGATGAGCAGGTTGCGGTCCCCGAGCTGCCACGCCAGCGCGAAGCGGCGCAGCAGGTTCGAAAGCTGGATGCCGCGGTCCGGTGTGTACGTGGTCTCGACGGTCGTGTCGCCGTCGGGGTAGTCGAACTCGTTCTCCTTGGTCTTGACGATGATGTAGTGGTCGGTCAGCTCGCCGAAGTAGATGCGAGCCCCGTCCGTGGTCAGCGGGATCACGTCACCGACGGGCGGGATGTCGCGCGTGAGCAGGACGGGCAGGCCCTCCTGGGTGATCTCGTTCACCCCCGCGACGACGGCGCCGAAGCCGTGCGTGAACTGCAGCCGCTCCTGCGTCCAGCCCGAGCCCGCCGTCTGCGAGGCGCGCCGCAGGTCCAGCTCGCGCGGCGCCAGCATCACCTGGCGCGCCTGGCCGTCGATGATGTACCGGTCCACGTCCACGTCCTCGAACGTGTAGAGCGGGCGGATCGACTGGATCTGCACGAAGGTGTCGCGCGTGGGCCGGGCGTCCAAGAGGCGGATATTGGACAGCGTCGCCTCGTTGGCGGTGATCTCCTCCTCGGTGACTGCGGCCTCGGCGGGGAACGTCGTGACCTCGATCTCGCTGAGTCCCCAGGCGAGCCGGGTCATGTCGATGTTGCGGTCGATGTAGAGCTCTTCTCGCTCGAGCTCGTTGGGGTCGACCTGGAAGGACTGCACGAACGAGGGGTAGATGAAGCCCCCGACGATGCCGGCCACAACCCACAGGCCGATGGTGAAGGCCGGGATGCGCCAGCTCCCGCTCAGCAGCGCGTTCGCGATGGTCGCGAGGCCGGCGAACGCGCCGAGGGCGACCATGGCGTAGCGCGCCGGGAGGCGCGCGTTGATGTCGGTGTACGTCGCGCCCGTCACGATGCCGAGCCGCGAGGTCGCGAGGTCGAAGGCGGAGAGGTACGTCCCCACGGCGATGACGAGCAGGATCAGCCCGACCAGCACCGAGATGTGGATGCGCATCCCGCGCGGTATCTGCAGCTCGAAGCGCTGCAGCGAGTACGTCAGCGCGTACACCGAGCCCGCGCCCAGGCCCGAGACCACGAGGAGTGACAGCACCCACCCCTGGAAGAGGTGCAGCGCCGGCAGGTCGAACATGTAGAACGAGACGTCGCGGTTGAAGGCCGGGTCGTCCACGCCGAACTCGACGGCGTACCACCACGAGAGCACCGTCTCCCACGAGCCCGCGGCGACCGCGCCGAAGATGATCGAGAGGAAGAGCGTCATCGCGATCATCACGACCGAGACGACGCGGCGGATCGCGTCGGGGTCGACGTCCTCGATGAACGACTCCTCGAGGCCTTCGGGCGCCAGCCGGCGCGCGAGCCAGATGTTGAAGCCGAGCACGACGAGGGTGATCGCGGTGCCGATGACGAAGAGCATGGCGCGCGCGGTTAGCACGCGCTGGAAGTTGCCGGCGTAGTCGACGGAGTCGAACCACAGGAAGTCGACGTAGATCGACTTCGCAACGTTGGCCGCCACGAACAGCAGCACGACGGCGGCCAGCAGACCGATCCACCGCAGTGAGATGGGTGAGCGGAAGTTGTTGGCCCCGCCGATCCGGAACGGCTCGTCGGGTGGCCCCAGCGGGCCTCGGTCTTCGCGGTCCTCGAAGAAGCCCAGGGCTACACCTCGATCCGTGTCCCCAGCGGTTCGCCCGCTACGATGCGCTCCAGTGTACGCCGCGAGCGCCCCTGCGCCACGTGTACCGTCACCTGTTGCTCGGCAGCCCGCAGGCTGGCGTCGATCTTCGGCAGCATCCCGCCCGCGAGCGTACCCGCCTCGCGCAGCGTCGGGACCTGCTCGCCGCCGAGCGTCTCGATGAGCGTACCGTCGCCATCGAGGACGCCGTCGACGTCGGTCATGAAGACCAGCAGGCGCGCCTGGAGGGCGCGAGCGACCTCGCCGGCCACGGTGTCGGCGTTGATGTTGAGCGGCTGGCTCGGCGGCTCCAGCCCGATCGGGGCGATCACCGGGATCGCGCCACTCTCGAGGATCGGGTACAGCACCGCCGGCTCGATGCCGGTGATCTCGCCGACGAAGCCGAGGCGCTCGTCGGCGCGGCGCGCCTGTACCAGCCCGCCGTCTACGCCCGAGACGCCGACCGCGCGGCCACCGAGGCGCACGATCTCGCTCACAAGCCGCGTGTTCACCACGCCCCGCAGTACACCGACCACCACCTCGAGCGCCTCTTCGCTCGTCGAGCGGAGGCCGTCGACGAAGACGGCGGGCACGTCGAGGCGTTCGAGCCAGTCCGTGATCATCGCCCCGCCGCCGTGGACGACGATGGGGTAGAGGCCTTCGCGTCGCAGCGCCACCACGTCGACGAGCGTCGTGTCCTCGTCGCCGAGGGTGGAGCCGCCGATCTTCACGACGATGATGCGGTCGCTGGTGATCGCTGCGCTGGTCATGTCGTGTAGTCCGCGTTGATGCTCACGTACTCGGCGGTCAGGTCGCACCCCCACGCCGTGGCGGTCGCCTCGCCCGAGGCGAGGTCGATGCGGATGCCGACCTCCTCGGCGTCCATCGCGGCGGAGATCGCCGTCTCGCTCGTCGGGGCCGGCGTGCCGCGATCGAACGCGATGTGCTCGCCGATCCAGACGCTCGCGGCGGCGAGGTCGATCGCAGCGCCGGAGCGCCCGGCGGCCATCAGCACGCGGCCCCAGTTCGGGTCGCGACCCGTCACCATCGTCTTCACGAGCGGCGACGAGCTGATCGTGCGCGCGCAGACGCGCGCATCCTCGTCGCTCGCCGCGCCCTCCACGACCACCTCGATCAGCGTGTTCGCCCCCTCGCCGTCGCGCGCGAGCTGGCGCGCGAGCGTGACCGAGACCGCCTCGATGGCCGCTTCGAGGGCGTCCGCGGCGGGGTGCCCGTCGCGGACGGGCTCGCCGCCGGCCGCGCCGCTGGCGAGCAGCAGCACAGTGTCGGACGTCGAGGTGTCCATGTCCACGTCGACCATGTTGAAGGAGCGGTCGCAGACGCGGCGCAGCGTGGCCTGGAGCCAGCCCTGCTCGGCGGGTGCGTCGGTGGTGAGGAAGCCGAACATCGTCGCCATGTCCGGGTGGATCATCCCGGAGCCCTTCGCGACGCCGCCGATCGTGTAGGTCCGCCCGCCCGCCTCGACGCGAACGGCCGCCTGCTTGGGGTGCGTGTCGGTGGTCATGATCGCCCGCGCGAACTCCTCGCCACCGGTCTCGGTCACGTCGACAGCGCGGACGCCGGACTCGATGCGGTCCATCGGCAGCAAGCGGCCGATCACGCCGGTGGAGGCGACGAGCACATGCTGCTCGTCGACGCCGAGCTTCGCGGCGGCGAGCGCGGTCATGCGTAGGGCGTCCTCGACGCCCTGTTCGCCCGTCGCCACGTTCGAGCAGCCCGAGTTGGCGACGATGGCGCGGGCGACGCCCCCGGCGGCGCGCTCGCGCGTCAGCCGCACGGGCTCGCCGACCACGGCGTTGCGCGTGTAGACGCCCGCGACGGTGCAGTCGCGGTCCGCGGCAAGGATGCCCACGTCGAGGCGCGGCTCGGGGCCGTAGGTCTTGATGCCGGCGTACGCGCCGCCCGCGAGGAACCCCGCGGGCGCGGTCACGCCGCCCTCGATGGTCTCGATGCGCGCCTCGACGGCCTGTGCGGGGTCGCTCAAGCGTGGCTCCCGTCCGGGCATCGAGTATAGGCAGCGATAGCGCTTGTGCTCATGCCCGCGCAGGCGGCTGGATTCGCCGCCCTTCCACTCTGATCCCGTCTCCTCCCAGCGGGGTATCCCCGCGTCCGAGGAGCGTCGAGGCCACGCCTCGGCGCTCCGACCCAACATGACTGTGGGGGGAGGGCGAGGGTGAGAGGGGTCTGCGGGGACCTCGACGGCTGGAGGAGCCGGAACCCCTCACCCCAGCCCTCTCCCCAGGGAGAGGGGGCAAGAGGGCTCGCTCACAGCCCCACACGCGGGCAGTGCGCGAGCAGCGGGCAGCGCTCGCACTCCGGGTTGCGGGCGTGGCACGTGCGGCGGCCGTGCTGGATGAGGTCGACGTGGAATGGGAGCATCTGCTCCGCCTCCAGCATCCCCTCAATCAGCTCCGCCTGCTGGTCCGGGTTCGCTCGCTGCGGCGTGAGCCCCAGCCGCTTCGCGACCCGCCCCACGTGTGTGTCGACAGGCATCGCGGGCCGTCCGAGGGCGAACATGAGCGTCACCGCCGCGCTCTTGTGCCCCACGCCCGGCAGCGAGCGCAGCCACGCCTTCGACTCCTCGACCGGTAGCGCCTCGAGGAAGTCGATGTCGAAGTCCGGGACGCGGTCGCGTACCTCGGCCAGGAGCGCCTGCAGGCGCGGCGCCTTCGTCGGCGCGAGGCCACCGGGGCGGATCGCGTCCTCCACCTCGCTGGTAGGCGCCTCGATCACGGAGTCCCAGTCGGGGAAGCGCTCGATCAGGCGGTGGAACGCCCGGCCCGAGTTGTGGTCCGAGGTGTGCTGCGAGAGCAGCGCGAGCACGAGTTCGGAGAGCGCGTCGCCGTGGGGGCGGTGCGGGGCGCGCCCGTACGCCTGGTCGAGAATGGCGAGCATCTCGGCGATGTCCCAGCGGTCGGACAGCTCCTCGGGCGACGCGGTCGGGATACCGGGTGTCGGCGGCATGGCGGCATCGTACGATGGGACGCGTACGAGCGGAGGGACGACGCGTGACGGCTGAGCAGATTCGCCTCACCGACCTCGCATCCTGCGGCGGCTGAGCGGGGAAGCTGGGTCTCGCGACCCTGGCGCAGGTTCTGCGCCCCCTGCACGAAGTCTTCGCCCCCGGGCAGCACCCCGAGCTGCTCGTCGGCCTCGCGCCGTCCGACGACGCCGCCGTCTACCGGTTGAGCGACGACCTGGCAGTGATCCAGACGCTCGACTTCTTCCCGCCCGTCGTCGACGATCCATACATCTACGGCCAGATCGCGGCCGCCAACGCCATGTCCGACGTCTACGCGATGGGCGGCGAGGTGCGAGTGGCGCTGAACATCGCAGCGTTCCCGGAGGACCTCGACCCCGAGTTGCTGGCGGAGATCGTGCGCGGCGGCGCCGACAAGGTCGCCGAGGCGGGCGGCGTCGTCGCTGGCGGCCACACGGTGATCGACGCCGAGCCGAAGTACGGGCTCTCGGTGATGGGCGTGATCCACCCCGACGCCGTGCTCACCACGGGCGGAGCGCAGCCCGGCGACGCCCTGCTGCTCACCAAGCCGCTCGGCACCGGCATCCTGATGAGCGCCGCCGGCAGCGAGGGCGCCGAGGCGGGCTTCGAGGCTGCCGTCGAGTCGATGCGCACGCTCAACCGCCACCCCGCGCACCTCGCGCGCGCCGCGGCCGCGCACGCCGTGACCGACGTGACCGGTTTCGGGCTCGCCGGGCACGCCGCCGAGGTGGCGCGGCAGAGCGACGCCACGCTCGTCTTCGACCTCGACGCGCTGCCCCTGCTGCCCGACGCCGCGCGCTTTGCCGCCGAGGGCGTGGTGACGGGCGGTGGGAACCGCAACGTCGCGCACCTCGGCGACCGCGTCCGCATCGAGGGCGATCCCGACCAGGCGCTCGTCGATGTCTTCTACGACCCGCAGACCTCCGGCGGCCTGCTCATCGCCGTGCCCGAGGCGGACGCCGACGCACTTCGCGACGCGATCGCCGACGACGGCGGGGGCTGCTGGCGCGTCGGACGCGTCGAGGAGGGCCCGCCCGTAGTGGTGGCGCGGTGACGCCCGCGCTCCGGGCGGCGCTCGTGGCGCTGGCCGTCATGTCGGCGGCCCTCGCGCTGTCGTGCTTCGGCGGCGACGAGGAGCCCGCACCCCCGGCGACGCCCACGGCCGCGCAGGCGACCGCAACGCCGGAGCCCACGCCGACACCCGTCGACCCCGCCGCGGTGATCCGCGAGTCCGCGGACCGCATGGAGGGCGTCCAGCAGATGCACTTCCGGCTGGATCACGAGAACGGCGCGAGCGAGATCGTGCGCGGGATCATGATGGTCTACGCCGAGGGCGACATCGGCGGCGCCGACCGTATGCGCGCGGAGATCGAGGGCGCGCTCGGCACGGTGAAGTTCGAGACCGGCGTGATCATCCTGCCCGAGGGGAGCTGGATCCAGAACCCGTTCGACCGCTCGTGGGAGCGCGAGGACATCTCCATCGAGGAGTTCTTCGACCCCCAGGACGGCGTCGCGGCGCTCATGCGCGAGGTGCTCGAACCCGTCCTCGAAGGCATCGAGGAGGTCGGGGGCGTCGAGACCTACCGCATCGAGGTGCTCGCCGATTCGGGCGACCTCGCCGTCTTCCCGACCGCGACCCCCGGCTTCGAGGTGCGCGCCACGCTCTGGATCGGCGTCGAGGACCTGCTCCTGTACCGCGTCGACGTACGCGGCGCGATCTCCGAGGACGAGTCGTCGGGCATCCTGCGCCGCCTCGAGCTGAGCCGCTTCGGCGAGGACGTGGACATTGCGCCCCCGCCCTGATCCGGGCTCCGGGGAGGGCGGGGACCTCGAGGCGACCGGGTCGCCCCACAGCGCATGGCTGCTTGTCGCCGTGGCGGGCGGCGTCTTCATCGCCGCCGACGACCAGACCTCGGTGGTCACGGTGCTGCCCGCGCTCATCCCCGACATCGGCCTGGCGGTCGACGACTTCTTCCTGGCGTCGTGGGTGATCAACGGCTACCTGCTCGGCTACATCGTGGCGCTGCCGATCGTCGGGCGCATCGCCGACGCGCGGGGGCACGGCCGGGTGTACGCCGCGTCGCTGGGCGTCTTCATGCTCGGCAGCGCGCTGGTCGCCGCCGCGCCGGACTTCTGGTTCCTCGTTGTCGCGAGGGGCCTGCAGGCTGTGGGCGGCGGCGCGGTCGTGCCCGTGGCGATGGCGATCGTGGTCGCGCAGATGCCGCCCGGGCGCCGCGCGCTCGGCCTCGGCGCCACCGCCGCGGCGTCCGAGGCGGGCGCGCTCGTCGGCCCGCTCTGGGGCGGCCTCATCACGGAGCTACTGGGCTGGCGATGGATGTTCTGGCTCAACATTCCGATGTCGCTACCCGTGCTCGGCGCCGTCTGGTGGCTCGCCCGCAACGAGCGCGCCGAGGGCCGCATCGACTGGCCCGGCGCGGCGCTCCTCGCGGCCGCGCTCGCCGCGCTCACCATCGCCATCGCCGACGACCCGATCGACCCTCGCCCGTGGGGGATCACCGCGCTCCTGCTCCTCGGCGTTGCCGCGCTCACGGTCCTCTTCGTGCTGCGGCAGCGTCGCGTCGAGGAGCCGATGCTGCGGCTGGGGATGTTCGCGTCGAGGCCGGTGTCGAGCGCGGCGGTGATGAGCGTGCTCGTCGGGGCGGGGCTGATCACGGCACTCATCAGCGTGCCGCTGTTCGTGAACCTCGTGCTGGTCGAGCGGCCGATCGACGGCGGCTTCACGCTGCTGCGCTTCACCGCCGCCGTGCCCGTCGGTGCGCTCGCCGGGGGGTGGGTGACCGGCCGCATGGGCCCGCGCCTGCCCGCCGCCCTCGGCGTGCTGCTCGGCGCAGCCTGCTTCGCCGGCCTGCTCCCCTGGGACGAGGTGCTCCCGGAGGTGTGGCGCACGACGCCGCTGGTCGTGGGCGGCTTCGGGTTCGGGCTGCTCATCGCCCCGCTCGGCGTCGCCGTGCTGAGCCACGTGCGTGACGAGGAGCGCGCGGTGGCCGCCTCGTGGCTCACGCTCGCGCGCATGGGCGGGATGCTGGTCGGGACGGGGCTGCTCACCTCGCACGGCCTCGGACGCTTCTACGCGCGCGCCGGGTCGATCGAGTTTGGCTCACCCGAGTTCGCCGAGCTCGTTACGGAGGCGCAGGTGTCAACGTTCCACGAGATCTGGGTCGTCGCCGCCGTGGTGCTCGCGCTGACCACCGCGCTGGCGTGGTGGCTCGGCAGCGAGCGCGCATCGGAGTGGTGGGCGGCGCGGTAGCGACCTGCGGGGCCAGCGCACGCGAACACGCCCCGGTTGCCCGGGGCGCGCTGCGTTGTGCGTGCGAGGGTGGCTAGCCGCGCGGCAGCGACAGGCCTCGCGTCGCGATGATGTTGCGCTGGATCTCGTTCGAGCCGCCGAAGATCGTGTAGACCACGCTGTGCACGTAGAGCTGGGTGAAGCGCGCATCCAGCGGGGTGCGCTCGTGTGCGCGGTCCCAGATGTTCGAGTAGAGCCCGAACACCTTCATCCCCGTGTTCGCGGTGCGCTGGTTCAGCTCCGACCCGAAGATCTTCGAGGTCGACGCCTCGTAGTTCGGCACGATCCCGCTCGACTGCATCGAGATGATGCGGAACGAGAAGTTGAACAGCACCTCCGACTCGATCCAGCGGTCGGCGATCAGCGTCCGGGCGCGGTCGCCGCGGTCCTGCGCCCGCAGCCGGCCCTCGTCGGTGTCGAGGTAGTCGATGAGCGAGCGCAGCCGCCGCCGCGTCTCGACCGCGCCGGCGATGTTCGAGCGCTCGAAGTCGAGCAGGGTCATGCCGACGTACCAGCCGCGGTTGACCTCACCGATGACGTTGGTGGCGGGCACCCGGACGTCCTCGAAGAAGGTCTCGTTGGTGCCGTGCTCCCAGCCCATCGTGATGATCGGGCGGACCGAGATCCCGTTGTTCCCCTGCGGCATGACCATGAAGGTGATGCCGCGGTGCTTCGGGGCGTCCGGGTCGGTGCGGAACATCCCGAAGACCCAGTTGGACTTGTGGGCCGAGGAGGTCCACATCTTCTGGCCGTTGATGATGTACTCGTCGCCGTCGCGCACGGCGCGCGTCTGCAGCGAAGCGAGGTCGGACCCCGCGCCGGGCTCGGAGAAGCCCTGCGCCCACAGGATCTCGCCGCGCAGCGTCGGCGGCAGCAGGCGCTCCTTCTGCTCATCGGTGCCGTGGATGAGCACCGTCGGCCCGAGGAGCGAGAGACCGCCGCCGCCGACCAGCAGCGCCTCGGCCTCGGCCATCTCCATGTTGAAGATGAACTGCTCCATGGTGGTCAGCCCGCCGCCGCCGTACTCCTCCGGCCAGTGCGGCGCGGCCCAGCTGCGCGAGTCCAGGGTGGCGGCCCACTCGCGCGCCGCCGCCTGCGCCTCGTCGCTGCCGTGGACCATGTCCTGCTGCCAGTTGTCCTCGAGGGTGACGGCCGCCCAGACACGCTTGTCCTTGTAGTACTGCGGCAGGTTCTCGTCGATGAACGAGCGCACGCTCTCGCGGAACGCCGCCTGCTCCTCCGTGTCCGCCCAGTCCATGCGCATGCTCCCTTCGCTGCGTCGCGATGCCGCGTGATTGCTCGGGCGATTCTACCCACGCTCCACGCCAACGCGCCCCGGGTGCCCGGGGCGCGCCGCGTTGCTGCGTGCGAGGGGTGTGCTAGCCGCGCGGCAGCGACAGCCCGCGCGTCGCGATGATGTTGCGCTGGATCTCGTTCGAGCCGCCGAAGATCGTGAACACCACGCTGTGTACGTAGAGCTGCGTGAAGCGCGCGTCCAGCGGCGTCAGCTCGTGCGCGCGGTCCCAGATGTTCGCGTACAGGCCGAACGCCTTCATCCCCGTGTTCGCCGTGCGCTGGTCCAGCTCCGAGCCGAAGATCTTCGAGGTCGACGCCTCGTAGTTCGGCACGATCCCGCTCGACTGCATCGAGATGATGCGGAACGAGAAGTTGAACAGCACCTCCGACTCGATCCAGCGGTCCGCGATGAGCGCGCGCGTCCGCTGCGCCCGGTCCTGCGACCGCAGCTGCCCGTCCTCGGTGTCGAGGTAGTCGATAAGCGACTGCAGCCGCCGCCGCGTCTCGACCGCGCCGGCGATATTGGAGCGCTCGAAGTCGAGCAGCGTCATCCCGACGTACCAGCCGCGGTTGACCTCGCCGATGACGTTGTTGGCGGGCACGTGTACGTCCTCGAAGAACGTCTCGTTGGTGCCGTGCTCCCAGCCCATGGTCGTGATCGGGCGGACCGAGATGCCGTTGTTGATCTGCGGCATGACCATGAAGGTGATGCCGCGGTGCTTCGGCGCGTCCGGGTCGGTCCGGAACAGGCCGAACAGCCAGTTCGACTTGTGCGCCGAGGAGGTCCACAGCTTCTGGCCGTTGATGATGTACTCGTCGCCGTCGCGCACCGCGCGCGTCTGCAGCGAGGCGAGGTCCGAGCCGGCGCCCGGCTCCGAGAAGCCCTGCGACCACAGCATCTCGCCGCGCAGCGAAGGCTCCAGCAGCCGCTCCTTCTGCTCGTCGGTGCCGTGGATCAGCACCGTCGGCCCGAGGAGCGAGAGGCCGCTCCCGCCGACCATGGGGGCCTCTGCCTCGGCCATCTCCATGTTGAAGATGAACTGCTCCATGGTGGTGAGCCCGCCGCCGCCGTACTCGCTGGGCCAGTGCGGCGCGACCCAGTTGCGCGAGGAGAGCACGTCGGCCCACTCCTGCGCGGCGGCCCTGGCCTCGTCGCCGCCGTGCATCATGTGTTCCTGCCAGTCATCCTCCAGGGTGACGGCGTTCCACTCCCGCTTGTCCTTGTAGTACTGCGGCAGGTTCTCCTCGATGAACGAGCGGACGTCCTCGCGGAACGTCGCCTGCTCGGTGGTGTCTTCCCAGTCCATGCGCTGCCTCCGGTCTCCGCTCGGCGTTCCTGCGTGCGGGTCGAGTGGAGTCTAGCAACCGCGGCAACGCCTGCGTGGGCCCGTCACGTCGAGCCCTCGATCCCGCGCCTGCTCGCGCCGCGCGGGGGACAGACGCGAACGCGCCCCGGTTGCCCGGGGCGCGCCGCGTTGTGCGTGCGAGGAGGAGCTAGCTGCGGGGCAGCGCCAGCCCGCGCGTCGCGATGATGTTGCGCTGGATCTCGTTCGACCCACCGAAGATCGTGAACACCACGCTGTGCACGTAGAGCTGCGTGAAGCGCGCGTCCAGCGGCGTCAACTCGTGGGCGCGGTCCCAGATGTTCGCGTACAGCCCGAACGTCTTCATCCCGGTGTTCGCCGTCCGCTGCGACAGCTCCGAGCTGAAGATCTTCGAGGTCGAGGCCTCGTAGTTCGGCACCAGGCCGCTCGCCTGCATCGAGATGATGCGGAACGAGAAGTTGAACAGCACCTCGGACTCGATCCAGCGGTCGGCGATGAGCGTGCGCGCACGCGCCGCGCGGTCCTGCGACCGCAGCTCGCCCTGGTCCGTGTGCAGGTAGTCGATCAGCGACTGCAGCCGCCGCCGCGTCTCGACCGCACCAGCGATGTTCGAGCGCTCGAAGTCGAGCAGCGTCATGCCCACGTACCAGCCGCGGTTGACCTCGCCGATGACGTTGTTGGCGGGGACCCGCACGTCCTCGAAGAAGGTCTCGTTGGTGGCGTGCTCGAAGCCCATCGAGATGATCGGGCGGACCGAGATGCCGTTGTTGGTCTGCGGCATGACCATGAAGCTGATGCCGCGGTGCTTCGGCGCGTCCGGGTCGGTGCGGAACATGCCGAAGAGCCAGTTGGACTTGTGCGCCGTGGAGGTCCACATCTTCTGGCCGTTGATGACGTACTCGTCGCCGTCGCGGACGGCGCGCGTCTGCAGCGAGGCGAGGTCTGAGCCGGCGCCGGGCTCGGAGAAGCCCTGCGACCACAGCATCTCACCGCGCAGCGTCGGCGCCAGCAGGCGCTCCTTCTGCTCGTCGGTGCCGTGGATGAGCACCGTCGGGCCCATCAGGGAGAGGCCCTGCCCGCCGACCATGGGGGCCTCGGCCTCGGCCATCTCCATGTTGAAGATGAACTGCTCCATGGTGGTGAGGCCGGCGCCGCCGTACTCCTGCGGCCAGTGCGGGGCGACCCAGTTGCGCGAGGACATACGGTCGGACCACTCCTGCGCCGCGGCCTTGGCGTCGTCGCTGCCGTGGACCATGTCCATCTGCCAGTCATCCTCGAGGGTGACGTTGTTCCAGACCCGCTTGTCCTTGTAGTACTGCGGCAGGTTGCCGTCGATGAACGAGCGCACGTTCTCACGGAATGCCGCCTGCTCTTCGGTGTCTGCCCAGTCCATGTTGCCTCCTCGGTCCCTCGCGGCTCATCCCCGCGTGCGTGCTTGCGCGCGATTCTACCAGCGATTTCGCTTACGTCTTGTGGTCCCTCGCACCCGCCTCAGGCGGCGCTGATGAACTGGTGGAGCAGGTCGTAGACCTCTTGCTCCACGCCCAGCAGGCGGTGCCCGGTGGCGGGGAGGATCACCATGTGCTTCGGCTCCTGCGCCCGCTGGTAGATGTCGTCCGAGGCAAGCGGGAGCAGCACCTGGTCGTCCTCGCCGTGGATGAGCAGCAGCGGCTTGCCGAGCTGGTCGACCTCCTGCGTGCCGTAGCGCTGCGCCGCCAGCGCGGCCACCGCCGTGAGGAACGGGCTGATCACGCCCGACTTGATCGCGACCGCCCCCGCGTACGAGTGCCCCACGACCACCGCGCGCCCCCCGCCGAGCCCCTTGAGGAGCGAGCATGCCGCGAGGACGTCGATCACGGTCTCCTCGAGCTCACCGGTGAGCCGGGGGTTGACGCGCAGCGAGGTGATGCCCTGCTCGACAAGGTCCTCGGCGAGCCGGGCGTAGACGCCGCCGGCCGGTCCCTCGGTCCCGACGAAGATCGCGCACTTCACGCTGCCCTCGGCCGGGTCCATGAGCGCGGTGAGCGGCCCGTGGTTCGTCTCGATGCTGACTTCCAGGCGGTTGCCCTCGCCGGTCGGCTGCGCGCTGACCTGCTCGATGCGGACGACGACGTCGCTGTCCGACTCGGCCAGGCTGCCTGAGCCCTGGCTCACCATCGTCGGTCTCCTGCCCGCGGCGTGAGCCGCATTCTCCGACCCGCGTGCTAGTCGCGCGCCCGCTGCCGCCGTCCGAAGCGCTCGCGGAACTCCTCGGTGGTGTTGACGTGCGGGTAGGGGTCGTCCGGCACCGGCACGTCGAGGAACTCGCAGAGCGGATCCCAGCCGCTGCCGGTCTCGTAGACCAGCAGGCGGTCGGACGGGATGGCCGCCTTCACCTGCTCCGTGCGCGCTTCGTACACGCCGATGACGTGGTCCTTGTCGTCCATCCGGTCGTCGAAGTTGGTCTCCCAGATGAACCAGTTCGCCCACTCGGCCCGTTCGCGCTCCGCGTCGTCCTCGGCGTTCAGTCCGGCGGCGGTGCTGAGGTGGATCGTGTTGCGGATGCTGGCGTACCAGCGCTCCGGGTCACGCACGCTCAGCAGCACCTTCGACTCCGGGTAGTGCTCGGAGAGCTCCCGCCAGAAGTCGCACGCGGGCCAGTCCACCGAGGCGCGGAAGTCCGCGAACATCGTGTCCCAGTCGACGGCCTCGCCGCGGCGGGCCGCGGACCACATGTCGCGGTGGTCGGCGTAGTTGCCGACCTCGAGCATGTGATACGTCTTGTCGAAGCCGAGCAGCTCCAGCGCGTACTTGAGCGAGAGCGTCCCGGTACGGCCGAGGCCTGCGCCGACGATGTCCAGTGCCATGCCGCGCTACGCCTCGACCGCCGCGCCGACGCTCTCGAAGCAGTCGAGCGCTTCCTCGGCGAGGCCGTAGACCACGTCGGCGGCGGGCCGGATGGCGTGGATGCCGACGGCGCTCTGGCCGGCCGGTGTGGTCATCCACTCCTCCATCTTGCCGTCCCGGATGCCGTCGAGGATGTCGCCCACCAGCATGCCCTGTAGCGGCATCGGCAGCGGGTCCGGCGCGTCCGGCTGCTTCCAGGCGTCCGACCAGCGCGAGGGCAGCTGGCGGACCGGCTTGCCGGACATCGCGCGCGACTGGATGGGGTCCTCGGCGCGCGCCTCGATGAGGCGCTGCTTGAGGAACATCTCGGTCTCGGACTCGTGGGTGGCGAGCCAGATCGTGCCCGTCCACACGCCCGCGGCGCCCATGGTGAGCGCGGCGGCGAGTTGCTTGCCGTTGTTGATGCCGCCCGCGGCGAGCACGAGCGAGTTCGAGCCCTTCGCCATCTCGACCACCTCGGGCACCAGCGTGAAGGTGCCGACCGTGCCGCTGTGGCCGCCGGAGTCGTAGCCCTGCGCGACGATCACGTCGACGCCGGCGTCGACCTGGCGCTGCGCCTGCCGCGGCAACCCGACCAGGCCCCACACCTTCATCCCGGCCGCGTGCGCGCGGTCCAGGATGAACGCCGGGCTGCCGAGGCCGGACACGAAGATCGGCACCTCTTCCTCGAACAGCACCTCGAGGGAGGAGCGGGAGCGCTCGAGCAGGTCATGGCTGCTCGGCCGCTGCTCGTTCGGGTCGGGGTCGGGGATGCCGTACTCGTCCTTCATGTTCTGGATGAAGGCACGGTGCTCGTCCGGGATCATCTCCTCGAGGTCCTCGAGGTTGCCCTGCACGAACGAGGCGGGCACGAGCAGGTCGATGCCGAAGGGCTTGTCGCCGACCTTCTCGCGGATCCAGCGGATGTCGGAGCGCAGCTCGTCGGGGGTGAGGCTGGTGGCGCCGAGGACGCCGATGCCGCCCGCGTTGCTGACGGCCGCGATCACGTCCTTGGTGTGCGCGAAGGCCACGACGGGAATCTCGCAGCCGTACTCCTCGCACAGTCTCGAAAACAGTGGGTTACTCATCGGGGGTCTCCTCTCCCGGTCATGGCGGAGTCTAGGCGAAATCGAGGGGGCGGTGCGCGATATGCCACATCCCGCGACACCGCCGATGCAAGATACCCTCGGCGCGCCGCACTCGACGCGGCCGGGACGAGGGGAGCGAGTGACGATGGCCGACCAGCGAGAGCCCTTCGGCAGCGACTTCGTCTTCGGGCTCCCCGCCGTCGGCGCCCTCTCGGTGCGCTCGACGGACGGAGCGGTCGCGTACGTCCACACGAGCGTCGACCCCGAGACGTTCGAGAGCAGCTCGCACGTCGAGATGGCGCCGTTCGAGGGCGGCGAGGCGCGGCGGCTCACCGCCGGGCCGCGCGACGGCGCGCCGCGCTGGTCGCCGGACGGCTCGCGCCTCGCGTTCCGCCGCCGCGCAGACACCGAGGGCCCCTCGCAGCTCTGGCTGCTGCCGAGCGACGGTGGCGAGGCGGCGCAGCTCACCGACCTCCCCGACGGCGTCACGGACTACGCCTGGTCACCCGACGGCCAGACCATCTACTGCCTGGGCGACGTCGACCCCTCGGCCGACGAGCCGGACGACGAGCCCGAGCGTCCGAGGACGCGCGAGGCGCGCGAGCTTTACTACCGGGGCGACACCATCGGCTGGCGCGGCGAGACGCGCACGCACGTCTTCCGCGTCGATGTCGCCGACGGCAGCCACGAGCAGCTCACCGACGGCGACTTCAACCATCGCTCCCTCGCCGTCTCGCCCGATGGGGAGCGCCTCGCGTTCGTCTCGGACCGCTCGCCGCGGCGGTTCCTGCGCGCGCCGTTGGGCGGCGAGTTGTGCGTGATGGCCGCCACGGGCGGGCGCGTCCGGCGGCTGGTGTGGGAGAGCGTCGCCGCGGGCGGCGTCGCATGGTCGCCCGACGGTCAGGAGATCGCCTTCGTCGGCATGTCCGACGACAACGCGTGGCAACACTTCGTCTACCTCGCCGACGCCGACAGCGGCGAGTGCCGCCGCCTCACCGACGACACCGTCGAGCCGCAGGCCGGCTTCTTCCCGGTCGCCGCCGCCCCGCCCGTCGTGTGGTACGGCGACCGCATCGTCTTCGCCGCGGACGCGCGCGGCTCGTCCGGCATCCATAGCGTCGACCGCGACGGCGGGCTGCGCGACGAACGAGCCGCCGAGGAGGTCCTCGGCGCCCTCGCCGCCTCGCCGGACGGCCGCCGCCTCGCCTTCGTGGCCTCGACCCTCGACCGTCCCGGCGAGGTCACGACGCTCGACCTCGACAGCGGCGACAGCGCGGTGCTGACATCGAGCGCGGCGGAGTACCTCGCGGGCCACGCGGTCGGGCGCACCGAGCGATTCACCGTGGAGCGCGACAGCGTCCAGATCGAGTGCTGGCTCGCGTTCCCGCCCGACTTCGACGCGTCGCGGCGCTACCCGCTCGTGCTGGAGATCCACGGCGGGCCGAACGGCTTCTTCGGCAACGGCTTCAGTCCGCTGCACCAGGTCATCGCGTGCGCGGGCAACCTCGTGCTCTACACCAACCCGCGCGGCTCGACGACCTACGGCGAGGCGTTCACCTCTGCGGTGTTCGAGGACTGGGGCGGCGAGGACTCCCGAGACCTCCTCGCCGCCGTCGACGCGGTGTGCGAGCGGCCGTACGTCGATGCCGACCGGCTCGGCGTTCACGGCTACTCGTACGGCGGCTTTATGTCGTCGTGGCTGATCGGCCACGACCAGCGCTTCCGCGCGGCGGCCATCGGCGCGCCGGTGACGAACCTGCTCTCGATGTACGGCCAGACGGACATCGCCGCGAGCTTCGGCGAGCAGCAGTGGGGCGGGCTGCCCCAGGACCGCCTCGAGCACTACCTGGAGCGCTCCCCCATCATGTACGTCGACGCGATCGAGACGCCGGTGCTGCTGCAGCACGGCGACGCGGACATCCGCGTCCCGATCTCGCAGTCCGAGGAGCTGTTCGCGGGATTGAAGCGGCGAGGCAAGACCGTCGAGTTCATCCGCTACCCGGACTGCTCGCACCTCTTCCTCCGTGTCGGCCACCCGAGCCTGCGCCGGGAGTACTACGACCGCGTGGTGGAGTGGTTCGCGCGCTGGCTGTAGGCGCGAGCCGCTCGTTGCGGTGCGTCGCACTAGGATCGCGGTCATGACCGCCGAGCCCACCACCACCGACCCACCCCCTCCGAGCTTCCCTGTTGGGGGGTGGGCGTGTTTTTTGATTTATCAGCTCTTGGCGCTCCGCCCGGGCGGGCCGGCCGGCAGGGGCGCGTTCACCGTCGTGCCCTCGCCTTCGCCAATCCCCCGCTCGCTGGCGGCC
>VXMU01000081.1 GCA_009840945.1 Chloroflexota bacterium | reverse complement strand
GGGGGGTGGCGGTTGGCCCATTTGTTTGCGGCCCCCCGCTGGGGGGGGCCCCGGGTGGGGCCCAACGCGGGGGGGGGGGGGGGGGGCTCTTTTTCCCCGCGCGCCGCGCGCGTTAGTCGTCTTCGAGCGTCGACGTGTCACCCTCGGGCAGTCCGAGCTCACGCGCCTTGAGCAGGCGGCGCATGATCTTGCCCGAGCGCGTCTTCGGCAGCGAGTCGAGGAAGTCGATCTCGCGCGGCGCGACGCCCGGCCCGAGCCGCTGGCGCGCGTGCCCCATCAGCTCGCGGCGGAGCTGCGGCGTCTGCTCGTAGCCCTCCTTGAGCGAGACGAACGCCTTCACGATCTCCATCGCGACCGGGTCCGGCTTGCCGATGACCCCCGCCTCCGCGACCGCCTCGTGCTCGATCAGCACGCTCTCGACCTCGAAGGGGCCGACGAGGTGGCCCGCGGTGTTGATCACGTCGTCGTCGCGGCCGACGAACCAGTAGTAGCCGTCCGCGTCGCGCTTGGCGCGGTCACCGGTGAGGTACCAGCCGCCCTGGAAGCGCGAGTCGTAGCGGTCCTGGTCGTTCCAGTAGGTGCGGAACATCGAGGGCCAGCCGGGCTTCAGCGCGAGCTGCCCCTCCTGGTCCGGCTCGGTGATCTCGTTGAACTGGTCGTCGATGATGGCGGGCTCGATGCCGGGGAAGGGCAGGCCCATCGAGCCCGGCCGGATCGGCACCGAGGGATAGTTCGCGATCATGATCGCGCCGGTCTCGGTCTGCCACCAGTTGTCGTGGATCGGCAGGTCGAACGCGTCCTGGCCCCACAGCACGCCCTCGGGGTTGAGCGGCTCGCCGACGGACATGACGTAGCGCAGCGAGGAGAGGTCGCGCTGCCGGGCGGAGTCGACGCCGGCCTTCATCAGCATGCGGATCGCGGTCGGGGCGGTGTACCAGACGGTGACGTTGTGGCGCTGGATCGCCTCGTACCAGCGGCCCGCGCCGAAGCCACCTTCGTAGACCAGGTTCGTCACGCCGTTCGACCAGGGGGCGAACATGTGATAGCTCGTGCCGGTCACCCAGCCCGGGTCGGCCGTACACCAGTAGATGTCGTCCTCGTGCAGGTCGATGACGTGCTTGCCGGTGGCGTAGTGCCCGATCACGGCGTTGTGGACGTGCGCCGCGCCCTTCGGCAGTCCGGTGGTGCCGGACGTGAAGTGCATGACCGACCAGTCCTCGGAGCCGGTCTGCTCGTTCTCGAACTCCTCCGAGGCGCCCTCGGTCATCTCCATGTAGTCGAGGTTGCCCTCGCCTGCCTCGACGCCCTGGCGGTGGCCGATGACCACGACGTGCTCGAGCGACGGCAGGTCGTCGCGGATGGCGTCGATCTTGGAGAGCAGGTTGGGGGTGGTGACCACCATCACGCCCTCGGCGCGGCGGATGCGCTCCATGACCGCCTCGGGGCCGAACGCCGAGAAGAGCGGGGCGATGATCGCGCCGCGCTTCAGCGTGCCGAAGATGGCGAAGTAGAGCTCGGGGATGCGGTCGGTGAAGAAGAAGACGCGGTCCGCCTTCTCGATGCCGAGGTCGGTGATCGCGTTGGCCCACTTGTTGGCCTCGCGCTGCATGTCCTTGAACGTGTAGTTCGTGACCTCGCCGTCCGTGGCCTCGTAGATCATCGCGATCTTGTCGCCGCGGTCGCCGTTGGCGTGACGGTCGATGCACTCGTGCGCGAGGTTGTAGGAGCCGCCGGGCAGGTCCAGCTCGGCGATGATGTCGTCCCAGTTCCAGTCCGCGCGCAGGGCCTGGTAGTCGGCCAGGTTCGGGGGTGCGCCCAGCGCCGCGACGTCCTTCGCGATCTCGGCGTAATCCGTGACCATAACGAGTCTCCCTCCGCTGACCGACGCTCCCGAGACAGGTGCGCCGAGTATATCGCAGCCCGCGCGAGCCGAGACTGCTCGTGAGACCGGGGCGCGCTTCGCGCCGCGATCCGCTACCCTAGTGTCGCCACGGGGAACACGATGACGAACAAGACAGACATCGAAGAGCGCGGTCCCGAGGTCTCCATGACGGAGCCCGCCATCGACCGCCTCAAGAACCTGGTTGCCAGCGCGGGCGACCCGCCCGTCTCCGGTATCCGCCTCCAGATCACCAAGCGCACCGCCGACGGCTTCGAGCACCTCCTCACCATGGTCGACGAGGGCCGAGAGCCCGAGGAGGACTATGAGCTCGACTTCGACGGCCTCTCCATCTTCGTGGAGGGCATGAACGCCGAGTACCTCGACGGCATCGCCGTGCACTGGGAGTACAAGGGCGAGGGCGTCAACGGCTTCGAGTTCGACAACCCGAACCCCGCGTGGCACGACCCACTGGCGATGCAGATCCAGCACCTCTTCGACACGAGCATCAACCCCGGCATCGCCGCGCACGGCGGATTCGTCGACCTGCTCGGCGTCGAGGGCAAGGTGGCCTACATCCAGCTCGGCGGCGGCTGCCAGGGCTGCGGCCTCGCCGACGTGACGCTCAAGCAGGGCATCGCCGTCGCCATCCAGGAGGCCGTCCCGGAGATCGAGGAGGTCGCCGACGCGACCGACCACGCCGCCGGCTCGAACCCCTACTTCCAGCCCTCGAAGAAGTAGTGCCCGACAGCACGCCGGCACCCACGCACGCCCCGGCGGCGCGCGTCCTCCTGCTCTCGACGTACGAGATGGGCCATCAGCCCCTCGGCCTTGCGGCGCCTGCCGCGGCGCTGCGCGCGCGCGGACACGACGTCGACGTGCTCGACCTCGCCGTCGACCCGCTCGACGAGGGGCGCGTGCGGGCGGCCGACCTGATCGCGCTGTCGGTCCCCATGCACACCCCGGCGAGACTGTCGCTGCAGCTCGCGCCACAGCTGCGCGCGCTGCGGCCCGAGGCGCCGATCGTCATCTACGGCCTCTACGCGGGGCTCCTCGCCGACCTGCGCGCCAGCGGGGTCGTCGACGCGGTCGCCGGGGGCGAGTATGAGCCCGCGCTGTGCGACCTCGCCGACCGCGTCGCGGCGGGCGACGGCGTCGAGGGGTTCGACGCGCCCGACGCCGCGTTCGCGCGGCAGCAGTACCCGGTCCCCGACCGCTCCGGCCTGCCCGCGCTCGACCGCTACGCACAGTTGCAGACCGAGGGCGGCTTCTCTGTCGCCGGGTACGTCGAGGCGACGCGCGGCTGCGCGCACCAGTGCCTGCACTGCCCCGTCACCGCCGCCTACGACGGCCGGCTGCGCCTCGTCGCGCCGGAGACCGTGCTGGCCGACATCGACCAGCAGGTCGAGGCGGGCGCGGCGCACATCACGTTCGGCGACCCGGACTTCCTCAACGCCGTCCCGCACTCGCTCGCCATCGCCGAGCGGCTGCACGAGCAGCACCCCGGGGTGAGCTTCGACTTCACGGCCAAGGTCGAGCACCTGCTCGAGCATGCTGCGCTGCTGCCGCGGCTGCGCGACCTCGGCTGCCTTTTCGTCACCTCGGCGTTCGAGGCGACGAGCGACGAGGTGCTCCGCGAGCTCGACAAGGGCCACACCGCCGCCGACCTCGTGCCCGCCATCGAGGCGTGCGAGGCGGCGGGGCTGGCGCTGCGGCCGACGTGGATGACCTTCACCCCGTGGACCACCGCCGAGGACATGGCGGACATGCTCGCCTTCATCGAGGCGCACGGCCTGGTCGAGCGCGTGCCGCCCGTGCAGTACGGGCTGCGGCTGCTGCTGCCGCCCGGCTCGCCCCTGATCGCGTCGATCCACGCGCAGGGCCTGCTCGGTGACTACGACGCCGAGGCCCTGACGTACGAGTGGCGACCGCGCGATGAGCGCATCGACGCGCTCCAGCGCACGATCGCCGACCTCGTCGCCGAGCAGCACGCCGACATCCACGCGGGCCACGCCCGCACGTTCGGACTCGTCCGCGACCTGGTGCACGACGCCGCCGGGCGCCCCTCGCTCGCGACGGCCGCGCCGCCGCGGGTGCTCCCGGCGACGCCGGGGCTGACCGAGAGCTGGTTCTGCTGAGCGGAGCCCACCGCGGAGCAGTCTGCTTCGCTCGACCTCATCACCCTCTAGACCCTCTAGCGAGGGACGCCGCCGGGCCCGCGCCTATTCCGCGGGCGGCGTCTCGTTGTGCACGATGCCGACGACGTTGCCCTCGGGGTCCGCGAAGAGCGCCATCGTCACCATGCCGGGGATCGTGGTGATCTCCTGCACGGTGCGGCCCCCGGCAGCCTCGACGCGGTCGAGGTAGGCCTGGAGGTCGTCGACCTCGATGTAGATGAGGACGCCGGCCTGATCGGCGGCCGTGATGCCGCCACCGATGCTGGTCTCCGTCTGCGGCTCGACGAGGCCGTAGTCCATCGGGTTGTCGGCGTTCACTTCCCAGTCGAAGGCCTGGGCGTAGAACCGTTGCAGGGCAGCGCCGTCGGCGCCGCCGATCTCGAAGTGCACGACTGGATTGGGCATGTGGAGCCCCTTTCTTGATGCTGGTGGGAGCAGCGTGCGAGGCGATCCGGCCGCCTCCGCATAACCAGCATGGACGAGGCACCGTAGATGCGCCACCAGCTGGCCCAAGTGCGTATAACATTCGTGTAGACATAACCATTGCTATCGGCAGGCACATAGCGTAGAGTCGGATTCTCTCACCTGACGATGAGGCGCGATGACCACGGACGATCTTGTCGAAGTAGCCGACCACGCCGAGCAGGCGCGTGAGTTCCTCGACCGGTGCCGCGAGTACCTTGCCGCCGGCGACCTGCACCAGGCGTCCGAGAAGGGGTGGGGTGCCGCTGCGCACATGGCGAAGGCAGTGGCAACAGCACAGGGCTGGGAGTACAACACGCACGCCGACTTCAGCGGTGTGCTGAACCGAGCGCGCCGGGTGACCGACGACGACCGGCTCCCCGGTCTCCGCGGCAGAGCGAACGACCTGCATGGCAACTACTACCGCCGCAAGCGGCACCTCGATGCCGACAGCATCGCCGAGGACATCGAGGCCGTAGCCGAGCTCGTCGAGATCCTCGCCCCGCTGACCACGCCGTCGAGCTGATCCCGGCCCGCGAGCCCGACTCACGACCGGTCAGGAGAGCGCGCGGCGCGCCTCCGCAGTGCCCTCGAACTCGATCGCGGCGCCGGTCCCGTCGCCCTCCTCGACGATGTCGATGCGGAGCAGCTCGTGGGCGTTGCGTAGCGCGCCCTCCACCTCCGAGGGGTCAGAGCCGCGCGCGAAGATGAAGCCGAGGTACTCGCTGCCTTCGGGCAGCGGGGTGACCTCGTGCCCCAGCGGAATGGTGATCGAGACGCCCGCCACGCCGGGCGCCGCCCGGGCCAGCGCGAGGCCTTCGACACGGCGGAGGCGACCGGCGCGCGGGATGGGGATCATCATCACGCCCGACGCCGGGCTGAGCCGCGACCGGCTCGCCTCGGGCTTTCCGACGGCGTGGCTGAGCAGCAGCTGCTCGAGCGTGACGCCCGCCCCGAACTGCAGGGTCCGCGAGCACAGCCCGCCGATGCTGCGCGCGGCGATGTCGACCGGCCACACGCCCTCGTCGTTGATGCGCAGCTCGGCGTGGAGCGGGCCGTCCGTCAGGCTGAGGGCGCGCGCGGCCGCCGCCGACGTGCGCCGCACCTCCTCCTGACGCTCCGGCGTGAGCCGCGAGGGCGTCACGTAGATCGTCTCCTCGAAGTACGGCCCGACGAGCGGGTCGGGCTTGTCGAAGATCGCCAGCACCTCGAGCTCGCCGCCGGTGAGCAGGCCCTCCACGGAGACCTCCTCGCCGGGGATGTAGCCCTCGATGAGCACCCGGTCGCCGTTGTCCAAGCACTCTGCCTGCACCGCGGGATCGCTGAGCAGCGTGCGCAGCCGCTCGAAGGCGGCAACGAACCCGGCCTCGTCGTCGGCACGGATCACGCCGCGGCTGCCGGAGAGCGAGAGCGGCTTCACGACGCACGGCAGCGGCGCCTCGGCGGCCACGGCGCGCGGGTCGGCGTCGACCGGCGCCACCATCCACGGCGGCGACGGCACCCCGCCGGCCGCGAGGCGCGACCTGAGCAGCGACTTGTCGCGCGTGGCCGCGACCGCGTCGACGGTGTTGTACGGGAGGCCGAGCCGCTGGGATGCACGCGCGGCGGCCAGCGTCCCGCCGTCGTCGACGGCGACGATCGCTTCGAGCGGCCACTCGGCCGCGAACGTCTCGATCGCGTCGGCCGCGGCGTCGGGGTCGCCGAGGGGCAGCGCGACCGTCGCGCCCGGCAGGAACGACTCGACCGCGGAGCGCTGGTCGGAGCCGACGACCACGTCAACGTCGAGCTCCGCCGCCGCGGCCATGAAGTCGGGCGCGCGGTAGCTGGCCGTGGGGATGAGCAGGAGCACGCGGGCCATGGGGCCTCCGGTGGCGGCTTGTCGCCCTCGATAGCATCCGATTGTAGCCGGATGGTCGAGGAGCGCACCGGATGCTGCAGGCAACGACACACATCGGCCTCGTACGCGAGACGAACGAGGACGTGGCGCTCGCGGAGGAGTTGCCCGACGGGCGGAGCCTGCTCGTGGTCGCCGACGGCGTCGGCGGCCTGCCCGGCGGCGACGTCGCCTCGCGCACTGCCGTCGACGCACTCGCCGACGCGGTGCGCTCGGCGGCAGGCCAGGAGCCCGAGGTGGTGTTGCGGCGCGCGTTCGCCGCGGCGAACGACGCGGTGCGAGCCGGGCAGCAGGGCGCCCTCGAGCGCATGAGCACCACGCTCGTCGCGGCGCTCGTGGATGGGGGCACGGCGTGGGTGGCGAACATCGGGGACAGCCGCGCGTACCTCGTCGCGGGTGGCGAGGCGCGGCAGCTCACGCTCGACCACTCGTGGGTGGAGGAGTCGATCCGCGCGGGCCTGATGTCGCCCGACGACCCGCTGGCCGCACTCAGCCGAAACCTGATCACGCGCGCCATCGGCCTCGAGGCGGAGGCGGAGGTCGACGTCTTCTGGCCGATCGACGTGCCGCCCGGGAGCGTGCTGCTGCTCTGCACGGACGGCCTCCACGGCGTGCTCGACGACCAGGCGATCGCCGACGCGGTCGCCGCATCGGCGGGCGCGTACGCGAGCGCCCTCGTCGACGTGGTGTTGTCCGCGGGGGCTCCGGACAACGTCGCGGTCGCACTTCTCGGCGAATCGCCTGGTTCCGGGAGCGGAACACGCCCGTCGCCGGATATCACGTAGTAGATTGACATCAGTCAACGCGGGGAGATTCCGAGGAGGCGAACGACATGCCCAAGTACCTGGTGAAGGCGTCCTACAACCCGGCCGGCGCGCAGGGCCTGCTCGCGGAGGGCGGATCGGCCCGGCGCGACGCGCTGACCGCCTCGGTCGAGTCGGTCGGCGGGACCGTCGAGACGTTCCTCTACGCGTTTGGCGGCGACGACCTCTACATCGTGATGGACGTGCCGGACAACGTGTCGGCGGCAGCGCTCGGGCTCACGATCGGCGCGGCGGGCGCCATCACGTGGAACACCACCGTGATGCTCACGCCCGAGGAGATCGACGAGGCCGTCGGCAGGTCGGTCAGCTACCGCGCACCCGGCGCGTAGGCCGGCCTCTGGGGGCCGCTCCGCCTCACGTGGAGAGTCGGCGGCCTGGTCGGTGGGTGGTCACTCCCAGCAGACCCCCTCACCGTAGCCCTCTCCCCCGCGGGGGGAGAGGGGATCAGAGGCGCCCGCGCCCAACCCCCGGCCGTTCAGACCCTCCCTAGAAGATCGCGAGGGGGTTGACCGGGCTGCCCGTACCTCCCGGCACCCGCAGCGGCGCCACGACGAGGAGGAACTCGTAGCGGCCCTCCTCGGCGCACGCGTCGGCGAGCGGCTGGAGCAGTGCGTTGTCCACGAGCGCGACGCCGAAGGCGTAGATCACCGGATGCACGGCCCAGCCGAGCTCATACTCGTTCGGGCGGGCGTCCATCATGTCCCACACGAGCACGGCCACGTCCGTGTCGCGGATGTAGCGCATGCAGGTGGCGTGCAGCCCCGGGGTCGGCTCCTCGCGGTTGCCGAAGAAGAAGTCCGGGTGCTCGGCCTGGAACGCCTCGCGGCCGCTGTGGACGAGGACCGCGTCGCCCGGACGCACCTCGACGCCCTGCGCCTCGGCGATCTCCTCGAGCTCCCAGCCGTGGACCGGCCGGTCGACGGTCACGTACGGCTCGCCGCGGTGGCGAGGCACATCCAGGAGCACGCCGCGCGTGATGATGCCGGTCTCCCACGCCGTCACGTCGCCGAACGTGACGCCCTCGCCGGTGATGAACTCGTCCGGGTCGCGGCCCTGCCACCCGCCTCGCTGGTCCCAGACGTGGCTGAGCGCGTCGAGGTGGGTGTGGTTGTGGCCGTGGTAGACGAAGCCGTAGTAGTCCACCACGGAGCCCGTGTCGTACGGGCGTCGGTTGCGGCGGATGAAGTACTGCGCCGGCGTCGGGTTCGTCGGGCCGGGCTCCACCGGGTACGGCCTGCTGACCGAGACGACGCGGCCTGTGCGAGCCAGCGAGAGCGCCTCGACGCGCTTGGCGGCGTCGATGAGGTTGACGGCGCCGGCCTCGTCGTCGGCGCCCCAGCGGCCCCAGTTGTTGTCCTCGGTGAGCCAGCCGTGGACCTCGTCCTTCGAGGGCAACGCGCGCCCGTCCTGATCGCCGGCCATCGTGTCCCCCTCGCCCCGTACGTCGATCGCCGAGCGCGATGGTAGCGCGAGGGGCGCGCGGGCCGAAGCCGGGCGGTACGATGGGCCGGACCCACGAGACCGCGCAGCCGAGGCTCCGCCCATGCCCGAGCAGTACGCCGCCACCGACACCCGCACCGGCCTCGAGGTCGTCGTCACCGGCGACTTCCCCGAGGACCCCGACGACCGCGTGCGCATCGCCCGCACGACGACGCTGTTCACGCGCCTCATGTCGACCATCCTCGCGATGGACAACAAGACGGAGCAGCGCGAGGGCTTCCGGGCGGTGGAGACGCAGCTGGAGGTGGCGGAGGCGCTGCTGCGCCGCGACATGGACGAGGTGCAGCGCCTGATCCGCTCGACCCTCGAGACGATGGGGATCACGGAGGAGCGGCTGGAGGAGATCGAGGCGGAGCTGCGGCGTCACCTGGAGGAGTTCGGCGGCCTCGACCTGCCCCCACCCGAGCCGCGGCCTTAGGCAGGCCTCGCCACTGGCAGAGCCCGCCTGCCCCCGCTACGCTTGATCCCGCGCGCCCGGAAAGCGCGCTGGACTCCCCCTCGCCGCAATCGAGGTGACCCCCTGCCCACCGACCGTATCGCCGTCACCGGCGCTCGCGAGCACAACCTCAAGAACATCTCGGTCGAGATTCCGCGCGACCGCCTCGTCGTCATCACGGGCCTCAGCGGCTCGGGCAAGTCTTCCCTCGCCTTTGACACCATCTACGCCGAGGGGCAGCGCCGTTACGTCGAGTCGCTCTCCGCCTACGCCCGCCAGTTCCTCGGCCTCATGGAGAAGCCCGACGTCGACTACATCGACGGCCTCTCGCCCGCCATCTCCATCGACCAGAAGGGCGTCTCGAAGAACCCTCGCTCCACCGTCGCGACGGTGACCGAGATCTACGACTACCTGCGCCTGCTCTACGCCCGCGCCGGCGTCCCGCACTGCCTGCACTGCGGGCAGGTCATCCGCAGCCAGACCGTGCAGCAGATCGTCGACGCCGTCCTCGCCGAGCCGCCGGGGACGCGCGCGATGCTGCTCGCGCCGGTCATCCGCCACCGCCGCGGCGAGCACAAGCAGGTCTTCGAGGCCGTCCAGCGGCTCGGCTTCGTGCGCGTCCGCGTCGACGGCGTGATCCGCGACGTCGACGAGGAGTTCGACCTCGACCGCTACGAGTGGCACGACATCGACGTCGTCGTCGACCGGTTGATCATCCCCGAGCTGTCCGAGGAGGCGACCGCCGAGGACTACGACGCAACGCGCCAGCGCATCGCCGACTCCGTCGAGCAGACGCTGCGCCTCGGCGAGGGCATCCTGGTCTTCGCCCCGCAGGCCCGCGAGGGCGAGGCGGAGCGGCCCGAGGAGACCTTCAGCGAGCACTTCGCGTGCCCGAACCCGGACCACCCGCCCTACTCGGTGGGCGAGATCGAGCCGCGCAACTTCTCGTTCAACAGCCCGCACGGCGCGTGCCCGGCCTGTACCGGCCTCGGCGTGCAGATGGAGCTCGACCCCGGCCTCGTCGTGCCGAACCGCAAGCTCTCGATCGCCGAGGGTGCGATCTCGCCGTACCAGCGGATGAGCACGAGCATCACGTGGTACCGCCGCCGCCTCGACGCGCTCGGGCAGGCCTACGGCTTCGACCTCAACACGCCGATGGACCAGCTCACCGACAAGCAGTGGGACGCCGTCATGCACGGCACGGGCGACGAGTCGATCACCCTCGAGTACCGCACGAAGCGGGGCCGCGAGCGTCACTTCGACGTCTCGTGGGAGGGCGTGCTGCCCTCGCTCGCGCGCCGGCACAAGGAGACCGAGTCGGACTGGATGCGCAGCGACATCGAGCGCTACATGGTGGCGACGCCGTGCCCGGACTGCGAGGGCGCGCGGCTCAAGCCGGAGATGCTCGCCGTCACCGTCGACGGCCGCTCGATCGCCGAGGTGGCGAATGACTCGGTCGCCGAGGGCGTCGCGTGGATCGAGCGCCTGCGCGGCGAGGGCTCACCGCTCGGCGCGCGCGAGCGGCAGATCGCGCGCCAGATCCTGCAGGAGATCGCGAACCGGCTCACGTTCCTCTCCGACGTGGGGCTCGACTACCTCACGCTCGACCGCGCCTCGGCGACGCTCTCGGGCGGCGAGGGGCAGCGCATCCGCCTGGCGACGCAGATCGGCTCGGCGCTCATGGGCGTGCTCTACGTCTGCGACGAGCCCTCGATCGGCCTCCACGCCGTGGACAACGAGCGGCTGATCCGCACGCTCACGCGCCTCCGCGACCTCGGCAACACGGTGCTCGTGGTCGAGCACGACGAGGCGATGATGCGCGCCGCCGACCACCTCATCGACCTCGGCCCCGGCGCGGGCGAGCACGGCGGGCACGTGGTCGCCACGGGCACGCCGAAGCAGGTCATGCGCAACCGCAAGTCGCTCACCGGCCAGTACCTCGCCGGCAAGCACACCATCCCGATGCCGGAGAGCCGCCGCGAGGGCAGCGGCGAGGCGCTCGTGGTGCGCGGCGCCGCCGAGCACAACCTCAAGCGCATCGACGTCGCGTTTCCCCTCGGGCGCTTCATCTGCGTGACCGGCGTCTCGGGCTCCGGCAAGTCGACGCTCGTCAACGAGATCCTCGCCAAGCGCCTGGCCCACGACCTGCAGCGGGCGCGCGAGCGCCCCGGCGCCCACGACGACATCGAGGGCCTCGAGCACGTCGACAAGGTCGTGGTGATCGACCAGTCGCCGATCGGCCGCACGCCTCGCTCCAACCCGGCGACGTACACGGGGCTCTTCACTATCGTGCGCGAGCTGTTCGCGACGGTGACGGAGGCACGTGCGCGCGGGTACAAGCCGGGCCGCTTCTCGTTCAACGTGAAGGGCGGCCGCTGCGAGGCGTGCAAGGGGGACGGCTACAACCAGATCGAGATGCAGTTCCTTCCCGACGTGACCGTCCCGTGCGAGGTCTGCCGCGGCGCCCGCTACAACCGCGAGGCGCTGGAGATCCAGTTCCGCGGCAAGACGATCGCCGAGGTCCTCGACATGACCGTGACCGAGGCGCTCGAGTTCTTCGACGCCTTCCCGCGCGCGAAACGCAAGCTGGAGACGCTGCACGACGTGGGCCTCGGCTACATCCGCCTCGGCCAGCCGGCGACGACGCTCTCGGGCGGCGAGGCGCAGCGCGTGAAGCTCGCGACCGAGCTGTCCCGTCGCGCCACGGGCCGCACCGTCTACATCCTCGACGAGCCGACCACGGGCCTCGCGTTCGCGGACATCGAGGCGCTGCTGGGCGTGCTGCAGCGGCTGGTGGGCCAGGGAAACACGGTCATCGTCATCGAGCACCAGCTCGACGTGATCAAGAACGCCGACTGGATCGTGGACCTCGGGCCGCACGGAGGCGCGCGCGGCGGCCTCGTGATCGCCGAGGGCACCCCGGAGCACGTCGCCACCATCGACGGCTCGGCCACGGGCCAGTTCCTGCGCGAGGCGCTCGGCCTCGGCGCGCCTGGAGCGAACGGCTCAGCGCCGTCCGGCAACGGCGCGAAGCGGGCGGGGGGGGGGGGCCCGGCGCCGCGGGCGGGGGCGGCGGGCGGGGGGGAGCGCGACCGACCGACGGCCCAGACCCAGAGCGCGGGGCGCCCCCGCCGGCGCGGCCCCC
>VXMU01000135.1 GCA_009840945.1 Chloroflexota bacterium | reverse complement strand
CACCCCAACCCTCTCCCGCAAGCGGGAGAGGGGGCCGGATCGGGAGAGGGGGCCGGATCGGGGAGAGGGTGCAAGGTCTGCGTCCGTATCCGCGGCGCTTGCTACCATCGATCGCACGGGAGATGCATGGCCGACACGGTGATCATCGACTACGGGGCGGGCAATCTGCGCAGCGTCGCGCGCGCCGTCGCGCACGCCGGTTACGACGCCGAGATCCGCTCCGACCCCGAGGCGATCGAGGGTGCGCGGGCGCTGATCCTGCCCGGTGTCGGCGCCGCCGCCGACACGATGGCGAACCTGCGCGCCGCCGGCCTCGTCGAACCACTCCGCGAGTACATCGACGCCGACCGGCCGTTCCTCGGCGTCTGCATGGGCATGCAGGCGCTCTTCAACGTCTCCGAGGAGGGCGGCCAGCACGCCTGCCTCGGGCTGCTGCCCGGGCGCATCGTGCGCTTCCCGGACGGCCTCACCATCCCGCACATGGGCTGGAACACGCTGCGCATGGTGCGGCCGCACCCTGTCCTCGAAGGTGTCGAAGACGGCACGTACGCCTACTTCGTCCACTCCTACCACCCGCAGCCCGATGACCCCGCGCTCGTCATCGCGGAGACCGAGTACGGCGACGTGTTCCCCTCGATCGTCGGGCGCGGGAACCTGATCGCGACGCAGTTCCACCCGGAGAAGTCGGGCGCGGCGGGGCTGCGGCTCTACGCGAACTTCCTGCGCCTCGCCCTCGAGATGGGCTCGATCGCGCCCGCCGGGGCGGGCGCCACCGCGGGCGGCGCGTGATGGAGGTCATCCCCACCGTCGACGTGCGCGGCGGGCGCGCGGTCCGCCTCCACCAGGGCGACTACGACCGCGAGACCGTCTTCGAGGACGACCCCGTCGCCGCCGCCGCGCGGTGGGTCGAGCAGGGCGCCAGCCGCGTCCACGTCGTCGACCTCGACGGCGCGCGCGAAGGGCGGCAGGCCAACGCCGACGTGACCCGCGCCATCGTCGACGGCGTCGATGCGGCCGTGCAGATCGGGGGCGGCATCCGCGACCTTGAGACGCTGCGCGCCACGCTCGACCTCGGCGCGGCGCGGGTGGTGCTCGGCACGGCCGCCGTGCGCGACCCGCAGCTCCTGCGCGAGGCCGTGGCGTTGGCGCGCGAGCGGCTCATCGTCTCCGTCGACGCCCGCGACGGCCTCGTGCGCGTCGAGGGGTGGACCGAGGGCAGCGACGTGGAGGCCGCGCCGTTCGTGCGCGAGCTTGCGTCGATCGGCGTCGAACGCATCGTCTACACGGACATCGACCGGGACGGCGTGCGCGGCTCCCCCAACTTCGAGGCGTACGCCTCGCTCGTCGCGGACACGTCGATGGCGGTCATCGCCGCCGGCGGCGTGAGCGCGCTCGACGACCTGCGCGAGCTCGCGCGCTGCGGGGTCGAGGCCGCGATCATCGGGCGCGCCCTCTACACCGAGGACATCCGCCTGCCGGACGCCCTCGCGGCCGTCGCGTAGCGGCGAGGAGGCATCGAGGAGACACCGTGCTCACCAAGCGCATCATCCCCTGCTTCGACGTCGACAATGGCCGCGTGGTGAAGGGCGTCTCGTTTGTCGAGTTGCGCGACGCGGGCGACCCCGTCGAACTGGCCGCGCAGTACGAGGAGCGCGGCGCGGACGAGCTCGTCTTCCTCGACATCACCGCGTCCTCGGACGACCGCCCGACGGTCTACGACATGGTCGCGAGGACCACCGACCAGGTCTTCATTCCCTTCACCGTGGGCGGCGGCATCCGCAGCGCGGAGGACGTGCGCGTGATGCTCGAACACGGCGCGGACAAGGTCTCGATCAACACCGCCGCCGTCGAGCGCCCCGAGCTGATCACCGAGGGCGCGCACGGCTTCGGCTCGCAGTGCATCGTCGTCGCCGTCGACGCGAAGCGCCGCGACCCCGACGCCCCCGCGGCCGGGTGGGAGGTCTACACCCACGGCGGTCGCACGCCCACCGGCATCGACGCCATCGCGTGGGCGCGCGAGGCCGTCGAGCGCGGCTCCGGCGAGCTGCTGGTGACCTCGATGGACCGCGACGGGCACCAGACCGGCTACGACCTGGAGCTGCTGCGCGCCATCCGCGAGGCGGCGACGGCGCCGGTCATCGCCTCGGGCGGGGCGGGCACGCCCGACCACCTCTACGAGGCGCTCACGACCGGCGGCGCGGACGCCGTGCTCGCTGCCTCGATCTTCCACTTCGGCACCTACGACATCGCGGCGCTCAAGCACTACCTCGCCGACCGCGGCGTACCGATGCGGCTCGACGCCGCACACGCGGTCGAGGACCTCGAAGGGACCGTATCGTGATCGACCCCGGCGCGCTGCGCTACGACGCGCAGGGCCTCATCCCCGCCGTCCTCCAGCACGTCGACACCGGCGAGGTGCTCATGGTCGGCTACATGAACGAGGAGTCGCTGGCGCAGACGCTGGAGATCGGCCAGGCCGTCTTCTGGTCGCGCAGCCGCCAGGAGATCTGGCACAAGGGCGCGACCTCCGGCGATTACGTGAACGTCCTCGACATCCACACGGACTGCGACGCCGACGTGCTGCTGCTGCAGGTGGAGCTCGTCGGCGGCGCCGTCTGCCACACCGGCGCGCGCTCGTGCTTCCTGGACCCCGAGACCGCGGAGCCCCGGCAGGTCGGGACGGAGGTCGCGTGAGCGGTCCGCCGTTCGAGGTCTCGCACATCATCTTCGACATCGACGGCACGCTGACCGACTACCGCGCGGCGCTCTTCGCGGGACTTGAGGAGGTCGCGTCGCACCTCGCGGAGGCCGGCGACGGGATCGAGATCAGCCTCGACGACCTCGGGGTGATCCGGAACGGCGTCGCCGCCGACCCCGCGTGGCACGACCGCACGCTGCAGGAGATCCGCCGCGAGTCCTTCCGCCGCGTCATCGAAGCCTTCGGCAACCCGCCCGGCGTCACCGTCGACGAGATCGCCGAGGTCTACTACCGCACCCGCGACGCGACGATGGTCGTGTTCCCGGAGGTCGAGGCCACGCTCGGCAGGCTGCGGGAGCGCGGCTTCACGCTCACGACGGCCTCGAACGGCACGTTCCCGCTGGCCCGCGTCGGCCTCGACCGCTACTTCAGCGCGATGCAGTACTCGCGCGACGTGGGCGTGCGGAAGCCCGACCCGGGCTTCTTCCGCCTCGCCGCCGAGCGAGGCGGCCACGACCCCTCGCGCACCCTCGCCGTCGGCGACCGCTACGACAACGACTACGAGCCGGCGCTCGCCGCCGGCCTCCACGCGGTCCTCGTCGACCGCTTCGACCGCTCCGAGGGCCTCGATGTGGTGAGCGTCGGCAGGCTCGACGAGCTGCTCCCGCTGGTCAGCCTCGCGCGCTAGCCGCGAGCGGCCTCGGTCGCCTCGCGCTCCATCTCCAACGCCGCGTTGAGCGAGGCGATGGCGACCTGGATCTGCTCGTCGTCGGGGTCGCGCGTCGTGAGTTTCTGGAGCGCGAGGTTCGCGGAGAAGAGCGTCCGCACCAGCGCGTTGCCGAGGTGCAGGCCGCCGAACCGGATCGCCTCGTACGAGACGGCCGCGATGACGGGGATCAGCACGATGCGCGAGACGAACCGCCACCACAGCGGCTCGAGGCCCGCGAACATAAAGGCGACCGCGGCGACGACGGCGACCGTGAGCAGGAAGGACGTCCCGCACCGCGGGTGCTCCTTCGGGAGGCGTCGCACGGACTGCACGGAGAGCTCACGGCCCTGCTCGAGCGCCTGCACCGCCTTGTGCTCGGCCGCGTGGTACTGGAAGACGCGCTGCACATCGGCCGAGCGCCCGATCAGCCGGATGTACGCGAGCAGCAGCCCGACCCGCACCACGCCCTCGACCGCGATGACGGCGAGGTCCGGCAGCCACGCGCTGAGCCACGACGTCAGCAGCACCGGTCCCGCGAAGAAGACGCTGACGGCGAACCCGAGCACGACGAGCAGCACCGCCCAGCCGACGACGCCGAACGGCTTCGCCTCGCCGTGCTCGTCGACCTCGTCGTTGTGGACCGCGCCCGCCCACGCCAGCGCCCAGATGCCGGTCGCGAGGATCTCCCACAGCACGAGGATCCCGCGCACCAGCGGGACACGGCGGACGGCGTTCGTGAGGCGGCCGCCGAGCACGCGCGTGCGGATCGTGATCTCACCGTCGGGGCGCCGCACGGCGACCGCGATCGACCGCGGCCCGCGGATCATGACGCCCTCGACGACCGCCTGGCCGCCGAAGCTGTTGGACGGGGGGTGCGTGAGGGGCTCGCGTGCGGTCATCGCGCGCAGCGTACGACGCGGCGCGGAGAGTGTCGCCGGGCCGGGACGGGTCGGTGCTAGCCGTCGTCCGAGTCCTGGAGGTGCTGGGCGTAGCGGCGGCGGAAGCGCTCGACCTGGCCCGCGCTGTCGACGATGCGCTGCTCGCCCGTGAAGTACGGGTGCGAGCTCGAACTCACCTCGACGCGCACCACGTACGCCTCGACGCCGTCGACCTCGCGCCGCTCCTCGGAGGTCAGCGTGGAGCGGGTCAGGAACTCCTCGCCCGTCGAGATGTCGACGAAGACGACGGGGTGGTACTCGGGGTGGATCTCGGGCTTCATCGCGGCGCTCTCGGCTAGACCTCGGCCTCGATGGGGATGATCGAGACCTGCTTGCGGCGGTTCTTGGCGTACGGCGAGAACTTCACCGTGCCGTCGACCCGCGCCCACAGCGTGTGGTCGCGGCCGACGCCGACGTTCTCCCCGGCGTGGATGCGCGTCCCGCGCTGGCGCACGAGGATCGAGCCGGCGGTGACGACCTGTCCGTCGTAGCGCTTCACGCCGAGCCGTTGTGCGTTCGAGTCGCGGCCGTTGCGGCTGGAGCCACCGGACTTCTTGTGAGCCATGCCGCTCCTCCCGTTCGCTAGCTACCGGCGTTGATGCCGGTGATCGTGATGCGCGTCCGCTGCTGGCGGTGTCCGCGCAGCACGCGTCGGCGCGTCTTGTTCTTGTACTTGTAGACCGTCACCTTGCGGTCACGGTAGTGCTCGTCCACGCGCGCGGCCACCGAGGCGCCCTCGACCGTCGGGTTGCCGACCGCGACGCCGTCGTCGCCGCCGACGAGCAGCACGTCGTCGAGCGTGACCTCGTCGCCCTCGGCGGCGTCGAGCCGCTCGACGGCGATGTGGTCGCCTGCCGAGACGCGGAACTGCTTGCCGCCGGTGCGGACGATTGCGTACATACGGCCTTCCGTCAGTCGGGCTACCGATCGATCCTATGGGCGGCCGTCGCGCAGCGTCAACGAACGGCGGCCCGCTCCCCGCAGCCGCGAAGGACACCCGTGGAATTCGTCGACGTCATCACGGCCCCGTACGACTTCTTCAACTGGATCGCCGACCAGGGCTTCCTGGCGATGAAGGCCCTCTACGACCGCTACGGCTCGCCGATGGTGTACCTGGCTGCGCTCATCGAGGCGACGGTGGGCCTCGGCTGGGTGTTCCCGGGTACCGTCCTCATCTTCCTCGGCGGCGCGTTCGCCGGCGACCACGGCACGTCGGTCGGCGTCGTGTGGGCCCTCGCCATCGCCGGCACCATCACCGGCGACTCGATCTCGTACGCCGTCGGGCGCTGGGGCGGCGGGCGCATCGAGGCGTCGAGGTTCGGCGTCCACCTCCTCGCCGGCCGGGAGGTGATGGAGGGCCGGGCACGCTGGCTCATCCCGTTCTACCACTTCAGCCCGTGGACCCGCGCGATCGGCGCGGTGGGCGCGGGCGCGCTGCGGCTGCCGCTGCGCGTCTGGGTGCCGCTCGACTACCTCGGCGCGGTCATCTCGAACACGGGCTGGGTGGGGGCTGGGTGGCTGCTGGGCCAGGCGGTGCTGACGGAGGACGGGACGCTGGAGCAGCACCCGGTGCTGCGGCTCGGCCTCGCCGCGGTCGCCGTCGCGCTCTACATCCTGTTCCGCCGCGAGTACGCCCGCGCCTACGGCCGCGTCCGCGCCGCCGACGAGGCCGCCGCCGACGCCACCGCAGGCGACCGAGGCGCGTAGCCCGGCCGGACCCCCGCCCGCTGCTCTGATCCCCTCGCCCCCGTCTGCGGGGGAGAGGGTTAGGGTGAGGGGGTCTGATCTAGGTGCAGCGAGCCCACCGGGGAGCCCGCCGGACCCTCACCCCAACCCTCTCCCGCAGTGCGGGAGAGGGGGCCAGACGGGAGAGGGGCCAGACTGCACCGAGGCCAGACGGGATCTGAGCGAGTCCGTCAGGAGCCGTCGGCGGGTGGGGCCGCCGAGGACTGGCCCCACGCGAGGCCCGGGCGGCCGCGAGGCTCCTCGCGCGGCTCATCCTCGCCGGCGGCCGCGGCGGGCGGCTCCTCCGGCGGGGGCGCCTCGACCGGGTCGGGCGGCATCTCGCGGCCCTCGGCCGGGCCGAGCAGGCGCACGAGGTCGTCGCCCTCGATCGTCTCGAGCTCCATCAGCGCATCGGCCAGCTCATTGAGCTTCTCGCGGTGCTCGCCCAGCACCTCGCGGCAGCGCTCGTGCGCCTCCTCGACGATGCGGCGCACCTCGTCGTCGATCTCCTCGGCGGTGCGCTCGGAGTAGTCACGCTGCTCGGCGATGTCGCGGCCGAGGAACACCATCGAATCGCGGCGGCCGAAGGTGCGGGGGCCGAGCCGCTCGCTCATGCCCCACTGCGTCACCATCTCCCGCGCGATGTGGGTGACCTTGCCGATGTCGTCGTGGGCGCCGGTGGTCGGCTCGCCGAAGACCATCTCCTCGGCCACGTGGCCGCCGAGGGCCTGCGCCATCATCGCCTCGTAGTAGGAGCGGTCCTGCAGGCGCCGGTCGTCGGCGGGCAGCGAGCGGGTGAAGCCGCCGGCCATGCCGCGCGCGACGATCGTGACCTTGTAGACCGGGTCGGCCTTCGGCAGGAAGTGGCCGGCCACGGCGTGGCCGCCCTCGTGGTAGGCGATGATCTGCTTCTCGATAGGCGTGATGACGCGCGACTTGCGCTCCGGCCCGGCGATGACGCGGTCCACCGCCTCGTTCAGCTCGGGCATACTGATGCGCTTCTTGTTGCGCCGCGCGGCGAGGATTGCCCCCTCGTTGACGAGGTTGGCGAGGTCCGCGCCGGAGAAGCCGGGGGTCTGCTTCGCGACGTATTCGAGGTCCACGTCGGTGTCGAGCGGTTTGCCCTTCACGTGCACGTCGAGCACCGCGCGGCGGCCCTTCACGTCGGGCAGGTCGAGCGTCACCTGGCGGTCGAAGCGGCCGGGCCGCAGCAGCGCCGGGTCGAGGATGTCGGGGCGGTTCGTCGCCGCGACGACGATGACGTTGGAGTTGGAGTCGAAGCCGTCCATCTCGACGAGGATCTGGTTCAGCGTCTGCTCGCGCTCGTCGTGCGAGCCGCCGAGGCCGGCGCCGCGCTGGCGCCCGACCGCGTCGATCTCGTCGACGAACACGATCGCGGGTGCGTTCCGCTTGGCCTGGTCGAAGAGGTCGCGCACGCGGCTGGCGCCGACGCCGACGAACATCTCGACGAACTCGGAGCCCGAGATGGAGAAAAACGGCACGCCGGCCTCGCCGGAGACGGCGCGCGCGAGCAGCGTCTTGCCCGTGCCGGGGTTGCCGACCAGCAGCACGCCGTGCGGGATGCGCGCGCCGAGCGCGGCGAACTTCTCCGGGAACTTGAGGAACTCGACGATCTCCGCGAGCTCCTGCTTGGCCTCCTCCTGCCCGGCCACGTCGAGGAACGTGACGGTCGGCTTCTGGCCCGTGAACATGCGCGCCTTGCTGCGCCCGAAGGACATCGCCTGCGAGTTGGAGCCCTGCGCCTGGCGCATCATGAAGATCAGGATCGCGCCGAAGATGATCAGCGGGAGGAAGTTGAAGAGCAGCCCGAAGATGTTGCCGAACTGGCTCGGGCCCTCCACGACGACCTCGACCGCGCCTTCGGCCGCGCCGATGGGTACGCCGTTCTCGCGCAGGATCTCCTCGACGGTCGCGCTCTCCTCGATGCGCGAGCTGAGGGGCTCCTGCTGCGTACGGAGATGGACGGTGAGACTGGTGCCGCGCGCGACGATGCGTTCGACCTCGCCCTGCTGGGCGGCGTGGACCACCTCGGTGATGGAGATGTCGCGTGCGCTCGACGAAGGTCGGAAGAACATGACCACCACGAGCACGACGGCGACGAGGATGATCAGGTAGATGAAGGAGTTACGCATCCAGCGTGAGTTCATCGCACTCCGCGTTCCCGTGCGGCGGGCGGGCACGTCCCGCTTCCGCCGAGGCATCCCCCACTGGTTCGCGTCCAGTGTAGCACCGGCCCCGTTTCTGCCGGGCTATCCACACTGTATTCATCTGACGCCGCGGAACGCCCTCGGCGGCCAGACCAGGGGCTGCGTGACAACCGCTTACTTGCCCGATCGGTATAGCGATGCCTAGGATGCCGCGTGGTCACGACGACGAAGCTGCTGCCGCACCTCAGGCCCCGCCGCACCGCCAAACCCACGTGGCAGGTCGAGAACGCGATCTGGCGCGAGGGGTTTGCACGCGTCGCGGGCGTCGACGAGGTGGGGCGGGGCCCGCTCGCCGGCCCCGTCGTCGCGGGCGCTGTCGTGCTGCCGTACTCGCGGGCGCGCTGGGTGCGGCGGCTGCGTGACTCGAAGGTGCTCGACGCCGGGACGCGCGAGGAGCTTGCCGCCGAGGTGCGCGAGCGCTGCGAGTGGGGCATCGGCGTCGTCTCGCCACACGTCATCGACCAACTCGGCATGACGCGCGCGACGCGGCTCGCGATGCGGCGCGCCGTGCTCGCGTTGCCCCGGCCGCCCGACGCCCTGATCGTCGACGGGCGCGAAGTCGTCGAGTGCGAGGCGCCGCAGCGCGCGGTCATCGACGGCGACGCGCTCTGCCCCTCGGTGGCCGCGGCGAGCATCGTGGCGAAGGTGGCGCGCGACGCGATGATGGATCGCCTGGACGCGCGCTTCCCCGGCTACGGCTTCGCGAGCAACAAGGGTTACGCGACGCCCGACCACCGGCAGGCCTTGCGCGACATCGGCCCCTCGAGCGTCCATCGCATGCTCTTCGCCCCCGTGCTCGACGCGCTGCGCGCCCGGTCCGCCAGGGCCGATTCCGCCGCCGCCCGGCGCGCGGCCTGACCCCACGGTGACGAGGCCGACCGACCGCCTCGGCCGCTCCGGCGAGCGGCTGGCCGCCGACTACCTGCGGGGCCGCGGCTACGAGCTGATCGCGCGCAACGTGCGGCGTCGCGAAGGCGAGGTGGACCTCGTCGCCGTGGACGGCGGGGTCGAGGGCGGCGTGCTGGTGTTCGTCGAGGTGAAACTGCGGCGGCCGGGCCAGGCGGGACGGGCCATCGAGGCGCTAAGCACGGCGAAGCAGCGCCGTCTCCGCAACCTCGCGCTGGCGTACGCCGCCGACCATCCCGAGCTGCCCGATCAGCAGCGCATCGACGTCGTCGCCATCGACCTCGCGGAGGACGGCTCAGTTGCCTCGTTCGAGCACGTCGTGAGCGCCGTCGAGGGGTGAGCGGCGGGGCTGGCCGGTGCGCGAGCGCGGCGCGTCCGCTGCACGGCGGGCGCACGGCGGCTACACTCGCGCCATGCCGATCTACCAGTACGACTGCGCCGGCTGCTACGAGCGCGTGGAGGTGCTCCACCGCTCGGCGGCGAGCATGGACAGCCCGTCGTGCCCGCTGTGCGGTAGCGCCGAGCTGACGCGCGTCATGTCGATGTTCGCGCGCCGGCGGACCGGCTCGCAGCGCCTCGAGGAGATCGACGTCGGCGCGCAGCAGGCTGCCCTCCGCGACGGCGACGAGCGCAGCTTCGCGCGCTGGGCCCGCCAGGCCGGCGCGGAGTACGACGAGGCGCTGGGCACCAACTACCGCGAGCTCGCCGAGCGCACCGAGGCCGGCGAGGACCCCGTAGACCGCATCGACGCCGGGCACACCTTCCAGCACAACGTGCAGCACCGCCGCGTGCAGGCCGAGCGCGCCCGCCAGTCCAAGGAGGAGGCGTAGGCCGCCCCGGCCCGCCGCGCCCTCCTCGATGCCGATCTACGAGTACCGCTGCGAGGACTGCGAGCAGGTGACGAGCGTCTTCCTACGCTCGATGCGGCAGGAGCCGCCGGCCGACCAGCGCTGCGAGCACTGCGACTCGACGAACCTCAGCCGTGTGATGTCGCAGGTCGCCCGACTCAAGACCTCGCAGGACGTGGTCGACGAGTACGGCTCACCGGGTGAGGGCGGGGAGTACCGCGACCCGCGCCAGATCGGCCAGTGGGTGGAGCAGCGCTTCGAGGAGTACGGCCTCGACATCCCCGACGACACGCGCGACATGATCGACGCCGCGCGCGAGGGGGAGCTCCCGGACTCCGTCTCCGACTGAGCCGCGCCGCGGCCCGGCGGCGCGACGCCCCAACGGCGTGGATGGATCGGTGTATGCGGGCCGCGCCGCGCGCTCGCACGCGCGGGCGGGCGCGTTTAGTATCTCGGCGTCGGTGTTGCTCGAACATTTCGGCGGGAATCCGTTGCACGGGGGGAACGAACCATGGAGATCCTCTGGGTCGCGATCGTAGCTGCGCTCGTCGCGCTGGCGTTCGCAGTAGTCGCTACACAACGGATCCTGGGTGAAGACCAGGGCGACGACACGATGCGGTCGATCGCCGAGCAGATCCAGATCGGCGCGGCGGCGTTCCTGAGACGCGAGTACACGTTCATCGCGATCTTCGTCGTGGTCGTCGCGGTGGTGTTGCTGGTGTTCCGCGACCTCGACGTGCTCGACAAGCTGGACAGCGGCAGCGGGAACCTCACGGACCTCCCGCGCTTCGCCATCGCCTACATCGTCGGCGCGATCGCGTCGGCGACCGCGGGGTACATCGGGATGTACATCGCGGTGCGCGCGAACGTGCGCACCACGGCCAAGGCGCGCGAGGGTCTGAACCCGGCGCTGCGCGTGGCGTTCTCCTCGGGCTCGGTCATGGGCATGACGGTCGTGGGCATCAGCCTTGGCAGCCTTGCCGTGCTGTACCTCATCTTCCAGGACGTCGGGCCGCTGACGGGCTTCGCCTTCGGCGCCTCGTCCATCGCGCTCTTCGCCCGTGTCGGCGGCGGCATCTACACCAAGGCCGCCGACGTCGGCGCCGACCTCGTCGGCAAGGTCGAGGCGGGCATCCCCGAGGACGACCCGCGTAACCCGGCGACCATCGCGGACAACGTCGGCGACAACGTCGGTGACGTGGCTGGCATGGGCGCCGACCTCTTCGAGTCCTACACCGGCTCGGTCGTCGCGACGATGTCGCTCGCCACGGTCGCCATCGTCTTCGCGGGAGACGCGACCGCCGACTTCGACGGCGATGCGTTCGTGCTGCCGTTCCTCGTCATGGCAATCGGCATCGCCTCCTCGATCATCGGCACGTTCCTGGTGCGAACGAGCGAGAACGCGACGATGGGCCGGCTGCTCTGGGCGCTCCGGACCGGCATCTTCTCCGCGGGCGGCCTCGTGCTCATCGGCACGGCCATCGCGGTGACGGTGATGGAGCTCAAGTACGACCTGTTCTGGGTCGTCCTCGTCGGCCTCGTCGCCGGCCAGATCATCGGCACGGCGACGGAGTACTACACCGCGTTCGAGTTCTCGCCCACGCAGAAGCTCGCCGAGCAGGCGGAGACCGGCGCGGGCACCGTGATCATCGGCGGCCTCGGCCTCGGCATGCTCTCGACGGCGATCCCGCTGCTCACGATCGTGATCGCGATCGGCGTCACCTACGAGCTGGCCGGGCTCTACGGCATCGCGCTGGCCGCGGTCGGCATGCTCTCCACCCTCGGCGTCACGCTCGCGAGCGACGCGTACGGGCCGGTGGCGGACAACGCCGGCGGCATCGCCGAGCAGGCCGCGCTGCCGCCCGAGGTGCGCGAGCGCACCGACGCGCTCGACAGCCTCGGCAACACGACGGCGGCGACGGGCAAGGGCTTCGCGATCGGATCGGCCGTGCTGACGGCCATGGCGCTGATGTTCACGTACCAGCAGGTGATCAGCGACGGCGACGAGCTCATCTTCAACCTCCTCGACGTGAGCGTGCTGGTGGGCACGCTGGTCGGCGCGCTGATGCCGTTCCTGTTCGCGGCCCTGACGATGGCCGCGGTCGGGCGCGCGGCGATGGCGATGGTGAACGAGGTGCGGCGCCAGTTCCGCGAGCACCCCGGCATCATGGACGGCACCGAGGACCCCGACTCCGCGGGCGCGGTCGACATCGCGACGCAGGGTGCGCTCCGCGAGATGGTTATCCCCGGCACGATCGCCGTGGTGGTGCCGGTCGCCGTCGGCGTCTTCATCGGCCCCGAGGCGCTCGGCGGCCTGCTGGCCGGCTCAATCGCCGCGGGCGC
>VXMU01000108.1 GCA_009840945.1 Chloroflexota bacterium | reverse complement strand
CGGGGTCGCCTGCCCTTCCCCCGCGCAGCCCCCCCCCACCCCGCCGCCACCCCCCCCGCCCACGCCCGCCCCCCCGCCGCCCCCCGGGGCCGCGCCGCGGGGGCGCCCCCCGGGCCCCGCGACTCCCCAGCCCACGCCGACGCCCACGGCGACGCCCGCGCCCACGCCGACAGCGACTCCGGCGCCAACCCCGGAACCCACACCGACCGTGACGCCGACGCCGGAAGCGACACCCACGCCGGCGGCGACCCCCGTCCCGCCGACGCCGACACGCTCGCCGACCGCCGAGGCCTCGCCGACACCAGTCGCGACGCCGACCGCGCCGACGCCCGCACCGACGCCTGAGCCCGCGCCCGAGGCCGTGGGACCCGACACGCCGCTGCCCTTCGACCCCCTCGTGGTGCGGGGCACGCTCAGCAACGGGATGGCGTACTACATCCGGCACAACCAGGAGCCGCGCGACCGCGCGCAGCTCTCGCTCGTGGTGCGGGCGGGCTCCGTGCTCGAGGAGGAGGACGAGCGCGGGCTCGCCCACTTCGCCGAGCACATGGCCTTCAACGGCACCGAGCGCTTCGCCAAGCAGGAGATCGTCGACTACCTCGAGTCCCTTGGGAGTGCGTTCGGGCCCGACCTGAACGCCTTCACCAGCCACGACGAGACGGTCTACTTCGTCGAGATCCCGACGGACGACCCGGAGGTGATGGAGACGGCGTTCCAGATCCTCAGCGACTGGGCCTACGCGATCAGCTTCGACCCCGAGGAAGTCGACCTCGAGCGGCTGGTCGTGCTCGAGGAGTGGCGCCTCTTCCAGGGGTTCGGATCGAGGTTCCAGGCCATCCTGCCCCCGCTGCTCTTCGGCGACTCGCGCTACGCCGAGCGGGCCCCGATCGGCCTGACCGAGGTGATCGAGACGGCCACCGCCGAGCAGCTGCGAGGGTTCTACGAGCGCTGGTACCGGCCGAACCTCATGGCCGTGGTCGCGGTGGGCGACTTCGACATGGAGGAGATCGAGGCCGGGATCAAGCGTCACTTCGCCCCGCCGCCCGAGGGTGAGGCGACGCAGGACCGGGCCGCGGTTGCCGACCCCACGGAGCGCCCGCGCTTCGAGATCCCCGGCAACGACGCGCCGCTCATCGAGGTGTTCACCGATCCCGAGGCGCCGGTGACCCAGGTAACCCTCGTGCTCAAGGTGCCTCCCGAGACGGGCCGGGACTTGGCGGCGTTCCGCCGGACCGTGGTGGAACGGCTCGCCTTCCAGATGTTCAACGCGCGGCTGTTCGAGCGCGGCCAGGATGCCGATCCCGCCTACCTCCTGTCGGACACCGGACGCGGCGGGTTCGTCAACACCCTCGACATCAGCACCTTCACGATCCTGGTCGAGCAGGACGGCGTCGAGCGCGGGTTCGCGGCGATGCTGGAGGAGATGCAGCGCGTTCGCCAGCACGGCTTCACCGCCACCGAGCTGGCCCGCGAGCAGGTCAACCTGCTGAGCTCCGTCGAGAGTGTCTACCTGCAGCGCGACCAGCAGCAGTCGTCGCGGCTGGCGAGCGAGTACCGCGAGCACTTCCTCAGCGGCACGCCGGTCCCCGGCATCGAGACGGAGTGGCTGCTCTACCAGGCGCTCCTCCCCCAGATCACGCTCGACGAGGTCGACGCGGTGGCCGCGTCGTGGTCGGAGCCCGGCAACACCGTGCTCCTCGTCCTCGGGCCCGAGGGGATCGAGATCGGCCCCGACGGCGCGCTGGCCGCCGCGCTCCGGGTGCAGCTCGACGGCGCGAATGCGCTGGTCGTGGAGCCGTACGCCGACACCTTCGAGGACGTCCCGCTGCTCGCCACGCTCCCGACCCCGGGCAGCATCGTGAGCGAGGAGCGCGTCGAGGACATCGACGCCGAGCGGTGGACGCTGTCGAACGGCATCACCGTGATCGCGAAGCAGACCGACTTCCGCAGCGACGAGGTGATGTTCAATGCGTTCAGCCCGGGCGGACACTCGCTCGTTACGGACACGGACTACGTCTCGGCGGTCCATGCCGCCTCGATCGTCACGGGGAGCGGCGTGGGCCCGCACGACAGCGTCGCGCTGGACCGGCTCCTCGCCGGGCAACGGGTCTTGGTGTCCCCGTACATCGGCAGCCTGTCCGAAGGCTTGAGCGGCTACGCCTCCCCCGAGGACATCGAGACGATGTTCCAGCTGATCACGCTCTACGTGACGGAGCCGCGGCTCGATCCCACCTTCTTCTCGACGTACCAGACAAGGCTGCGGACCGCGGCCGAGATCCGCCCCACGCAGCCCGACAACGTGCTCTATGACCGCGTGAACACGCTGCTCGCCCAAGAGCACCCGCGACGCCGCCCGCTCAGCCTCGAGGTGGTGGACGAGTTGAGCGAGGAGCGGGCCGAAGCGATCTACGTGGACCGGTTCGCCGACCTCGGCGACGCCACCTTCGTCTTCGTCGGCGCGTTCGAGTGGGACCAGCTCCGGTCGCTGGTCGAGACGTACCTCGCGAGCCTGCCGACCACGGGTCGCGCTGAGGAGTGGCGCGACATCGGCGTGGACCCGCCGCCGGGCATCCACGACGAGGTCGTCTACAGCGGCATCGAACCGCGCAGCAACACCGTGTGGGTGTACGCCGGGGAGGCGGACTGGAGTAGCGGCGGAGGCCTCGCGCTCCAGGTCGCCGGCGAGATGCTGTCGATCCGTCTCCGCGAACGCGTGCGGGAACAGCTCGGCGGGACGTACAGCATCTTCGTGAGCGCGCGGGCGAGCGTCCTGCCGGACCACGAGTACCAGGTCGCGATCATCTTCGGGAGCGACCCCGAGCGCGTGGGTGAGCTCACCGGCGAGATCGAGGTCGAGCTCGACTGGATCCGCGCGGGCGGCGAGCAGTCGTACTTGAACACGGCGAAGCAGCTGCTGCGCAGCATGCGGGAGGAACAGCTCCGCACCAACGGCTTCTGGCTCAGCCAAATCCTGGCCCTGGCGCAGCGCGACCGGGCGCTCGAGGACATCAACGTCTACGACGCTGCGCTCGAGGCGCTCACGCTCGAGGACATTGCCGCGGTGGCGGAACTCTATCTGCCGGAGGACCGCTACGTGCGCGTCGTGCTCCTGCCCGAGGAGGCCGAGGAAGAAGAAGCCGCCGAGGACGACGCCACCGAGGACGAAGCCACGGGCGAAGAGGCCGCGGACGAGCAGTAGCCCTCGCAGCGCCCTCGTTGCGTGTGGGCGTAGACACCACGGATGGGCGCCGCTACTACATAAAGGGCCGCGCGCGCGATGACCTCGCCGCGGCCGTGACACGCATGGTCGAGGAGGCGTGAGCCAGGTGAGCGACGAACGGCGCCGGAGACGACGACAGCGACGCGATCAGCGGCGACGCGCCCGCGGCGCCGCCGGCTTCGAGAACGTCGGGCCGATGCAGTTCCCCGGCATGTTCGGGTGGCTGCAGCGCCGCCAGCGGCTCTTCTACGCCGTGGGCATCGTCGTGCTGGTCGTGAGCCTCGGCGCGGTGTTCTTCGGCGGGCAGCTCGGCCCGACCGGCCCCACGGCCACCGTCACGCCGGAGCCCACCGCCGAGGATGCCGGCACGACGGAGACGCCCGACGCCGCGGACGCCACCGAGACGCCCGCAGCCGACGAGGCGACCGACGGCAAGACGTACGCGGCGCCCCCGCCGCTGACCATCGACCCCGAGGGCTCGTACGTGGCCGTGATCCGCACCGAGAAGGGCAACGTCCGCATCGAGCTGCTGGCGGCCGACGCGCCCGGCTACGTGAACAACTTCGTGTTCCTCGCCCGCGAGGGCTTCTACGACGGCATCACGTTCCACCGCGTCATCCCCGGCTTCGTCGCGCAGGCCGGCGACCCCACGGGGACGGGCTTCGAGTCGTCCGGCTACGACCTCGTCGAGGAGCTGAACGACCTGCCGTTCGACGCAGGCGTGCTCTCGATGGCGAAGGGGGGCAACAGCGTTAGCGGCTCGCAGTTCTTCATCACGCTGGAGCCGACGCCGCACCTCGTCGAGTCCGGGTTCACGGTCTTCGGCCGCGTGATCGAGGGCCTCGACGTGGCGCGGTCACTGACGCCGCGCGACCCGTCGGCGCCGGGCCAGCCCCCGGGCGACCGCATCCTCGGCATCGACATCATCGAGGGTGGCGAGTAGCGGGCGAGGTGACGCGCGACCTCAGTTGTCGGAGGCGGCGACCCGCTCCGCGTAGACCATGATCGCCAGCGAGGGCACGAACGCCGCGAACGCGATGAGCGAAGGCAGCACGAGCCCGCCGAGCAGCAGCAGCAGCCCGATCGCGAGCGCGAACGACATCCCGAGGATCGAGCCGATCCGGGCGACGAGGACGTACGGCGGCAGGTTCTCTTGCATGGCGACGCGAGCGTAACAAGCGTTGTCACCGGCCTCAATGCGCGCGACGCCTCGCGAGTGCCGGGTCGCGCCTGCCGGTCGTGGTTGTGTGGTGGATTGGTCGGGGTGCGCAGATTTGAACTGCGGGCCTCTGCGCCCCAAACGCAGCGCTCTACCAGGCTGAGCTACACCCCGAAGGCGGGCCTCCCGGGCCCGCCGATCCGACGCTACGGCGGGCAGGCCTCGCACGTCAACGGCTCGCTGCGACGGTAGCCGCAGCCCGCGCACTCCCAGAGCTGCACGCCGCCGCCGACGCCCGTGCGCGCGTGCTCGTGCTCACCGTGGAGCGCCGAGGCGCAGCGCGGGCAACGCCCCGCGTCGAGCGCTCGCCGCACGCGGTCGTGCTCCGCCCACCGCCACAGCGCCGTCGCCACGGCCAGCGCGACGACGAGCCCCGCCGCGGCGGCGGCCTCGGCGGCGCCGAGTGCGTGCATGATGCGGAACGCGGCCAGGTACCACGCGACCGCCGCGAAGGCGATCGGCAGCAGCCACGGCAACACCCCGGCCGCGCGACTCATCAGTCGCGCCGCTGCGCCGCCCCGACGATCTCGTCCAGGCGCGTCACGCCCTCGGACGCACACCACGCGCGCAGCTCGTCGAGCACCCGCCACGGCGTCTCGGGGTCGCGGAACGTCGCGGTGCCGACCTGTACGGCGCTGGCTCCGGCCATGAGGAACTCGAGGGCGTCCTGTCCCGTCGTCACGCCTCCGGCGGCGAGGATGGGCAACGACGTGACCGACGCGGCGAGGTAGACGTGCCGCAGCGCGACCGGCTTCAGCGCCGGGCCGGAGAGCCCGCCGAACACCGTCGCGATGACGGGCCGGCGTCGCACGGTGTCGATCGCCATCGCGGGGATAGTGTTCACCAGCGAGATCGCGTCGGCGCCCGCGTCCTCGACGGCCTCGACGAACGGGCGGGGGTCGGAGACCGCGGGTGTGAGCTTGACCGCGAAGGGCAGCGACGTGTGGCGGCGCACCTCGGCGGTGACCTCGGCAGTGAGGTCGCAGTCCTGGCCGAACTCGATCCCGCCCGACTCCACGTTGGGGCACGAGACGTTGACCTCAAGGGCGGCGACGCCGGGCACGCCTTCGAGGCGCTCCGCCAGGACGCCATACTCGCGGACCGTGTAGCCCATGATGTTGACGACGACGGGCACGTCCCAGCGCGCCCACACCGGCGCGACCTCGCTGACGAGCGCGCCGACGCCGATGTTCTGGAAGCCGATCGAGTTGATCATCCCGGCCGGCGTCTCGACGATGCGCGGCTGCGGGTTGCCCTGCCGCGCGCGCAACGTCGTGCCCTTCGAGACCAGCGCGCCGAGCGCGTCGAGGTCGAAGCGGCGGGCGAACTCGAGGCCGTTGGAGAAGGTGCCGGACGCCGTCATGACGGGGTTGCGCATCAGCAACTCCTGCTTGGCGTGGCGGCCGATGATGAGGCTGAGGTCAGGCTCCAACCGGTGGTCCTCCCGTGGTCATGATAGCGGGGCGGCGTCGTTGCGGACGCCGAGGGTCGGACACGCAGAGACGGCGCCCGGAGGCGCCGTCCCGGTGACCGCCGGGTTGGAGCGGATTAGTTCGCGACGATCTCGTCGGAGAGGCGTACCTCGGAAGGCCGCGGCATGCTGCGGAGACCGGTGGTCGGGGAGTTGCGAAGCGTGTTCGTCTGCTCCCACATCACGCTCTCGTTGGCGTTCGCGAAGTCGCGGTGCTCACCGCAACGCTTGCAGACGCCCGGGCTGGTGCGGCCGTTGGGGGGCTCGATCACCCAGTGGTGGATGCAAACCCCGGCAGCCGGCGTGCTCGCCTCGATTACCGTAGTCATCCCTCGCACCTTTCTTTCGACGCCGGTGCAGGCCCTCCAAGCCTGCGGGAGACGCCATCCATACCAATCGGTCTGCGGTGGGATCGCAGCGCGGGTGGAATTCCGCGACCCAAACTATAGCGGTGCAAAATGTACTGCGTCAAGCTTAAAGTCATTAAATGGTCGTAAACTGAGCTAAAGGGCCATAACCCGTCCTGACCCGCGCCGGAACGGACTGTAGCGCACCGAATGCACCATCTCGAACGCCATCCTGGCAGCTCCCACCGGCTCCGCAGGCGCCGGATCGAGGATTCCCCGATGAGTCCGGCGCGTACTGCTCACATCAGGTACAACGCATATGACGGCCCGATGGTTTCCTCGTCGGGCCGGAACACGCGAAGATACATCCAGGTGAGGATCCACCGTGGCTGACGAACAGACCGTCCTGACCGCCCTCGCGGGCGTCCAGGACCCCGAACTGCACCGCGACATCGTGTCGCTCAACATGGTGCGCGACGTTGCCGTCGACGGCGGCACCGCATCCTTCCGCCTCGTGCTGACCACCCCGGCCTGCCCGCTGCGCGAGCAGATCGACGCCGACGTCCGCGCCGCCCTCGACCACGTCGAGGGCATCGACAACGTCGACATCGAGTGGGACGCGGAGGTGCGGGGCCAGATGCGGCGCGAGGGCGCCCCTGAGCCGGTGCCCGGCGTACGCAACATCATCGCCGTCGCCTCCAACAAGGGCGGCGTCGGCAAGTCCACGGTCTCCGTGAACCTCGCCGTAGCGCTCGCGCAGCTCGGCGCGCGCGTCGGGCTGGTCGATGCCGACATCACCGGCCCCAACATCCCGACCATGCTCGGCATCGAGGAGGGCGGGCTCGCCGAGGGCGAGGGCGGCATGCACACCATCGAGGCGTTCGGCGTGCGTGCGGCTTCGATCGGCTTCGTGCTTCCCAAGGGCACGCCTGTCGTGTGGCGCGGCCCGATGATCGGCTCCGGCGTGCGCCAGCTCATCGTCGACGTCGAGTGGGGCGAGCTCGACTACCTGATCGTCGACCTGCCGCCGGGCACCTCGGACGCATCGATGTCGATGGCGCAGCAGGTGCCGGTCGCGGGCGCGGTCATCGTCGCGACGCCGCAGCGCGTGGCCGTCGAGGACGCCACCAAGGCGATCGGCATGTTCGACCGCCTGGGCGTGCCGATCTTCGGCATCGTCGAAAACATGACCTCGGAGGTCTTCGGCCGGGGCGGCGCGCGTAACGCCGCCGACGAGCTCGGCGTCGAGTTCCTCGGAGAGCTGCCGCTGGCCGCGTCGATAAGGGAGTCCTCGGACGATGGTCGGCCGCTGGTGGACGCCCAACCCGAATCACAGGAGGCCGCCGCGTTCATCGCGCTGGCGGAGCAGGTGGCGGCGCGCTGCTCGGTGCTGCAATACGCCGGAGACGCGCCGCTCGCAGTCTAGGAGGGCCCGTGGCCCCCGACGAAGAGAAGCAGGAGCAAGACGGCACAACCACGCGACGCCGCGGCACACGCGGCGGGCGCGCTCGCGCCAACCGTGACGCCGACAGCGTGCTGGACGACCCGCGGGTCGCCGGACGCCGCCCGGCTGCACAGCCCGCCGAGGAGACCCCGGCCGAGGAGCCCGCGAAGCCGGCCCCGCGCCGCCGGGCCGCCTCGACGCGTCGCTCGGCGGCGAAGGCCGAAGAGGCCGAGCCCGAGCAGGCCGAGGCGAAGCCGGCCACGCGCCGCCGGCGCAGCACCGCCAAAGCCGAGGCCCCCGAACCGGAGCAGGCCGAGCCCAAGCCCGCCACCCGGCGTCGCCGCAGCGCGGCCAAGGCCGAGACCCCCGAGCCAGAGCAGGCCGAGGCGAAGCCGGCCCCGCGCCGCCGACGCAGCGCCGCGCCTGCGGCACCGGCCGAGGTGCCTACCGCCGACTCCTCGGTGCTCGCGGACCAGGTGCGCGCGATGCAGGCGGTGCTAGAGCAGCAGACGAAGACGCTCGACGCCCTGCGAGAGCAGCAAGAACGGGCGGCCCGCAAGCTGCGGCTGGGCGTGTTCGTGGACGTGCCGAACCTCATCTACGGCGCCGAGCGCGGCGAGGGCGGCCCGACGGGCTCCTCGGTCCACATGGGCAAGCTGCTCGACTACCTCCGCGACGGCCGCGAGCTGATCCGCGCGACGGCCTACGCGCCGGTCTCCGACGACCCGGGCGAGCCGGTCGAGCAGCAGCGCTTCGTCGCGCCGTTCGTCCCGCACGACTACCGCATCGTCACGAAGCCGCTCAAGCGCTTCGCCGACGGCTCGATCAAGGGCAACTTCGACGTCGAGATGGCCCTCGACATGGTCACGATGGCGGAGCGCCTCGACGTCGTCGCGCTCGTCTCGGGCGACGCGGACTTCTCGCGCGCCGTCGAGCTGCTGCAGGAGCGAGGCGTCCGCGTCGAGGTCATCGCGTTCGGCGGCAGCACCTCGATCGAGATGCGCGCGCTGGCGGACCACTACATCGACGTGGGGACGCTGATGGACCGGGTGGGCGCGTAAGCGCAGCCTGCGGCTACTCGCCGCGGTAGTCGGACAGCCTGATCATGGTGTTGGCGTACATGGTCGGAGCGACGCGATTCACGAACCGCATATCCGCAGTCACGAGGGGCGCGCCGAGTCGGCGTGCGAGCGCGAGGTAGATGCAGTCGTACGCCGGGTGACCAATCTCGATGGCGAGGCGAACGGCGTCGCTGAGAAACGCCTCATCGTCAGCCCAGATCAAGGGCATCCCATCTAGCGAGTCGGCGAGCGTGCCGGCAGCCTCTGGCGTCACCTCACCCCGGCTGGCCTTCTGCCAGAGCACGTCGGCGACCTCGGCAGCCAGAAACCTCGGGGCGTGAAGGTCCGAGTCGCTTCGCAAGACGCGAGCGGCGTCCTCGACTTGGTCCTCGTCCACGAGCCACTTGACGACGACGTTGGCGTCCACCACCAGGTCCGTCATTCTTCGCGCCCGTAGCCACTATCTCTGCTCGCCCGGATCAACTCTTCAGATGGCGTGTGGTGTCGGCCGGCTGTCAGCGCCCGGAGTTGCTTCGAGTATTCGCGGAACGCGCGCTTCTTGGCCTGGTAGTCGTCCTCCGCCACGACACGCTCGAGGATGTCGCGGAGTTCAGCTTCCAGTGAGCGGCTGTTCGCGGCGGCCCGCACCTTGAGTTTGCGGACGACTTCGTCGTCAAGACGCCGAACGTTGACCGTCGCCATGCGCGACCCCCTTGTGTGCTATCGCAATGATAGCACTCGGTGACGGAGGACGGCCGTGGCTACTCGCGGGCCTCGCTGTCGTCCCAGTCCTCGTCGTAGCCGAGCTCATCGCCGGGGAACGTCGAGTGGCGGACGCCGCCGCCACTCCCGGCGAGGGGCACGCCGCCGACGATGGCCGCGAGGAACGCGCCGCCCATCAGCCCGGCGCCCGCGCCGAAGATCCACCCGACGATTGCGGGATCCGGCGCGAGCACGGCGCCGCCGATCCACGCCCCCGCCACGAGGCCGCCCCCCACGGGGATGTAGAGGCGGAAGATGTTCGCGATCACCGCGCGCGCAGCCCTGTCCGGCGGTGCATCAGTAGATGTCCCGCAGGTCGAACATCGGCCCTTCGGTGCAGACGAGCTTCACGCCGCCGCGACGCGGGAACACCGCGCAGCCGTAGCAGATGCCCATCCCGCACGCCATGCTCTCCTCGAGCAGCCCTTGCACGGGCTTGCGCAAACCGGAGCGGCGCACGACGCCGAACAGCGCCTCGAACATCGCGTTAGGGCCGCACGCGAACGCCTGGTCCGCCCACGGCAGCAGCCGCTCGAACGGCCTGGTGACGAGCCCGTGCTCGCCCAGCGAGCCGTCCTCGGTCGCCACGACGACCTCGACGGCCTCGGGCAGGAGGCGGGGCGGGAAGATCGCCGCCTCGGACGAACCGCCGAGGAGGAACGTGACGGAGCGGCCCTCCTCGACGAAGCGGTCGGCGAGCCACACCAGCGGCGCGCAGCCGATCCCGCCGGCGACGAGCAGCATGTGGCTCACCCGCGCGCGCGGCTCGTAGCCCCGCCCCAGCGGGCCGACGACGCGGACCGCGTCGCCGGGCGATCGGCGCGCGAGCCAGTCCGTGCCGCGCCCGACGACGTCGAAGAGCAGCGCGAACTCCGGCCCCGCGGCGCCCTCGCGGACACGGTGGAACGAGAACGCGCGACCGAGGAGTGGGTCGAGGTCCTCGCCGGCGTAGGCCATCACGAACTGGCCGGGGGTCGCGTGGCGCAGCGGCTCGGGCATCGTCGTCCACAGCACGTGGGTGTGCCCGTAGAGGCGCGCGGACTCGGTGACCTCGACGTGGACGCTGCGCACGCCGCTACGTTACCACCGCGCCGTAGGCCAGCCCGGCCGCGCCGGCCGCCGCGAGCCAGGCGTACGAGGGCACCCAGCCGCGCAGCAGCACGACCCCGCTGGCGATCACCAGCACCACGTTGAGCGCGTCGAGCTCCAGCTCGAGCAGCAGCACGAGGGCAGCGCCGGCGATCGCGCCGAACACCGCGGCCGCGACCGCGTCGAGGAACGCCGTGGCGTTGGGCGAGTCGGAGAGCCGGTCGAGCACGGTGCCGAGCGACATCGCGAAGACGAAGGCGGGGGCGAAGATCGCCACCGTCGCGAGCGCGGCGCCCCACCAGCCGGCGGCGGCGTAGCCGACGAAGGTCGCCGTCGTCACGATCGGCCCGGGCGTCGACTGGCCGATCGCGATGCCGTCGAGGAACTGCGAGTCGGTGACCCAGCCCTGCGCGACGGCGTCGGGCTGGAGCAGCGGGATCATGACGTAGCCGCCGCCGAAGAGCAGCGCACCCGTCTTGAGGTGGATGAGCGCGATCGCGAGCGCGTCCGGCGCGTTCCACGCGACCATCTGGAAGCCGTGCGGCGCCATCGGCATCGCGGGCAGCGCGGCGAGGAGCTTCGTCCACCCGGCCCAGCGCACGAGCAGCGCGAGCACCCCCGCGCCGAGGAGCACGAACAGCACCCACGGCGCGGCGAGCACCGTGACGACGAACGCCGCGGCGGCGAGCGCCATCGGCATCGGCCCGCGGACGGCCGGGCGGCGCAGCCGCCAGGCCGCGAGGGCGACGAGCACGACGATGGCCGGGCGGATGCCGATTAGGAAGTCCTCGACGCGGGGCGTGGTGCCCCACTCGAAGTACGCCCACGAGAGCACGCCGACCATGATCGCGGCGGGCACGATGAACGCGAAGCCGGAGATCAGGCCGCCGGCGAAGCCCTTGCGGCGGTGGCCCAGGTGGATGGCCATCTCGGTCGAGTTGGGGCCGGGCACAAGATTCGTTGCAGCGAGGGCGCGCGAGAACGACTCGCTCGACAGCCAGTTGCGGCGGCGGACGTACTCGTCCTCCATCATCGCGATGTGCGCGACCGGGCCGCCGAAGGCGAGCACGCCGAGGCGGAAGAAGGTGCTCAGGACCTCGAAGAACGACCCGCGCGCCCCCGGCGCCTCGGCGTTCACGCGGGCTGCGCCTTGAGCGCGGTCAGCAGCAGCCCGCGTACCGCGGCGAGGTCCTCGCACGTGTGAGTCGCGCCCGCGGCGCGCATCTGCTCCGGCGTGCGGATCACCGTGAGGCCGATGATCGCGGCCACGCTCGCGGCGGAGGCTGCCTGCATGTCCGCCTCGGTGTCACCCACGGACACGGTCCGCGCCGGGTCGGCGTCGAGGGCGTCCAGGGCGTACCGGACGGGGACAGGCGACGGCTTCATCTCAGGCGTTGTGTCCCGACCCACGACCACACCGAAGTGCCCGGACCAGCCGAGGTGCGCGAGCAGGCTGTGCGCGCCTTCCTCGATCTTCGAGGTGACGATGCCCACCGGCACCCCGGTCGACGCGAGGGCGTCGAGGAGCGTCTCGGCGCCGGGCAGCGGGCGCGATCGCGACATGTACTCGCCGTAGTAGCGGGGCAGGTAGTCCGCGTAGATCCGGTCGGCCTCGTCGAGGCTCACGCCGGTTGCGGCGCTGATGACTTCCTGCATGCGGGGGCCGAAGTGCGGCATCAGTCCCTCGACGCTCGTGGTGTGGCCGAAGCGTTCGAGGGTGTCCACGAGCGCCTCGGCGATCACGGTCATGGAGTCGGCGAGCGTGCCGTCGAGGTCGAAGAGGATCGCGTCGGGCGGGTCGGGGAGG
>VXMU01000131.1 GCA_009840945.1 Chloroflexota bacterium | reverse complement strand
TCATCGCGGAGATCGATGAGGAGACCGGCCCGGCGATGGAGCGCGAGCTGCGCGACGCCGGCCACGACGCGCTCTTCATCCACACGAACGTCCGCGACGCCGACTCCGTCGAGGCGCTGGTCGCGGGCACGGTCGAGCATTTTGGGCGACTCGACGTGATGGTCGCGAACGCCGGGGGGATGTTCCAGGCGCCCGCGCTGGACATCTCGAAGCGCGGCTTCGAGGCGGTCATCGACCTCAACCTGATCGGCACCTGGCTGTGCAACACGGCCGCGGCGCGCGCGATGATCGAGGGAGGCAGCGGGGGCAGCATCATCAACATGTCCTCGCAGAACGCCCTCTACGGCGCGCTCAACGGACCGCACTACGGGGCGGCGAAGGCCGGCATCCTCGGCCTCACGCGCTCGGTCGCCGCCGAGTGGGCGGAGCACGGCATCCGCGTCAACGCCGTCGCGCCGGGCGGCCGCACGGCGCGTGCGGGCGCGGCGCCGCGCGAGGGCCAGCTCACGGGCGGCGGTGACCCCGAGTACGTCGAGAACGTCGCCGCGGCCACGGTCTACCTCGCCTCGGACCTCGCGAGCTGGGTGACCGGCCACACGCTCGTCGTCGACGACGGCGGCACGTTCACGAACGCCCCGCCGCGCGGCGCGTAGCGGGCCCAGCCTCCCGGCCACCCTCGCGCGAATGCGACGGCCGCGTGGGGTACGATCGCCCTCGTGATGCCCGCCATCGCCCAGCTGCGCTCGCTGAGCGGCCTCGCCGCCGGAGCCGTGCGCGCGCTCGCCATCGCAAAGAGCGGCCGCGCGCATCCGCAGGTCTCTGGCCGCCTGCGCGTCCCCGGTCTCGACGAGCGCATCACGGTCACGCGTGACCGCTTCGGCATCCCGCACGTCGAGGCACGGAGCGACACCGGCGCGGTCTTCGGGCAGGGCTTCGCGCAGGCCCACGACCGGCTGTTCCAGCTCGAGCTGTTCCGACGCGGGGCCAGCGGCCGCCTCGCGGAGGTGTTCGGGCCGCGCGCGCTCGACGCCGACCGCTTCTCACGGCGGCTCGGGCTCACCACGCTCTCCCGCAACGACCTCGACGCGACGAGCGCCGAGGCGCGAGGGTTGCTCGAGGCGTTCGCCGACGGCGTGAACGCAGCCGTCGCCACGCTTCCGGCGCTGCCCCCGGAGTTCGCGATCACGGGCACCGACCCCGAGCCGTGGCGGCCGGAACACTCGCTGCTTATCGGGCGGCTGCTCCTGCTCGGCTTCTCCCCCAACTGGGACGCCGAGCTGCAGCGCGACCGGCTGGTCGCTGCGCTCGGGCCGGAACGTGCGGCGCTGGTGGACGTGACGTACCCACCCGATGCGCCGACCGGGACCGGGGAGCCGTACTCCGGCACCGCCGAGCGGCTGCTGCGCGCGTACGACGCCATCGAGGCGGCGGGGGTGCCGGCCGGTGGCGCCTCGAACGCCTGGGCGCTGGCCGGCTCGCGGACGCGCAGCGGGGCCCCGTTACTGGCCTGCGACCCGCACGTGCGCGCCGGGGTGCCGAGCCTCTTCCACGTCGCGCACATCCGCGGCGGCGACCTCGACGTCATCGGGGCGAGCGTGCCGGGCGTGCCCGGCGTCGTCATCGGCCACAACCGCGACGTGGCGTGGGGGATGACCGCCGGCCTCGCCGACGTGAGTGATTGCTACATCGAGGAGTTCGACCCACAGCAGCCGGCCCGCTACCGCACGCCAGACGGGTGGGAGCGCGCACGCTCGCGCGTCGAACGTATCCACGTGCGGGGCGGCGAGCCCATCGAGGAGGTCATGGTCGAGACGCGCCACGGTCCCGTCGTGGGGCCGGCGCTCCCCGACGAATCGAGGGCGATCGTGCTGCGCTCGACGGCGATCGAGCCGGGGGAGACGGTGGGGCCGCTGCTCGACGCCAACCGCGCGCGCGACGTCGCGGGGTTCGACGCCGCGATCGCGCGCTGGCCGGGCGCCACGTTCAACTTCGTCTTCGCGGACCGCGCCGGCGCCATCGGCTACCGGCTCGCGGGATCGATCCCCCGACGCGCCGAGGGCCAGGGACTCGTCCCGCAGGACGGCGCCACCTCACCCGGGCCGCCCGAGCCACTGCCCGCCGACGAGATGCCGCACCTCATCGACCCGCCGGACGGGACGATCGTCTCGGCCAACCAGGCGCCGGGCGGCCCGCTGGAGCTCGGTGAGGAGTGGATGGAGAGCCACCGCGCGGAACGCATCGCCGAGCTCCTTGCGGTCCGCGACGACCACACCGTCGCCTCGTGCCAGGCGGTCCAGTCCGACCTCCACAGCGCGCCGCTCGTCGCACTGCGCGACCTGGTGCTCGCGCGCGACATCGCGAGCGACGAGGTGCGCGGCGCGCTGGCCGCGTGGGACGGGCAGGTGAGGGCGGACAGCGCAGCGGCAGCGGTGATGGAGACGGTCTACCAGGAAGCCGCGCGCACGCTCGTCACGCGCGTGGCCGGGACGATGTCCGAGCTGGTGCTGGGCCGCGGGCTGGGCGGGCCGGCTGGAGAGGACTCGCGGTTCCACTACCGCCTGCAGAGCCGCATCGTGGCCGCGCTCGCGGCGGCCCAGCCGCCCTGGTGCGACGGCGAAGACGATCGTGACCGCGTGCTGCGCGCCGCCCTGGAGCGCTCGCTCGGCGAGCTGCGGGAGCGCATCGGCGCCCGGCCCGCGGAGTGGCGCTGGGGCGCGCTGCGCTCATCGCGGCAACCGCACCCGCTCGGCGGCGTGCCGGGCCTGGGCCGGGCGTTCGCGGTCGGCCCGAACGAGATGCCCGGCGACGTGAACACGATCTGGCAGGGCGGCTACTCGGTTCACCACGGGCCGGACGCGTCGGGCGGCTTCTCACCCGGCTACCGCCAGGTGGTCGACCTCGCCGACTGGGACCGCTCGACGTTCCAGCTGCCGGCCGGGAACTCCGGGATCCCCGGCCACCCGCACTACGGTGACTCCGCCTCCGAGTTCTTCGAGGGCCGGCAGCGGCCCATGCTCTACTCGCGCGACGCGATCGCGGCGAACGCAGAGGGTACGCTGGTGCTGGAGCCGAACGGGGAGCGCCCATGACCACTTCGCCGGCCGCCCTGGAGACGCGGATGCGGGACTACCGCCCGCGCGTCGACGCCGAGATGCGAGCGGTCGTCGGCGACGACGCCTCCGGGCTCTACGCGTGGACGCGCTACCACCTCGGCTGGGAGGACCGCGAAGGGACCCCCACGGGCCGCGGCCCCGGCAAGATGCTGCGCTCGACGGCCCTGCTGCTGTCCGCCGAGGCATGTGGCGGGGAGGTCGGGCACGCCATCCCGGCCGCGGCGGCGATCGAGCTGCTGCACAACTTCTCGCTCGTCCACGACGACATCGAGGACGACAGCGACACGCGACGCGGCCAGGCAGCGCTGTGGACGCTCGTGGGGCTCGCGCAGGGGATCAACACCGGCGACGGCATGTTCACCCTCGCGCGCGTCGCGCTGCACCGCCTGCCCGAGGCGGGCGTCGATCCGGCGGTCGCCTTCGCGGCGACCCGTGAGCTGGACAACGCCTGCATGCGGCTCATCGAGGGCCAGTACCACGACATCGCCTTCGAGACGCGCTCCCGCGTCGACCGCGACGAGTACCTCGCGATGGTCGAGGGCAAGACCTCGGCCCTGTTCGCGGCTTGTGCCGCCATGGGGGCGCTGATCGCAGGCGCGCCCACGGAGCGCGTCGACGCGCTGCGAGAATGGGGCCGGCAGATCGGGCTCGCCTTCCAGGCCGTCGACGACCTGCTCGGCATCTGGGGCGACCCGGCCGTGACCGGGAAGCCCGTCGGCGACGATGTCGCCGTGCGCAAGCAGACCTTCCCGGTCATCGCCGCGCTCACGTCGGGCAGGGCGCCGGGGCTCGAGGCCGCATACCGGCGGGCCGATGACGGCGAGCCCGTCATCGCCTCGCCGGACATCGCGGCGCTCACCAGCGAGATCGAGGCGTCCGGCGCGCGCGCGACCACGGAAGCGCTGGTGCGCGAGCATCTCGCGCTCGCCGCTGCCGCCCTCGACGCATCGGGCCTCGGAGTCGAGGCACGCGCCCTGTTCGAGGAGTACGCGGACCTCGCCACCGCGCGCGAGGCGTAGCACGCGGCAGGCGACGTGCATATGATCGCCTCGTGAACGGCGCCCCCCACAAGCGCAGCATCCGCGACATCGACCTCACAGGCCGGCGCGTCTTCCTGCGCGTCGACTACAACGTGCAGGTCGACGACGGCCGCGTCATCGACGACATGCGGCTGCGCGAGTCGCTACCGACGATCGCCTACCTGCGCGAGGCCGGGGCCCGGATCATCCTCTGCTCGCACCGCGGCCGCCCGCGCGGCCAGGTGGTCGAGAACCTGCGCAACGTGCCCGTGGCCACGCACCTCTCGAGGCTCATCGAGACGCCCGTCCGCTCGGTCGGGGACTGCATCGGCCCGGAGGCCGAGGCCGCGGCGGCCGGGCTGGAGCCCGGTGAGCTGCTGATGCTGGAGAACGTCCGCTTCCACCCCGGCGAGGAGGAGAACGACCCGGCGTTCGCGCAGCAACTCTCGAAGCTGGCCGAGGTCTACGTCAGCGATGCCTTCGGCACTGCGCACCGCGCGCACGCCTCGATCGTCGGGGTTCCCGAATACCTGCCCGCCGTTGCCGGGCTGCTGCTCGAGCGGGAGCTGGACGCGCTCGGCGGACTGACGGAGCCGGAGAGTCCGTTCGGGATCGTGATCGGCGGCGCGAAGGTCTCGGACAAGATCGCGATCCTCCGCCACCTCGCCGGCAAGGCCGAGGTGATCTGCGTGGGCGGCGGCGTGGCCAACACCTTCCTCGCCGAGCAGGGCTTCGACGTCGCCGACTCGCTGTGGGACCGCGACGGCCTCGACGCGGCGCGCGACGTGCTCGCGCAGGCGGCGGACCGGCGCGACCTGCGCCTCTACCTGCCCGTCGACGCGGTCGTGGGCTTCGGCGCGGCCGATGCCGGTCACATCCGCAAGGTGCCGGTCGACAGCGTGCCCCCGGACTGGCGCATCCTCGACATCGGCCCCGCGACCGTCGAGCTGTTCCGCACGGCGCTGCACCCCATGCGCACGGTGGTGTGGAACGGCCCGCTGGGGCTGTTCGAGCGCGAGCCGTTCGACTACGGCTCGCTGGCGATGGCCGAGATGCTCGCGGACCTGGACGCGCAGGTGGTGATCGGCGGCGGCGAGACGGCCGCGGCGGTGCATCGAGCGGGCATCGAGGACCGCATCTCCCACATCTCCACGGGTGGCGGCGCCTCGCTGGCGATGCTGCAGGGCCGCGCGCTCCCCGCCGTGGACGCCCTCGACGACGCGTAGTCCTGACCATACAGGTCAGATTGACTTGTCAGGTCATAGAGGTCAGACTGGTCAAAATGCCGAGGTGCCTCGTCGCGCCGTAGCACCGCCGGGTGGCGGCGTGCCGGGTAGCACACGTGGGAGCGAGCGATGGCGGAATCAGCAGGACGTTACGGAAACGACACGGACGACTCGTCAACGCGTCGTCGGCATGTGGGCGTGGCTGAGGCGAAGGGCACCTTCTCGTCGTTGATCGAGGGCGTGCAGCACCGTGGCGAGAGCTACGTCATCGAGCGCCACGGCAAGCCCGCTGCGGCTCTGGTGAGCCTCGACGAACTCGATAGCATCGAGGCTCAACGCCGGGCTTCGGACGAGATGACCGGCGGGCTGAGACTCGTTGGCCTGTGGGGTGACACGCCTCGGGACGTCATCGACGAATTGATGGAGCACATCTACGCCGAGCGCGATCGTGACACGGGCCGCGATGTCGATACGAGCGCCTGGCCCAGGTGAGGTATCTGCTCGACACCAACATCCTCAGCGAGTTGATGCTGCCCGACCCTTCGTCGGCGCTCCTGCTCCGGCTTGCGATGACAGCCCCCGAAGATCGCGCGACCTCGAGCATCGCAGTGGGAGAGCTGATGTACGGGGCCCACCGCGTGTCGCGATCTGCGCACATGTTGACGGCCATCCGTCGCGTCGCCATGACGGATATCTGGGTTCTGCCGTTCGATCAGGAGGCTGCTGAGGAATACGGTCAGCTCCGGTCGCATCTCGAAGCACGAGGGAGACCGATCGGGGAAGCCGACACGCAAATCGCGGCTATCGCGCTCGCGAACGACCTGACGGTCGTCACCGCCAATGTTCGACACTTCGAGCGGGTGCCCGGTCTCGTCGTCGAGAACTGGCTCGAATAGCGCCTCACCGGATCATCGAGGAACGCGGGCGCTACGCCGCTTGCTCGCGATAGCATGTAGCCCATGGACCCCGAACTGATCCGGCGGCTCTCGATCCCCGCCGACACCAAGGTCGTGCTCTGCGTCCTCGACGGCCTCGGCGGGCTGCCCGGCCCGCGCGGCCGCACCGAGCTTGAGGCCGCCGACTGCCTCCACCTCGACCGGCTGGCCGAGGAGGGCATGATCGGCCAGACGCTACCTGTCGGGTACGGCATCACGCCCGGCTCGGGCCCGGGCCACCTCGGCCTCTTCGGCTACGACCCGCTTGAGGTCGAGGTTGGGCGAGGCGTCCTCGAGGCGACGGGGATCGACTTCCCGCTCGGCCCGAACGACCTCACGGCGCGCGGCAACCTCTGCACCGTCGACGCCGACGGCAACATCACCGACCGCCGAGCCGGCCGTCTCGCGACGGAGATCACGGGTGAGATCGCCCAACAGCTCTCCGGCATCGAGCTGCCAGGCTACGAGGCGCTCGTGCAGGAGGTGCGTGAGCACCGCTTCGTGCTCGTGCTGCGGCCGCTCGACGGCAGCGCCGCGCTGAGCGAGGCGCTCACGGAGACCGACCCGCAGCGCGAAGGCGCCCCGGCGCTCCTCGCCGAGGCGCTCGCCCCGGACGCCGGACCCGCGGTCGAGGTGGTCAACCGCTTCGCAAGCGAGGCGCGGGCGCGCATCGGGGAGCGCGAGACCGCGAACCAGGTGCTGCTGCGCGGCTGGTCCCGACTGCCCGACCTCCCGCAGCTGCCGGAGCTGTGGAAGCTGCGCGCCGCTGCCGTCGCGACGTACCCGATGTACCGGGGCCTCGCGCGCCTCGTCGGCATGGACGTCCTCGACGCCGGCGACTCGCTCGCCACGCAGGTCGCGACGGTGCGGGAGCGCTGGGACGACTACGACTTCTTCTTCGTCCACTACAAGCCGACCGACGCCGCCGGCGAGGACGGCGACTTCGCGCGCAAGCAGCAGGCGATCGCGGCGTTCGACGACTGCATGCCGGAACTGCTCGCCCTCGACCCGAACGTCGTCGTCGTCACGGGGGACCACTCGACGCCCGCCACGATGGCGGCGCACTCCTGGCACCCGGTGCCCGCCCTCATCTGGGGCGACCACGTGCGGCCCGACGACACCCACCGCTTCGGCGAGCGGGAGTGCGCCCATGGCGGGCTCGGCACCATTCCCGCGAAGGAGCTGCTGCCGATCGCGTTCGCCCACGCGGGGCGGCTGACGAAGTTCGGCGCCTGATGGCTGCACGCACTCCCATCGTCGGGGGCAACTGGAAGATGCACCTCGACCGCGCGGGCGCGCGCGACCTGCTGCGCGAGCTGCGCGACGAACTCGGCGGCATCGAGGGCGTCGAGGTGGTCATCTGCCCGCCCGCCCCCTGGCTGGGGGACGCCGCCGACGCGCTCGAGGGCACGTCGCTCCAGGTCGGTGCGCAGAACGCGTACTGGCTCCCGCACGGCGCGTACACCGGCGAGGTCGGGGCGGCGATGCTGATCGGCACGGCGCGGTACATCCTCGTGGGCCACTCGGAGCGGCGTCACCTCTTCGGCGAGACGAACGAGGAGACCGGCCGCAAGCTCGCCGCCGTGCTGGAGCTCGGCCTTGAGCCGATCCTGGCGATCGGCGAGCTGCAGGCTGAGCGGGAGGCCGGCACGACGCGCGAGGTGCTCCGCGAGCAACTCGCGGCGGCCTTCGCCGACGTCGAACGCCTGCCCGAGGGCTTCGTCGTGGCGTACGAGCCGGTGTGGGCGATCGGCACCGGGCTGACCGCGACGCCCGAGATCGCCCAGTCGACCATCGCCGACGTGCGGGCGATGGTCGCCGACCGCTACGGCGAGGTGACGGCCGAGGCGTGCCGCATCCAGTACGGCGGGTCGGTCAACGCCGGTAACGTCACCGAGCTCGCCGCCCAGCCCGACATCGACGGGGCGCTCGTCGGCGGAGCCTCGCTCGACGCCTCGGCGTTCGCGACGATCTGCCGCGCGGTCGCCGCGGCGGCGGAGGGCGCCGCCTGACCTCGCACGGTGTCGTCGCGCTGGTCGGCCCGACCGCGTCGGGCAAGACGGCCGCTGCGCTTGCCGTGGCCGAGCGAGTGCCGATCGAGGTGGTCTCAGCCGACTCGCGTCAGATCCGGCGCGGTATGCGCATCGGCACCGCCGCCCCCACCGACGAGGAGCTTGCGGCCGTCCCGCACCACCTCGTCGGCATCGTGGACCCCGACGCGCCGTGGACGCTGGCGGACTTCCTCGAACGTGCGCACGAGGCCATCGACGCAGTCCACGCCCGCGGCCGGCTGCCGCTGCTCGTCGGCGGCGCGGGGCAGTACGTGTGGGCGCTCCTCGAAGGCTGGGAGCCGCCCGCCGTCCCGCCGAACCCGGAGCTGCGCGCGCGCCTCGAAGCCGAGGCGCGGGAGCACGGCGTCGAGGCCGTGCACGCCCGCCTCGCCGCGCTCGACCCCGCGTCCGCGGAGCGCATCGGCACGAAGAACGAGCGACGTCTCATCCGGGCGCTCGAGATCCTCGAGGCGACGGGGGAGCCGATTGCCCCGCTCCCCCGCGTGCCGCCGCCGTGGCCGTGGCGAGTCATCGGCCTCCAGTGGTCGCGGTCCGCGCTGAGCCGCCGCGCCGACCGGCGCGCCGCGGCGATGTACGAGGCGGGCCTCGTCGAGGAGACCCGCGCGATCGTCGAGCGCCACGGCGAGGACTTCGAGGCACTGACCTCGATCGGCTACGCGGAGGCGCTGGGCGTGCTGCACGGCCGGTGGCGCGAGCCTGAGGCGGTCAAGCGCACGCAAGCCGCGACGCGCCGCCTCATCCGCCGCCAGGCCGCGTGGTTCCGCCCCGTGGACCCTCGCATCGAGTGGGTGGCAGGGGCAGACGTCGGGGGCGTCGTGGCGGCAGTCGAGGCTGCGGCGAGCGAGTTCGGCGGCTAGCTGGTCAGACCGTGGGCGCGGGCTCGTTGAGCGGGTGGAAGACCTCGTACCCCTCGACGCGGAGCTTGGGCGGGCCATGGGCGATCAGCGCCTCGCGGATGCGGTCTGCTTCGGGGAGCCCGCGAAGACTCACCCCACGCGGCAACCCGATCAGCTCGACGCCGATCAGGCGGCCTTCACTGTCGTAGTCGAGATTTCTCCAGTCGCCGAACTCCCGGCCCGTGGCGATCTTCGCCCGCAGGAAGCGCAGGTACAGGATGTCGCCGACCTCGTTGACTCGAACCTCGATGGCGTCGGCCATGTCTTCTGACAGTGGCAGCACGGGCTCCACAGCCGCTCCTCGGCGGAATGCGCCGTCGCTTCGGCGTCGGCGCGATACGGTGGGAGCCGTGCCGGCGAGGATAGTGCGCCGCGACGCGTGACGGAACCACCCGTCGCGTGCTCCTCGGTTGAGGCTGCCGCCAGCGCGCACGTACGATGATCGACATGAGCGCGTGGGGCTTCTGGAAGATGCACGGCGCCGGCAACGACTTCGTCGTCACCGCCGGCGACGACCCCGCGCACGCGGGGCGCTCCGACGAGGAGTGGAGTGCGCTCGCCCGGCGCGTGTGTGACCGGCACTTCGGCGTCGGCGCCGATGGGCTCATCGCCGTGCTGCCGTCCGAGGCGGCCGACCGGCGCATGCGCATGTTCAATCCCGACGGCTCCGAGTCCGAGATGTGCGGCAACGGCATCCGCTGCCTCGCCAAGTTCGTGCTCGACCAGGACGAGGGCCTGCGCGCACGCGGCACGCTCAGCGTCGACACCCTCGCGGGCGTGCTCGACGCCGTCGCGACGCCGGGCGAGGACGGCACGGTGGCGCGCGTGCGCGTGAGCATGGGCGAGCCGAGCTTCGCGCCCGAGGACATCGGCGCGCTCGTTGAGCAGGCGTCCCCGGTGCTCGGGCTCCCGCTGGAGGCGGCGGGGACCGAGCAGCGCGTGACGCTCGTCTCGATGGGCAACCCGCACGCCGTCGCCTTCATCGAGAGCGCCGTGGAGGACTTCGAGCTCGCGAGCGTCGGACCGGCGATCGAGCATCACCCCGTCTTCTCCAACCGCACGAACTTCGAGGTCGTGCGTATCCGTGACGAGGGCGCGATCGACATGCGGGTGTGGGAGCGCGGCGCGGGCGAGACGCTCGCCTGTGGTTCGGGCGCCTGCGCCGCCGCGGTCGCGTCGCGGCTGCACGGCTACGTCGGCGACCACGTCGACGTGCATCTGCCGGGCGGCACGCTTGGCATCGGGTGGGACGGGGCCGGCGCGGTCTCGCTCGAGGGGCCTGCGACGCTCGTCTTCACCTCGACGTGGGAGGATCCCGCGTGACCGTGCACCCCCAGATCGTGCATTCACAGACCATGCCTGTCCACGGCGGCCGCCGCCGCGCACACACCAGCCGGAGGTAGCCGCCATGACGCAACCGAGGACGCTCGACGACGCGCTCCAGACCCGCAACATCCCTCGCACCATCGACGAGTGGGAAGAGCTGCTCGACGCCGACGGCACGCACGCCGTCGAGACCGACGTGGGCGAGATGGCGTTCGTCGAGGACGACGGACAGCTGCACCTGCACTACGCGTTCGACAGCCTCGAGGCGATGAAGTTGGTCTGGCACTCGATGTTCGACGTGCTGCGGCCGCGCATCCTCGAGCTCGGCTACCCCTACCTCGTGATCGACCTCATCGAGCACCCGAACCGGCGCTGGATCGAGGGGCTGCTCGACGAGAACGACTTCGAGGAGCTGGGCGACTGGCTGGAGTTCACGCACAACGACATCCGCGACCTCGACCCGCCCGAGATCCCCGAGGGCCTGACGATGCGCCGCGGCACCGAGGACGACCACGACGCGGTGATCGCCCTCGAGGGCGCTGCCTACGGCGACTTCCGCGACGGGGCGACCGCGACGCGCTCGCGGCTCGCCGAGGCGGGCTGGCTTGGCGTGCTGGAGCGCGACGGCAACCTCGTCGCCTACGCGCTGAATAGCGGCGTCGAGCAGCGGCACGGGACGGTGCTGTCGTGCGCGGTGCAGCCGCGCGAGCAGAACCGCGGCATCGGCAAGGTGATCCTCGGCGCGGCCACTTACCAGCTGGGGAGCGCCGGCGCCCGCAGCGCCTCGCTGCGCGTGTGGCCGGAGATCCCGAGGGGCGCGCGCATTGCGCAGGCCGTGGGGTACCGCGTCGGGCGGCGCGGCATCGAGCTGCGGCGCGACAGCGACGAAGCGATCCTGGCGGAGCGCCGCGACGACCAGCGCATCCGCAACATGCGGGTCCGCTTCGGCGGCTGGCGATAACGCGGAGGCGGGGGAGAACGGCATGAGGCTAGCGACGCGCGTCCAGCAGCTCCCGCCGTACCTCTTCGCCCGCATCTCCGAACTCATCGCGGAGAAGCGCGCCGAGGGCGTCGACGTCATCTCGCTCGGCATCGGCGACCCGGACCTGCCGACGCCGCCGCACGTCATCGAGGCGCTGCAGCGCGCCGCCGAGGACCCCGCCAACCACCGCTACCCGGAGACCGAGGGACTGCCGGAGTTCCGCGAGGCCGTCGCGCGCTGGTACGACCGCCGTCATGGCGTCGCGCTCGACCCGGAGACCGAGGTGGTCTCGCTGATCGGCTCGAAGGAGGGCATCGGCCATCTGCCGCTGTGCCTCATTGACCCCGGCGACCTCGCGATCAGCACCTCGCCCGGCTACCCGGTGTACGAGGTGGCGACGATGTTCGCCGGCGGCGAGACGCTCGCGCTCCCGCTGCGCGAGGAGGACGGCTGGCTGCCGCGTCTCGACGAGGTCTCGGACGCCGACGCCGCCCGCGCGCAGCTGCTGTGGCTGAACTACCCGAACAACCCCACCGGCGCCATCGCCGACCACGCCTTCTTCGAGCGCGCGGTCGCGTGGGCGAAGCAGCACGACGTCGCCATCGCCCACGACCTCGCGTACTCCGACGTCTGCTTCGACGGCTACGAGGCGCCCTCGATCCTCGAGGTCGACGGGGCGCGCGACGTGGCGATCGAGTTCAACTCGCTGTCGAAGACGTTCAACATGACCGGCTGGCGGATCGCGATGGCGGTCGGCAACGCGGAGCTGGTCGGCGTGCTGCGCCGCGTGAAGTCGAACCTCGACAGTGGCGTGGCGCAGGCCGTGCAGCAGATGGCGATCGCCGCCCTGGACGGGCCGCGCGAGGCCATCGACGGACATAACGCCATCTACCAGCGTCGCGGGGGGCGCGCGGCGGGGGGGGGGGGGGGGGGCCGGGAGGCCGCCGCCCCCCCCCCGCCAGCGCGGGGCGGGGGGGGGACGGGCGCGGCGGGGGGGCGGGCGC
>VXMU01000041.1 GCA_009840945.1 Chloroflexota bacterium | reverse complement strand
TGGGGGCCGAGGACGTGCGCCGGCAGGCGCTCAACGTCTTCCGCATGAAGCTGCTGGGCGCCGAGGTCGTCACCGTCGAGACCGGATCACGCACGCTCAAGGACGCGATCAACGAGGCGATCCGGGACTGGGTCACCAACGTCCGCACCACCCACTACCTCCTCGGCTCCGTCGTCGGCCCGCACCCGTACCCGATGCTGGTGCGCGACTTCCAGTCGGTCATCGGCAGCGAGGCGCGCGCGCAGCTCCTCGAGGCCGAGGGCCGGCCTCCCACCGTCGCGCTGGCGTGCGTGGGCGGCGGCTCGAACGCGATGGGCATGTTCCACCCCCTGCTCGACGACGGCGTCCGGCTGATCGGCGCCGAGGCGGCGGGAGAGGGCCTCGAGGCGCGCCACGCCGCCACGCTCAGCGGCGGGCGGCCCGGCGTGCTGCACGGCGCGCGCTCCTACCTGCTGCAGGACGAGCACGGCCAGGTGGTCGAGGCGCACTCGATCTCCGCGGGCCTCGACTACCCCGGCGTCGGCCCCGAGCACTCGTGGCTCAAGGTCAGCGAGCGCGCGGAGTACGTCTCCGTCACCGATACCGAGGCGCTCGAGGCGTTCCAGTTGCTCAGCGAGACGGAGGGCATCATCCCCGCCCTCGAGACCTCGCACGCCATCGCCCACCTCGTAAAGCTGGTGCCGGAGCTCGGCGCCGACGACATCGTGCTCGTCAGCCTGAGCGGGCGCGGCGACAAGGACATGGGCACCGTGGCGGGCGCCCTCGGCGTCACGCTCTGACCCGCGCGGCTACGCGCCGACCGAGGACTCCAGCTCGCGCAGCGCCCGCGCCGTGTGTGACGGCGCCGCCTCGACGCGCTCCTCGATGACCGCGATGCGGCTGCGCAGCCAGTCGAGATCGGCGGGCGAGTCGACGTCGCGCTCCATGGCGAGCTTCTGGAACCGCGTCCCGCGTGCGAGCGCGATGCGCTCGATGGTGGAGAACACGCGCGTGCTGCCCCACTCGATCGTGGCGTCCTCGAACAGCTCGGGCCACGGCTCCCACATCGCGGCCAGGTAGAAGCCGCCGTGCGCGGCCGGGCCGAAGACCACGTCGGCCTCGGTCAGCGCCGCGCGCGTCGCGTCGAGGTGTTCGGCGGCCAGCAGCGGCACATCGGTGCTGACCACGGCGATCGGGGAGTAGCCGCTCGCCGCGAGGGCCCGGAGCGCGCCCAGCGTGCGCCGGCCGGTCCCGCCGGCGGCCTGCGGCCGGGCGTCCTCGATCCCGGTGAGGGCGACAAGGTCGTCCAGCACGGTGGCGGGCTCGACGAAGAGCACGGGCTGCCAGCCGCGCGCTGCGCGCACCGCGGCGACGGCGTCCAGCAGCATCGCCGAGGTCAGTTGCGCCGCACCCTCGTGGCCCACGGTGGCAGCAAGCCGCCGCTGGACGCGTCCGCGGGACGGCGCGCGCGCGAGCAGGGCGGCCGCGGGTCCCTTCGAGGGGCGCGGGGCGTTAGCCACGTCGAGGCCGGCCCTGGCTGCACATGGCGGGGAGCATACCGAGGTTCGCGCGTTGTGGCGTCGCGCGGGGCCGTGGCGCGGGTGTCGCCGGGCGCATGGCCTTGTTACGCTCGGCTCATGGTTCGTACACGCGTGAGGACCGTCGTCGTCCCGCCGGTGGGTCCCGGCCTGCGCCCGCTGCTCTGGCGGTGGCGCGACCTCGCGATCGGCCTGGCCGTCACGGTGACTGGCTTCATCGTGCTCGCCTGGGCGCTCGCGGTCGCGCACGCGGACGGGAGCGTCAGCGGGGCCGTCGCCTTCGCGATGCTGCTGTTCGAGCTCACGCTCGTCGCGACCGTCCTGCTGCTCGCGTCACGTCGACGTATCCGGCTCCGCGAGCTCGGCTTCACGGCGCCGCAGCGTTGGAGGCCGCTGCTCTTCGCCTGGGTGGGCGCGTACGCGATCCTGTTCCTGTACACGGCCGCGATGCTGGCGCTGCAGGCCCTCGGATTCCCCGTCGAGGGACTCCTCGAGGGCAACGCGATCCCCCTCGACGCCGCGCTCGGGCCGCTCGTGATCCTGGTCATCGGTCTGGCGGTGGTCGTGGCCGCGCCGTTCGGCGAGGAGCTGCTGTTCCGCGCGCTGTTCTTCCGCGGGATGCGCGGGTACTGGCGCTTCATGCCGGCCGCGTGGGTGAGCGGCCTGCTGTTCGCGCTGTTCCATGTCAATCTCAGCGTGGTCGTGCCGTTCGCGTTCATCGGCGCGCTGTTCGCGTGGGCGTACGAGGAGTCGGGGTCGCTGTGGGTGCCCATCATGGCCCACGGCGGCCTGAACGGCGTCTCGTTCGTCGTCACGCTGCTGCTGCTCGAATGAGCCGCCTCGCCGAGCTGTTCGAGCGGACGCGCGCCGAGGGCCGCCCGGCGCTGATCGCGTTCGTGCCCGGCGGGTGGCCGGAGCCGGACGCGACCCCCGAGATCGTGCAGGCGCTCCTCGAAGGCGGCGCCGACGTGGTCGAGCTGGGCGTGCCGTTCAGCGACCCGCTGGCCGACGGCCCGACGAACCAGGCCGCGTACCAGGAGGCGCTCGACCACGGGGTGACGCCGGACGACGTGCTGGACGCGGTCCGGGCCTGCCGGGCGGCGGGCGTTTCCGAGCCGTTGGTGCTTATGGGATACTTCAACCCGCTGCTGGCCACGGGGATCGAGGCATTCGCGGCGGCGGCGGAGAGTGCGGGCGTTGACGGGCTCATCATCGTCGATCTGCCGGTCGAGGAAGCCGCGGAACTCGCGGGTCCCGCGCGTGCCCATGGCCTCGACGTCATCTACCTGCTCGCGCCCACATCCACCGACGAGCGCATCGCGGCCGTCGCCGAACGCGGCGAGGGCTTCATCTACTGTGTCAGCGTGACCGGCGTGACGAGCGCACGGGCGGAGGTGTCTGCGGAGCTGCCCGACTTCGTCGGCCGCGTGCGCGCGCGCACCGACCTCCCGCTGGCCGTGGGGTTCGGCATCTCGCGCCGCGAGCACGTGGTCGAGGTGGGGCGCATCGCCGACGGCGTCGTGGTGGGCAGCGCGCTGGTCGATGCGATCAGCAAGGCGCCGCGCGAGGGCCGGGCGCAGGCCGCCCGCGCGCTGATGGAAACACTGACCGGGCGGACGGAATCGGAGTCGCAACCATGATGGTTCGAGGCATCCGCGGCGCGACGAGCGTGACCGAGAACACGCGCGAGGCCATCCTCGATGCGACGGCGGAGCTCCTCGAAGCGATCATGGAGTCGAACGACATCGACCGGGGGGACATCGTCTCGGCGTTCTTCACGACCACGCAGGACCTCAACGCCGAGTACCCGGCGGTCGCCGCGCGCGCCGCCGGGTGGACCGACGTGCCGCTGCTGTGCGGGCACGAGATGAACGTCCCCGGCGGCCTGCCGCGCTGCCTGCGTCTGCTCATCCACGTGAACACCGACCTCGCCCTCTCCGAGATCAACCACGTCTACCTGCGCGAGGCTGTCCGGCTGCGCCCGGACCTCGCCGGCGCCGCCGACGGCGGCAGGTAGGTCCGCGATGACCGGCTCCAGCACGTCCGCATCTCCCCGCACCTTCCGGTCCGGGGAGCGATGAACGAGACCACGACCTCGGGCGACCAGCCCACCGAAGCCGCCTCGACCGAAGCGCCGCGCGCGGAGGACTTCGCGCTCGAGCTGCCGGTCTTCAACGGCCCCCTCGAGCTCCTGCTCCACCTCATCGAGCGCGAGGAGCTCGACGTCACCGAGGTCTCGCTCGTCGCGGTGACGGAGCAGTACCTCGGGCACCTCGAACGCCGCGACCACATCGACCTCGCCGCGATCGCGGCGTTTATCGCGGTCGGCGCGCGGCTGCTGCTGCTCAAGTCGCGCGCCCTGCTGCCGCGTGACGAGGACGACGAGGCGGGCGACGAGGACGAGGACCGCGACCCGGAGGCGCTCCTGGAAGCGCTGCGGGAGTACCGCCGCTACCGTGCGGCCGCCGAGCACCTGCGCGACCTGGAGGAGGAGCACCGGACCGCGTACCGCCGCGAGGTGCCCCCGCCGGAGGTCCCGCCGGGCCCCGGCCTCGACGGCGTAACCACCGACATGCTCTTCGTGCTGTTCCGCGAGGTGCTGGAGCGGCTGCCTGAGGAGGATCCGGAGCCGGAGCTGTCCCGCGACCCGGTGCGGCTCGCCGACCGGCTGGAGCGCATGGTCACCCGCCTGCGGGGCGGGAGGCCGGTGCGATTCCGCGACGTGATCGTCGGCGCCCCGTCACGCCTCGTCGTAATCGTCGACTTCCTCGCGGTGCTGGAGCTGGTGCGCAGCGGGTACGTCGAGGCGCGGCAGCCGGACCTGTTCGGCGAGATCGAGCTCGTGGCGGTCGAGGGCGCCTCGCCACCCTCGCCCGCGCGCGTCGCGGAGGAGCTGCCGGGGCTGTAGGGCAGTGCGGGTCAGACCGGTGCGCGATAGTCGGTGTCGTCTCGCACGCGTTCGTAGTCCTCACGTGCGAGCCAGTGGCACCAGAGGTTGTGGCTGCTCAGGCTGAGCCGCTGACGATAGCGCTCCGAACGCCACCCCGCGACTTCGACTGTGACATCCGGATGTGTGCCGATCACGTCCTCAACGGCGGGCGCGAGATCCGTGTCAGCCGAACAGACGATTGCGACGTCGTAGGCCCCTCGGTCGGCGAGGCGCACGATGTCGATCGCCATGGCGACATCGATACCCTTCTCCTCCGGACGCCGCCGGTCGGTGTTCCGGGGCCACCTGCGAGGGTATCGGAGGGGTCGCGTGAATACGTAACAGCCAGCCCGCTCCCACGCGCTACATTGCCGGACGTTCGCCCGGTAGGCGGTCGGCTGCAGGTAGGCATCGGGCCGACCGGTGTACAACCTGACATCCACCAGGACACGTCCGGCGTCGCGCGCACTGAGCAATTCCCCAAGCCGCCAGGGGTGGAACTGGCCGTGCCGCGACGGTGCCCCCGAGCCGTCTAAGAATGCCCGGCGGGCACCTCGGTAGAAGTTCTGTGCATCGACGAACAGGACGACACGCTTGATGCTGTTTGTCTCGCTCAAAGCAAAACCCCGCCAGCCCCTGTGTGGGAGCGGCGGGGAAGATTGCCTGTAGTCTCCATGGTCACCACAGCCGTGTCAAACGGCACGACTTCCCATAGACGGCGCGCGCTTGCCGTGAGCCGCGATCGGCACGATGCTCTACGGGCCGGGAGAGCCTCGAAGGGACAACCCCATCACGCTCCTGATCCGCGAAGAGCTGCGCGCAGCCGTCACGCCGGGTGAACACGCGCTCACCATCGGTGTGTTCGATGGCGTCCACCGCGGGCACCAGATGCTCGTCGGGCAACTGCGCGAGGAGGCCGCGAAGCGCGGGCTCGGCTCCGGCCTCGTCACCTTCCACCCGCACCCCGTCTCCGTGCTCCGGCCCGACGTGGAGATCTCGTACCTCACCTCGCTGGAGACGCGCGTCGAACGGCTGCGGGCGACGGGCCTCGACTTCGTCGCGGTCGTGCAGTTCACCTCAGAGCTCGCCCAGGTCTCCGCCGAGGACTTCGCGCGCGTCCTGCACGAGGACGCCGGCATGCGGCTGCTCATGGTCGGCCAGGACTTTGCCCTCGGCCGCAACCGCGAGGGCACCGTCGACCGCCTCGCCGAGATCGGCAAGGACGTCGGTTTCGACGTGCAGCCGATCGAGCTGCTCCCGCTGGAGGACGGCGCTGTCTCCTCCACGCGCGTCCGCAACGCGCTCGCCGACGGCAAGATGGAGGAGGCGACGCAGCTGCTCGGACGCCCGTACTCGCTGCGCGGCCCCGTGGTGCAGGGCGACCAGCGCGGGCGCACCATCGGGTTCCCGACGCTCAACCTCGGTTTCAGCGCCGACCTCGCGCTGCCCTCGTACGGTGTCTACGTCTCCCGCACGGAGATCGACGGCGAGCAGTTCGAGGGCTGCACCAACATCGGCGTGCGACCGACCTTCGACGGCGCGCGGCTGATGGTGGAGACGCACCTGCTGGACTTCGACCGCGACGTCTACGGCAGCGTCATCACCGTCGAGCTGCTCGAACGGCTGCGGCCGGAGCAACGCTTCGACGGCCCCGACGCGCTGATCGCGCAGATCGGCCGCGACCTCGAAGCGACCCGGGCCTACTTCGCATGAGGCGAGGAGAGCGATGAGCCCCTCGACGCCCTCGGTCGACGAGCAGGTCGCCGCGATCATGCGCGGCACCGACTTCGGCGACGACACCACCCGCGAGACCATGGAGCGCGAGCTGCGCGAGCGCCTCGCCGAGGGCCGCCCGCTGCGGGTCTACTGCGGCTACGACCCCACCTCGGTCGACCTGCACCTGGGCCACACGCTCACGATGCGCAAGCTGCGCACCTTCCAGGACCTGGGCCACGAGGTCACGTTCCTCATCGGCAACTTCACGGGCCTCGTCGGCGACCCCTCGGACAAGGACAAGACGCGGCCGATGCTCACGCCGGAGCAGCTTGCCGCCAACGCCGAGACCTACGCCGACCAGGCGTTCCGCATCCTCGACCGCGAGCGCACGGACATCCGCTACAACGCCGATTGGCTCGGCGAGCTGCGCTTCGACGAGGTGGTGAGGCTGGCCGCCAACTTCACCGTCGCGCAGTTCATGGAGCGCGACAACTTCGCGCGCCGCCGCGAGCGCGGCGACCCGATCTTCGTCAGCGAGTTCATGTACGCGCTGATGCAGGCCTACGACGCCGTCGCCCTGGAGACCGACGTGCAGGTCGGGGGCTCCGAGCAGCTCTTCAACCTCATGGCCGGGCGCGTGCTCCAGCGCGAGCACGGCCAGCGCCCGCAGATCGTCGTCACGCTGCCCATCCTCGTCGGTACCGACGGGCGGCTGCGCATGTCGAAGTCGACCGGCAACTACATCGGCATCGACGACTCGCCGAACGAGATGTACGGCAAGGTCATGTCGGTGCCCGACACCGCCATGCGCGACTACTTCACGCTGCTCACCGACCTCGACCCCGTCGAGATCGGCGAGCTGCACGACGCCGTCCAATCTGGCTCGGTGGCGCCCGTCGACGCGAAGAAGCGGCTCGCGCTCGAGGTGACCTCCGGGCTCTACCCGCGCGCCGAGGCCGAGGAGGCGCAGCGTTACTTCGAGTCGACCTTCCAGCGCCGTCAGACGCCGACCGAGATGCAGGAGTACGCGCTCCCCGGCGGCGCCGAGGGCCGCCTCGACCGCGTGCTGGTGGACGCCGAGCTCGTGCAGAGCAACGCGGAGGCGCGGCGCATGGTGCAGCAGGGGGCCGTGCGCATCAACGGTGAGCGTGTCGAGTCGTTCGACGTGCCGGTGCACGCCGGCGACGAGGTGCGCGTGGGGCGTCGGCGGTTCCTGCGTGTGACGGCGGGCTAGGGCGAGTGCCGGTCCGGAAGGCTATCTCGGCGGCTTGAACGCGTCGAGGATATATCGCGAATAGTCCTGATTCAGAAGAAGTGCATCCTGCAGCTCATTGGCGGCCTGCTCCCGAGCGGCAGCCGCGCGGCGCTCGGCGGCGTCTGCTTCGTTCAGTTGAGCGGCTAGCCGCTGGACGGCGTCCGCTTCCGGGTATGGGACTAGTACGTCCTTGATTCCGTCCCACCTGATGCGCGTCCTGTTCGCACCCGTCGCGACGAGCAGCATGTCCGCGCGAACTTCGTCAGACCGCAGAACGCTCCAGACGACCGCCGGGTCGAAACCGGCCTGTGCCTGTAGAACTGTGTACTCGCTACCGATCACGTGGCCGTCTAATTCGGGTGGCACAACGGCGATGCTGCCATAACTTGCGGCGATGTTGGAGATTACAATGTCGTCGGTCCGTACCCGATAGAGTCGGGAGTGCTGCGTATTCGAAGGCTCGATCTCTTCGCCAGCGGTCGCTCGCCCATCGTATCGGACTATCAGGTAGGTGACCGGTTCATCGGAGTTCTGAGCGTCGATCACGTCTTCCGCGGGGAAGTCCTTCGGAGTGACGATCTCCTCAAGAGGCAACACGCGCACACCATGTTCTTCCCAAGTTGCGGACATGTGGCCGGTGGTCATGAGACAGTGCTTGACGTCTAGCCGCTCAGTGACACGATCTGGGGGGACCACATAGCGAACATCCCCTTCGCCGGCTTGGAACCTTGTGAACTCCTCGATCACCTCACGAATCTCTGCCCTAGCATTCTCTTGAATGATGCGGTCATTGGGCAGTGTGCGCTCACGGGACGGGTCGTCGTTCCCGACGTACCGGCAGCCATACATGAATACCGCCGGCTGATCCTCACCAGGGTGCTCTCGCTTCTCGAGCACAAGGAAGGATGTCTTAACGCGAGCCCTGGACCGCTGGAAGGCGTCTCCCGGCAGGGAGATGACCGCGCGAATCAGGTATTTCTGCCTCAGCACGTCTCGGAACCAACGATAGTCGCGTCCGCTCAAGATGCCGTCATCGATGACCGACACGAGGCGGCCACCCGGCCTCAGTAGATCATGGTACCGTTCGAAGAACAGGAGGCTGGACCTGAACTTCTTCGTGTCGGGACGCTCAAGCGCCATCGTGTAGTTGTTCAGTATCCGCTGATCGGCAGTCTTCTTCCTTTCGTATGGCTTTGCGAACGGTGGATTCGTGAGCACTACGTCAAACACCCCGTCGTCTGAATCGAATAGCGTACGCAACTGAGCCCGCTCGGCCCTCACCTCTGGGCTGTCGGTCGCCTCATCTTCTACTTCCTTATCGAGGGCATCTGCATGAAAGATCTGGCTCCCCCCGTCTCCGTGAAGATACATGTTGAGACGGGCAATGCGTGCGAGATTCGGATCCCGGCCTACATCAACTCCAACGATGCGGTCATTGGCAATGATGTCGCGAAGCTCCTCCTTGTCACTGTCAGACAGCGCCTGGTTTCCGTTCACCTTTCTCCACATGTCAGCAAGAGCGTCAATCAGGAATCCGCCCGTACCGCAACATGCATCAAGGACACGATCTGTGTAGGTATCACCGTTCGGCAGAGTTGCATTGACGCGCAACTGACCAAGTCCTACACCAAGTTGACCAGACTCCTGGGCGTGAAGTATTGACCGAGATCCTTGCCGCGCATGGTCGCGTTCAGGAATGTCTCGAATAGACGTCCGTTGAGGTCGGCGTCAATACCGAAGAGAAATAGATGTTCTAATCTTCCGACAACCCCACGAATCGTTTCTGGACTGAGATTTATGTGTTCGTCTCGACCAAAGATTCGCTTCCTCGTTCCGGCTGCTATCTCCCCTTCCATCTCATCGATGAAGTCATGAAAGAGAATGCTGTCAAGGGGATTCGCGGTGAACGATTCTTGTTCTGTGAGCCAAGCAGTCGAGAATCGAACCTCATCCTTCGAGAGTTCGATTGTGTTCTCCGCAAGCACGGACGGATATTCGTCACGTATCCTCCGGTCCTCTAGGAGCTTCAGTGCCACGAGCTTAACGAACTCGGAAAACGCCGCGCCTTGGCTGATGTTATCAGATTTATATATGTACTGGTGGCAGTAGTAGAACGCAGCGTTGATCTCGTCTAGTGCAACCTTGGTCAGAGAATGGGTTTCACCGGAGACTGCCTCCAGGAAATCTCCCTGACCCGCCTCTCGCTCTAGGATATTCCGAAACTCATCGTAAGACTCGTTGCCACTGACAAAGTCGGGGAATGCAAGTTCGAAGATCGGGTCATTGTAGTCCCATCGGTAGAGGCGAGTGCGCACGGCATTCGTGAGGACGAAGAACTGGACTGGATTGGAGTCCGGGAACTCGCCATTGAGGGCGACGCAGTAGCCGCGCGGCTGCCAGACGTGCGCGTCTAGATCCTCGCCTGGTGCCTTCGCCTCGAGGATCCAGCGGATGTCTGACCCAACCTTCACCGCGAAGTCCGGCCGGTACAAGGCAGTCGGCTGATTCCGGAGACCTCCGACGGTCAATTCCGTGAGCGAGTCCTTTGGCCGGATCTCCGAGTCGGGGTATCCCAGCGACTCGATCAGGCGTCGCGCGAAGATCTGCTCGACGTCCGCTTCGTTCTGGATGTCTCCGAGATTGCCGAAGTCATTCATCGGGCGCACTCATCGGGGTCGGCGGGGCGGTGCGGCGGCGCGATGATACAGGGATGCCGAGTGCGGGACAAAGGGAGACGGGCTCAATCCCGTCGACCCCCACTGCATCGCGCGGATAGGCTCCCGCCGTCGCCCAGATGGCTAGGTTCGGATCAGGCTCCTCAATCGTTTTGACATCCGCTCCGGATTCCACGTAGGCTCGCGCGGCCTGCCCGACGTGGTCGGGGGGCTGCATCATGGCGGGCGGGAGTCGCCCGCGAGGACGCTGAGAGGATGAGCATGACCGTACAGAACTTCGAGCTGGTGAGCTACGAGAAGAGCAACCGCATCGCGTGGCTCACCATCAACAACGAGGAGCGGATGAACGCCCTGAGCACGGGCGTGCAGAACGGTCTCTACTACGGGTTCGAAGAGGTCATCAACGATGACGACGTGCTCGTCGCCGTCCTCACAGGGGCCGGCGGTCGCGCGTTCTGCGCCGGCGCCGACCTCAAGGAGATGACCGAGCGCGACCAGAACATCGGCCAGGGCGCGGCGCAGGAGGCCCAGAACGGGCTGTTCCATGTCACCGAGTGCAAGAAGCCGATCATCGCCTGCATCGACGGCTTTGCGCTGGCCGGCGGCATGCAGCTCTCGGCGCGTTGCGACGTCCGCATCGCGACCGAGAAGTCGCGCTTTGGGATGCCGGAGCCGCTTCGCAGCCTGACGCCGATCAACCTGATGGACACGCTGGAGATGGGCTTCGTGCCCCTCGGCGAGGCGATGTGGATCATCCTTTCTGGCGCCCACATCACCGCGCAGCGCGCCCACGAGATCGGCTTCGTGCAGTGGCTGGCCGAGGACCGCGACGCGATGATGGCCATGGCCGAGGAGCGCGCCGAGACGCTCAAGCTCTGCGCGCCGCTGGCGGTGCAGGCGCTGAAGAACGGCGTGCACCTGAACATGAACCCGCCGGAGCCGCAGCCCGCGGGCGTCTCGTACCTCAACCACCTCCGCAACCTCAACGCGGAGCTGCAGGAGAAGGTGGCGAACAGCGAGGACCGGATGGAGGGCCCGAAGGCCTTCGCCGAGAAGCGCGCCCCGAACTGGCAGGGCCGCTAAGCCTCACGCACACCGCCTGAGCCGCCGGACCCCTCGAGGCTACCGGTGGGCTTCGTCGGACACACCGGGAGCCCTCGCAATCGCGAGGGCTCCCGTGCTGTCTGCCCGTTGTCGCCATCCGCCGTCCGGCCCCCTCTCCCCCTGCCTGCTGGGAGAGGGCTGGGGTGAGGGTCCGGCGGGTCCTTCGAGAGCGGGTCGCATCACGCGGACGCCCCCCTCACCCTCACCTTCTCCCCCGCTGGGGGGCGAGGGGATCAGATCAGGCTCCCGACATCCTCGCCGTCCGGCGCCCTCTCCCGCCCAGCGGGGTATCCCCGCATGGAGGCAAGCCGCGGGCTATGCCCGTGGCTTGGCGACCCGGTCATGGAGCGAGAGGGTTGGGGTGAGGGTCGGGCGGGTCCTCGAGAGCGGGTCGCACCACGCGGACGCCCCCCTCACCCTCACCCTCTCCCCCCGCAGGAGGGCGAGGGGATCAGATCGAGCACCTCACCCCACGGCGTCGAGATCCGGTGCCCCGATTTGGTGGTTTTGACCCGGCGGTGGTCAACAACGTAGTCTCGCGACGCCTGCTCTACGCGACAGGGCGGGCCGCCAATGCCGGGCGGGGGATCGCCCGCGATACAACGCTGGGAGGAGAAGGCATGGTCTCGAAGACCTTTGAGCTGGTGAGCTACGAGAAGAACAACCGCATCGCGTGGATCACCATCAACAACGAGGAGCGCATGAACGCCCTGAGCACGGGCGTCCAGAACGGCCTCTACGACTCGTTCGACGAGGTCATCAACGACGACGACGTGCTCGTGGCCATTCTCACCGGGGCCGGGGGCCGCGCGTTCTGCGCCGGCGCCGACCTCAAGGAGATGACCGAGCGCGACCAGACCATCGGCCAGGGCGCGGCGCAGGAGGCGAAGAACGGCCTCAGCCACGCCACGAACTGCAAGAAGCCGATCATCGCGTGCATCGACGGCTTCGCGCTGGCCGGCGGGATGCAGCTTTCGGCGCGCTGCGACTTCCGCATCGCGACCGAGAAGTCGCGCTTTGGGATGCCGGAGCCGCTTCGCAGCCTGACGCCGATCAACCTGATGGACACGCTGGAGATGGGCTTCGTGCCCCTCGGCGAGGCGATGTGGATCATCCTTTCTGGCGCCCACATCACCGCGCAGCGCGCCCACGAGATCGGCTTCGTGCAGTGGCTGGCCGAGGACCGCGACGCGATGATGGCCATGGCCGAGGAGCGCGCCGAGACGCTCAAGCTCTGCGCGCCGCTGGCGGTGCAGGCGCTGAAGAACGGCGTGCACCTGAACATGAACCCGCCGGAGCCGCAGCCCGCGGGCGTCTCGTACCTCAACCACCTCCGCAACCTCAACGCGGAGCTGCAGGAGAAGGTGGCGAACAGCGAGGACCGGATGGAGGGCCCGAAGGCCTTCGCCGAGAAGCGCGCCCCGAACTGGCAGGGCCGCTAAGCCTCACGCACACCGCCTGAGCCGCCGGGCCCCTCGAGGCTACCGGTGGGCTTCGTCGGACACACCGGGAGCCCTCGCGATTGCGAGGGCTCCCGTGCGTCTCCCCCGTCCGCGTGGCGAGGGGATCAGATCGGGACCCCTCTCAGCCGAACCCTCCGCCGTCCGGCCCCCTCTCCCCCCGGGAGAGGGCGGGGGGTGAGGGTCCGCCGCGCTCCTCGCACGTTGGCCGC
>VXMU01000003.1 GCA_009840945.1 Chloroflexota bacterium | reverse complement strand
GGTCAGCGACGGCCGGGGGGCGGGGCGGCTAGTAGCTCGAGACGTCCATCTCGGTGAGCTCGCCGGTGACGGTGAAGACGACGCGCTCGGCGATGTTGGTGGTGCGGTCGGCGATGCGCTCGATGTTGTGGGAGACCCACAGCAGGTGGGTGCACGGCTCCACGGTGGTGGGGTCCTCGATCATGATCTGCACCAGGTCGTGGTAGACGCGGTCCTGCAGCTCGTCGACGCCGTCGTCGGCCTCGCCCACGCGCCGGGCCGCCTCGACGTCGCGCTCCACGAACGCGTCGAGGGCGTTGCCGAGCATCGCCCGCGCGCGCACGGCCATCTCCGGGATGTCCACCAGCGGCTTCACGAGCGGCTCGCTCGACATCATCTGCACGATCGCGCCGATGCCCTTGGCGTGGTCGCCCATGCGCTCGAGGTCGATGTTGATCGAGAGCACCGAGATGATCACGCGCAGGTCCACGGCCATCGGCGACTGCTGGGCGAGCATGGTGAGTGCGAGCAGGTCGATCTCGTAGCGCGTGCGGTTGACCTCGTCGTCATCACGGATGACGGCGTCGGCGAGCGTGGTGTCGCGCTCCACGAGCGCCTGCATGGCGCGCTCGATCTGGCGATCGACCATCGAGCCCATCTCGATGACCCGGTCCTGGAGGTGGACCAGGTCGGAGCGGAACTGTTCGCGCGGCATCCGGACCATGAGTCAGAGGGTACCCACGTATGCAAGGCCTGCCCCGCATCACCCCGGGGCAGTGCCGGGGCTGGGGCCGTTCGTTAGCCGAAGCGACCGGTGATGTACTGCTCGGTGCGCTCGTCGTTCGGGTTGAGGAAGATCTGGTTCGTGTCGTCGAACTCGACGAGGCGGCCGACCAGGTCGTCGCCGGCGAGCATGAACGCCGTGCGGTGCGAGACGCGCGCGGCCTGCTGCATGTTGTGCGTCACGACGACGATCGTGTAGTCGCTCGCGAGGTCCTGCATCAGGTCCTCGATGCGCTGTGTCGCGATCGGGTCGAGGGCGGAGCAGGGCTCGTCCATGAGCACGATCTCCGGGTTCACCGCGATCGCTCGGGCGATGCAGAGCCGCTGCTGCTGACCGCCGGAGAGCGCGAGCCCGGACTTCCTGAGGTCGTCCTTGACCTCGTCCCAGAGCGCCGCACGACGCAGCGACTCCTCGACCAGGCCGTCCATGTCGCCCTTGTAGCCGTTGATGCGGGCGCCGAAGGCGACGTTGTCGTAGATCGACTTCGGGAACGGGTTGGGGCGCTGGAACACCATGCCGACGATGCGCCGCACGTCCGGCGGGTCGACCTCGGGGCCGTAGATGTTCTCGCCATCGATGAAGACATCGCCCTCGATGCGCACGCCGTCGATGAGTTCGTTCATGCGGTTGATGCAGCGCAGCAGCGTGCTCTTCCCGCAGCCCGAGGGGCCGATCAGCGCGGTCACGCGGTTGCGCGGGATGTCGAGCGTGACGTTGCCGAGCGCCTGGTTCGCGCCGTACCACAGGCTGACGTTGCGGATCTCGACGGCGGGCGCGACCGCGTCCTCACCGTCCTCGGCGGTATTCGACTGGAACGTCACGCCGGCCGTCGCGGCCGCGACGCCGGTGCCCGGCCCGGTTGAAGTGCGCTCGGTGTCTCCGGTCACTCCGCCGACCATCCTCGTACCCCTTACCGGCGCGCCGCCGGACGCACTGTATTAGCGCCCATAGCGACGTCCTGTCCACTGCCGCAGGAACACGGCGAGTGCATTCATGGAGAGCAGCACGACCAGCAGCACGATGATTCCCGTGGCGGCGAGGTCGTGGAAGTCGGCCTGCGGCCGGCTCACCCAGTTGTAGATCTGGATCGGCATGACCGTGAACGGGTCCAGCAGATCCTCGGGCCGGAAGGCCACGAACGTCAGCGCCCCGATCATGATCAGCGGCGCCGTCTCACCGATCGCGCGCGAGAGCGCGAGGATCGTCCCGGTCAGGATGCCGGGGAAGGCCTGCGGCAATACGTGGTGCCAGACGGTCTGCCATCGGGTCGCGCCGACGCCGTACGACGCCTCTCGCAGCGACGGCGGCACGGCCTTGATCGACTCCTGCGCGGCGACGATCACGATCGGGAGGATCAGCAGCGCCATCGTGGCGCCGCCGGCGATGATCGAGCGGCCGAAGCCGCCGCCCACGCTCGGCCCGATGCCGATGGTGCCGCGCACGAAGATCTGGAGGCCGAGCAGCCCGAACACGATCGAGGGCACCCCGGCGAGGTTCGAGATGTTGACCTGGATGGCCCGCGTCACGAAGTTCTTCGGCGCGTACTCCTCCAGGTAGATCGCCGCGCCCACCCCGATCGGGAACGCGAGGAGCGCCGTGGTGCCGATCAGCCACAGGCTGCCCCACAGCGCCGATTGGAAGCCGGCGCGCTCCGGGAAGCGCGACGGGAAGTTCTGCAGGAACTCCCAGCGCAGGAAGCCGACGCCGTCGCGCCACACGTCGGTGAGCAACACCACGAGGAACACGATGCCGACCATGGTCCCGGCCATGCACAGGGCCAGGAACCCGGTCCCGACGGTCTGGCGGAACGACAGCCTCGGGACGTAGCCCTCGCGGGTGACGGTCGTATTCCCGGCGGCCATCAGTCGTAGACCTCCCGGAAGCGCGCGGTCACGCGCGCGGCGATAACATTCATCACCAGCGTCATCACAAACAGCGTCAGCGCCACGGCGAAGATCGTGCGGAACTCGATGGTCCCGTGCGGCGTGTCGCCGAGCGAGACCTGCACGATGAACGCGGTCATCGTCTGGATCGACTCCAGCGGGTTCCACGTCAGGTTCGGCGTCGAACCTGCGGCGATGGTGACCGCCATCGTCTCCCCCACCGCGCGCGACGCGGCGAGGATGTACGAGGCGATGACGCCGCTCAGCGCCGCCGGGTAGACGACGCGCGTCGTGACCTCGAACCGGGTCGAGCCGACGGCGTAGGCGGCGTCGCGCAGGTCCTGCGGCACCGCGTGCAGCGCGTCGTCGGAGAGCGAGGAGACCATCGGGATCGTCATGATCCCGACCACCACCATCGCCGAGGCGGCGTTGAAGATGTTCGGGTCGGAGAAGTTGCCAATGAACGGCGTGACGGCGGTCAGCGCGAAGTAGCCGTACACGACCGTCGGGATCCCCGCGAGGATCTCGAGGATCGGCTTCAGCACCGACCGCACGTTCGGGCTCGCGAACTCCGAGAGGTAGATCGCGGTGACGCTGCCGACCGGCACGGAGATGAACGCGGCGCCGATAGCGACCATCAACGTCCCGCCGATGAGCGGCAGCACGCCGAAGGCCTGGTTCGTGTAGAGCGGCGTCCACTTGGTGCCGGTGAAGAACTCCCACGGGGAGACGTCGCCGAAGAACTGGAGACCCTCTACGACGAGGATGAGGACGATGCCGACGGTGGTGAGCACGGTCACGGCGGCGCACAGGAACAGCACCCACCCGATCACCCGCTCGAACAGCTGTCGGCCGCGACGGCGCTGGAACAGCGCCGACTGCGGCCCGCCTGCTGCTGCCGATCCGGCAGCCATCAGTCGCGTGCTCCTCGCTCGCGCATCGCCCTAGCCGCCTCCAGCGATGGCGGCCTCGAGGGCCGCGCGCGACTCCGACAGCTCGTCCACCGCGATGGGCGTGTAGCCGACGTCCGCGACCAGCGCGATGGCCGCATCGCTGAGGAAGAACCGCACGAACTCGCGCACCTGGGGCTTCTCCACCAGCGCCGCCGTGTTCACGTAGATGTAGAGCGGGCGCGACAGCGGGTAGCTGCCTCCCGACACCGTCTCGTCCGACGGAATCACGCAGCCTTCCCCGTCATCCACACCCACAACCTTCAGCTTGTCGCTGTTCTCGACGTAGTAGGCGTAGCCGAAGTAGCCGGAGGCTGCCTCGGTGCCCGCGATGCCGGTGACCAGCACGTTGTCGTCGGTCGAGTTGGTGTAGTCGGCGCGCGACGCGCCGCCCTCGCCGTTCACCTCCTCGGTGAAGAAGTCGAACGTCCCGGAGTCCGTGTCCGGCCCGAACAGCGTGATGTCCGTGTCCGGCCAGCTCGCGCGGACCTGGTTCCAACTCGTGACGCTGCCTTCGGATTCCGGGCGCCACAGGGTCGCGAGCTCGTCCATGGTGATGCACTCGAGGAAGTCGGTTTCGGGGTGGGTCACCACGGCCAGCCCGTCGAGGCCGACGCGCAGCGGCAGGTACTCGATCCCTGCCTCGGCGCAGGCCTCGATCTCGCTCTCCTTGATGGGGCGAGAGGCGTCGGAGATGTCGGTCTCGCCGTTGCAGAACTTCTGGAAGCCGCCGCCCGTGCCGGAGACGCCGACGGTGACGCGCACATCGGGGGCGACCGAACGGAACTCCTCGGCGACCGCCTCGGTCACCGGGAAGACCGTGCTTGAGCCGTCGATGGCGACCGAACCGGAGAGCTCGCTCCGGTCGTCCGTCGTCGTGGTCCCGGACGTGGTGTCGTCGTCATCACCGCCACATGCCGCAGCGAGCAGTGCGACGGCGGCGACCAGGCTGACGAGGGAGAACAACCCTCGCCCGCGGTTCCAGTGCATCAGCGAGTCACCCTTCATCCGGGCGCGTCCAGGCGCCCGCGAATGCGCGGTGGCGTGCCCCTGCTCGCCTGGCCGTCGAGATTCCGCCACGAGCCGATGCTCCGGCGGCCCAGTTAAGACGCGATTAACGAGTCCCGACCGCCGTCCGGCCCCCTCTCTCCCTGCGAGAGGGCTGGGGTGAGGGTCCGGTTGGCTCCTCGAAGGTCGGTGGCGTCCCGCAGACCCCCCCTCACCCTCGCCCTCTCCCCCCAGAGCGGGGGGGCGAGGGGATCAGAGGCGCGGAGTGAGGGTCCGGGTGGCTCCTCGAGGGTCGGTGGCGTCCCGCAGACCCCCCTCACCCTCGCCCTCTCCCCCCAGAGGGGGGCGAGGGGATCAGAGGCGCAGGGATGCGGGACTGGCGGCGTTCCCGACGAGTGTTCGCTCAGTCGTCGCGGAGGGGGGCCGCCATCGGGTTGAAGCACGCGACGAGGTGACCCGGCGCCACGCTGGAGAGCCGGGGCGCGGGCTCCGTGCGGCACTGACCGACTGCCTTCGGGCAGCGCTCCAGGAACGGGCATTCCTCGGGCAGGGCGGCGAGGTCAGGGGGCTGGCCGCGCATCGGCTGCAGCCGGTGCGTGCGGCGGTGGATGCCCGGCAGGCTCGACAGCAGCCCGAACGTGTAGGGGTGCTTCGGCTCGCGGAAGATCGTCCGCACATCCGTGGTCTCGACGACCTCGCCGGCGTAAACGACGGCGACGCGGTCGGCGAGGCGGGCGACGACGCCGAAGTCGTGCGTGATCAGCAGCACCGCGACGTCGCGGTGGTCGCGCAGCTCCTCGAGGAAGGTGAGCGTGGTGTCGCGGATGGCGGCGTCCAGGGATGCCGTCGGCTCGTCGGCGATGATCACGCGCGGCTGCAGCGCCGTCGCCATCGCGATCATGACGCGCTGCGCCATGCCGCCCGAGAGCTGGTGCGAGAACGACTCCGCGATGTCGGCGGGGCGCGGCAGGAAGCGCCCGAGCACGTCGATGCCGAGCTCGTACGCCTCACCGCGGTCGTAACCGTGCGCGGTGAAGACCTCGGCCATCTGGTCGCCGATGCGCAGGGTGGGCGTGAGCGCGGCCTGCGGGTCCTGGAAGATCATCGTGATCTCGGCCCCGCGGATCTCGCGCAGCGCGTCCTCGTCCTCGAACGGCACGGGCGCGCCGTCGTACTCGACCGTGCCGGCGTCGATGGAGGCGTTGGACGGCAGCAGCCCCAGCAGCCCGAGGCCGATCGAGGTCTTACCCGAGCCGGACTCTCCGACGAGCGCGAGCGTCTCGCCCGGGAAGAGCTCGAAGCTCACGTTGCGGACGGCCTGGATCGGCTCGTCCTCCTCCGTCTGGTAGGCGGCGCTCAGTCCGCGCACGCGGACGATGGGGTCACGACGCATTCGAGTGGTGATGGTCCGTCCTCCCCCGGTCGAGGCGAGCCGCGGACAGGCTAGCGCATCTGCACTGTCCCATCCGCACTGTCGGGTCTTTTGATGGCACCTCGTCAGGGCCGGGGGCCGCCGTATGATGGCCCCCGGCCCGACGGTGGCCGGAGGTGAGCGATGCACGAACGCCCTCGCCCGGACCTGACCCCGGCGGCGCGTATCGCGGTGCGCGGGCTCGTGGCCATGCGATTCGCCGGGGTGGGCGCGCTCGGTGCGGGTGCGCTGGTGTGGTGGTTCGTGGTCGGTTCGAACGCCCTGGCCGACCCGGTCGCGACGACGCTCGCCCTCTTCGTCGCCGTCGCCCTGCTGGCGCCGGGCGTGCTGCTGCTGCACTTCGAGTGGTCGCTACGCCGCGCGGCGCTGATGCTCGCCGAGCTTGCCGACCGCAACGCCGCCGGCGAGCGCTTCGACGCGACACCCGCGCTCTTCCGCCGCTCGATGCGGCTGGCGATGCGCCGGCGCGGCATCGGGCTGCTGGCGACTCCGTGGTACTGGGCGCTGGCGGCGTGGGGCTTCGGCGCGTCGCTGGTGCTGCTGCTGGCCGCGCTCGTGCTGGTGGTGGCGGCGCTGATCTGAGCTCGGCGACAAGGCCGCGCGCTTGACGACCTTCGTCTATGATTCCCACTAACAGCGAACAGTGCCCCGGGGGTGCAGGCATGTATCAGCCCAACGACGAACCCACGACCAGATGGTGGGCGTCCGCCGTCAGCCGGCGATCGCTCTTGCGAGGCGGCCTCTTCGGCGGAGTAGGCCTCGCCGCGGCAGCCCTGATCGGCTGCGGCGGTGACGATGACGACGATGACGACGACTCGGCAGCCACCACGACCCAGTCGGGCGGCACGACCACGACCAGCACGACGCAGACGAGCGGCACGACGACCACGTCGCAGAGCGGCGCGAGCGCCGGCACCACGACAACGACCGCCGACGACTCCTCGGATGACAGCGACGACTCTCCGGCGCAGGGCGAGGGGCTGCTGGTCCAGGACCCGAACCTGCCGTACCCGTACCAGTTCCCGGAGCCGGCCGCGGTGCCCAAGAAGGGCGGCACCCTGCGCGTCGGCGTCACCTTCGACGTCGTGACGTTCGACCCGACCCTGTCCGCCGCGGGCGGGACCATCACCGTCCCGAACATGACCTACAACAAGATGCTCGGCATGGTGGACGGCGTGCAGAAGGACCCCTTCAAGGTGGAGCTCAAGCCCGAGCTTGCCGCCTCCTGGGAGCGCTCGCCGGACGGCGCCACGTGGACCTTCCAGGTGCAGCAGGGCATCAACTGGCAGAACCTGCCACCGCTCAACGGACGCCCGTTCGTCTCCGGCGACCTGAAATACGCCCACGACCGCTACGCGTCCGAGGGTGTGCATCGCTCCTACTGGGCTAACATCAGCTCGACAGAGACGCCGGACGACGAGACCTACGTAATCAACATGGGCACCGTCACGGCGGACTTCATCCTGCCGCTGGCCAGCCGCTACCAGACAGTCTTCCCTCGTGAGACCGTCGACGATGGGACCATCGCCGACAACCCCGTCGGTACCGGGGCGATGATCCTGACCGAAGCCGAGCAGGGCTCGCACATGAGCTTCGTGAAGAACCCGGACTTCTGGGAGCGTGAGGTGCTGCTGGACGGCGCCGAGTTCCTGGTGCAGCGTGATGTGGCAGCGCGTCTGGCCGCCTTCCGGGTTGGCCAGATCGACTTCGGATACGCGACGGGCAACACGCTCCCGAACCTCGCGAACCTGCTCGAGACGAACCCGGACGTGCAGATCAACCTGAGCCCGGTCACGTTCGGCGGCATCCCGTTCGGGATGAACCTCTCCAACCCGAAGTTCCAGGACGAGCGCATCCGCCAGGCGCTCACGCTTGCCTTCGACACGGACATCATGGAAGAGCTGATCTACGAGAACCTCTCGAAGACGCTCCCCCTCCAGCCGTGGACCTGGACCTGGGACGAGGAGCCGACGGTCGAGTCGGGCGAGTTGGGCCCGTGGTTCGGCCGCTACGACGTGGACGAGGCGAAGAAGCTGCTCAAGGCCGCGGGCGCCGAGGACCTGGAGTTCGACTCCATCTGGTACAACTACGGCCCCGACCATGACACCCGCACCCAGATCATCCTCGCCCAGCTCCTCGAGGTCGGCGTCACGATGAACTCGCAGAGTGTCGACTACACCGAGTTCAACTCGACGTGGGTGCCGGCCAAGCTGGAGGAGGCGACGACTACGGGCTGGCTGACCGCCGGCTTCGACGCCGACAACGCCTTCTACAACTCGGTCCACTCGACGTCACCGGGTAACCGCTGGCGGCTCGACGACCCGCAGGTCGACCAGTGGGCCGAGGCCCAGCAGGTGGAGCTCGACCCGGACGCGCGGAAGGACATCCATCGGACGATGATGGAGTACTTCCTGAACGTGATGTACTGGCCGCCGATGCCCTCGGGCATCAGCATCAACGTCTACCAGCCGTGGCTGCGTGGCATCCGCTGGGGCGGCACCGACGCCACCAACAGCTACTACTACGACTGGGGTCACCAGATCGCGGGGGCCTGGCTCGACAAGTAGCCACCCTCGAGGGCTACCACGCAGGCGGGCGGCCACATGGCCGCCCGCTTCGCGTCTCCGGACCTCCGACCGCCCGGCCTGCGCTTGACGCACGTGGCTATGATGCGCACTTAACAACGCGCGTTATAGGCGCACCCTTCGGAGGTTCAGCATGAACGAACACCTCGACGAAGCCACGACCAGATGGTGGGGATCCACCGTCAGCCGACGATCGCTCTTGCGGGGCGGTGTCCTCGGCGGGGTGGGCCTCGCCGCGGCGGCCCTGATCGGCTGCGGCGGCGGCGATGACGACGATGACGACGATGCGGCGTCCACCACCCAGTCGGGCGGCACGACCACGACCAGCACGACGCAGACCAGCGGCACGACGACCACGTCGCAGAGCGGCGCGAGCGCCGGCACCACCACGACGACCGCCGACGACTCCTCGGACAGCGGCGATGACACTCCGGCGCAGGGTGAGGGCCTGCTGGTCCAGGATCCGGACCTGCCGTACCCGTACCAGTTCCCGGAGCCGGCCGGTGCCGTTCCCAAGCCTGGTGGGACGCTGAGCGTCGGCGTGACCTTCGACGTGGTCACGTTCGACCCGACGCTGTCCGCCGCCGGCGGCACGATCACCGTCCCGAACATGACGTACAACAAGATGCTCGGCATGGTGGACGGCGTGCAGAAGGACCCGTTCAAGGTCGAGCTCAAGCCCGAGCTGGCCGCCTCGTGGGAGCGCTCGCCGGACGGCGCGACGTGGACCTTCCAGGTCCAGGAGGGGGTCACATGGCAGAACCTGCCGCCGCTCAACGGGCGCCCCTTCGTCTCCGGTGACCTGAAGTACGCCCACGACCGCTACGCCGCCGAGGGCGTGCACCGTTCCTACTGGGCCAACATCAGCTCGACCGAGACGCCGGACGACCAGACCTACGTCATCAACATGGGCACGGTCACGGCGGACTTCATCCTGCCCCTGGCCAGCCGGTATCAGACGGTGTTCCCGCGCGAGACCGTCGAAGACGGGACGATCGAGAGCAACCCGGTCGGTACGGGCGCGATGATCCTGACGGAGGCCGAGCAGGGCTCGCACATGAGCTTCGTCAAGAACCCGGACTACTGGGAGCGGGACGTCCTGCTGGACGGCGCCGAGTTCCTGGTGATGCGCGACGTTGCAGCGCGCCTGGCCGCCTTCCGCGTCGGCCAGATCGACTACGGGTACGCGACGGGCAGCACGCTGCCCAACCTCCGGAACCTGCTGGAGACGAACCCGGACGTCCAGATCAACCTGAGCCCGGTCACCTTCGGCGGCATCCCCTTCGGGATGAACCTCTCCAACCCGAAGTTCCAGGACGAGCGCATCCGCCAGGCGATCTGCCTCGCGCTCGACACGGACCTCATGGAGGAGCTGATCTACGAGGACCTCTCAAAGACGCTCGCTCTCCAGCCGTGGACCTGGGTCTTCGACGAGGAGCCAAAGGTCGCAGACGGCGACTTTGGCCCCTGGTTCGGACGCTACGACCCGGACGAGGCGCAGAAGCTGCTCAAGGCCGCGGGCGCCGAGGACCTCAGCTTCAACTCGATCTGGTACAACTACGGGCCGCAGTACGACCAGCACACGGAGATCGTGATCGCCAACTTCCTGGCGGTCGGGATCGACATCAACTCCCGCAGTGTCGACTACACCGAGTTCAACTCGACATGGGTGCCGGGCAAGCTGGATGAGGCGACGACGACGGGCTGGCTCACCGCCGGCTTCGACGCCGACAACGCCTTCTACAACTCGGTCCACTCGGCGTCGCCGGGCAACCGCTGGCGGCTCAACGACCCGCAGGTCGACCAGTGGGCGGAGGCCCAGCAGGTCGAGCTCGACCCGGACGCGCGGCGCGAGATCCACAAGACCATGTGGGACTACTTCATGAACGTGATGTACTGGCCTCCGCTGCCGAGCGGGTTCAGCATCAACGTCTACCAGCCGTGGCTGCGTGGCATCCGTTGGGGCGGCACCGACGCCACCAACAGCTACTACTACGACTGGGGTCACCAGATCGCCGGGGCCTGGCTCGACAAGTAGCCACCCTCGACGGCAACACACGGGCGGGCGGCCAGATGGCCGCCCGCTCTGCGTGCGGCAGCCGCACGGCGCGGGGAGCCGCTACCATCGGGCGTGCACCGGGGAGGCGGTGACCAGTGGACTTCGGCTGGACGGACGGCGAGCTGGCGTTCCGCGACGAGGTGCGCGCCTTCATGAGCGCGCACTGGGACGCCGACCCCAGCGCGGCCGACGCCGAGGGCGCCGACACGCACCGCAAGGTCGTCGAGCTCAACCTCGCCGCCGGCGAGCAGGGCTGGATCACCATGGCCTGGCCGCGCGAGTACGGCGGCCGCGAGGCCAGCCACGTCGAGCAGCTGATCTTCAACGAGGAGACCGCCATCCACGGCGTGCCGCTCGCCACCATCGGCAGCCTGATCGGCCCCACGCTCATGGTGCACGGCACCGAGGAGCAACGGCGCGAGCACCTGCCGTACATCGCGAGCGGCGAGCGGATCTGGGCACAGGGCTTCAGCGAGCCCGGCGCCGGCTCGGACCTCGCCTCGCTGGTGACGCGCGCCGAGCGCGACGGCGACCACTTCGTCGTCAACGGGCAGAAGATCTGGACGTCGCGGGCGCACCGCGCGGACTGGATCTTCCTGCTGACCCGCACGGACCCGGAGGCGCCGAAGCACCGCGGCATCACGTTCCTCATCGCCGACATGCGCACGCCCGGCATCAACCCGCAGCAGATCGTCCAGATGCACGGCGACGCGGAGTTCAACGAGACCTTCTTCGAGGACGTCCGCATCCCCGCCGACAACGTCGTGGGCGAGGTCAACCGCGGCTGGTACGTGGCGACCACGACCCTCGACTTCGAACGCTCCGGCGTACACGTCGTGCGGTCGGCCCGGCGTCAGCTCGACCGCCTGATCGACGCCCTCGACTCGAGCGAGGTGGTGGCGACGCAGGGCCGCGCGACCGTGCGGCGGGTCCTTGCGGACACCGCGATCGAGACCGAGGTGGGGACGTGGCTGGCGTACCGCGTGGCGTGGATGCAGTCGCAGGGGCTGGTGCCGAACTACGAGGCGTCGATGTCGAAGGTGCTGGGGTCCGAGGCGGCGCAGCACAACGCCCGGGGCGGCATCAACGTCCTCGGGCTGTACGGCGCGCTGAAACCCGAGTCGCCGCACACCCTGCTGCACGGCGTCTACTGCCAGCTCTACATGTGGACCGTCTCGCGCACGATCGCCGGGGGCACCAGCGAGGTGCAGCGCAACATCATCGCGACGCGCGGCCTCGGCTTGCCGCGCGCCTGACGGCCCGACGCACTGCGAGCGACTGGAGGGAACCGATGGCCGAGGACTACACCGACATCATGGCGGCGGCCGCCGCGGCGGCGGGACTCGAACCGCCCGCGATCGTGACGCCCACCGATCACTGGGTCGAGCTCAACGGGATCAACTTCCACTACCTCGACTGGGGGAACGACCACCTGCCCCACGTCGTGCTGCTCCACGGCGGGTCGCTGACCGCGCACACGTGGGACATGGCGGCGTTGCTGCTCCGGGACTCGTACCACCTCGTGGCGCTGGACCAGCGCGGCCACGGCGACACGGACTGGACGCCGGAGGACCAGCTCGGCGAGGACAACAGCGACCTGATGCTCGAGGACACGCGTCAGTTCATCGAGCACCTCGGCTACGAGCGGCTGACGCTGGTCGGCATGTCGATGGGCGGGATGAACACGATCCGCTACTCGGCCCGCCACCCGGAGGGGCTCGACGCGATCGGCATCGTCGACGTGGCGCCGGAGACGATGCGCGAGGGCCAGCTCGAGATGGAGGCGTTCCGCGAGGCGACCGAGACCCTGCGCAACTTCGAGGACTTCCTCGACCGCGCGATCCGGTTCATGCCGCATCGAGCGCCGGAGCACCTGCGCTACAGCTTGACGCACAGCCTCAGGCAGGTGCCGGACGGCTTCACCTGGAAGCAGGACCACCGCCCGCGCGAGGGCATGGAGATGACCGACGACGAGCGCGAGGCCGAGCGCTCGGAGCGGGCGGACGCCCTCTGGGCCGACATCCGCGCCCTCCAGTCGCCGACGCTGCTGTTCCGTGGCGCCGACAGCAAGATCCTGTCGCACGACGCAGCCGAGCGCGCGGCGGCCGAGATGCGCGACGGCCGCCTCGTCGTGATCCCGGCGGCCACGCACAACGTCCACTCGGACAACCCGAAGGACTTCGCCCGCGAACTCGACGCCTTCCTGTCGGAAGTGCTCCCCTGAGGAGGCGCCGCCGGGTGCGACCCGCCACAGAAGCGCCCCGCCCGAACCACAGTCGACCGGTCTGATCCCATCGCCCCCCTTGTGGGGGGAGAGGGCGAGGATGAGGGGGGTTGGCTGGGTGCGACCAGCCACCGAAGCGCCCGCCGGACCCCAGTCGAGCCGTCTGATCCCATCGCCCCCCTGTGGGGGGCGAGGGTGAGGGTGAGGGGGGTCTGCGGGGTGCG
>VXMU01000018.1 GCA_009840945.1 Chloroflexota bacterium | reverse complement strand
GTGTGGAGGGGTCGCATAGTGGCCTAGTGCGGGCGCCTGCTAAGCGCTTATCCCTCGCGGGATCGCGGGTTCGAATCCCGCCCCCTCCGCCAGCACCACCCCGCACCAACCATCGAGGACTACCCGAGGGGCGCTTCGTGCCGACCTATCACGTCTGGACCCTCGGCTGCCAGATGAACCAGGCCGACTCCCTCAAGCTCATTGCCGGGCTCGAGAAGATCGGCTACGCCGCCGCCGACGACCCTGACCGCGCCGACCTCGCCGTCGTGAACACCTGCTCCGTCCGGCAGCACGCCGAGGACCGCGCCTATGGCCGGCTCCACCACCTGCGCCAGCGCCGCGAGCGCGGGGAGGACGTGCAGATCGCCGTCATGGGCTGCATGGTCGGGCCCGAGGAGGACACGCAGCGCAAGGCCCTCGAACGGCGCTTCCCGTGGGTCGACGTGTGGGCACGGCCACAGCAGTTCGAGCCCGTGCTCGACGCTGCGCTGGACCGCGGCGGCGGTGACCGCGATGTCTCCGAGGGCGAGTTCTGGGCCGAGACCTTTGGCGCACCGACGGGCCCGACGGCGTTCGTGCCGGTCATCCACGGCTGCGACAAGTTCTGCACCTACTGCATCGTCCCGCTGCGCCGTGGCCGCGAGGAGTCGCGCGAGCCGGGCGACGTGCTCGCCGAGGTGCGGCACCTCGCGATGCTTGGCGTGCGCGAGGTGACGCTGCTCGGCCAGACCGTCGAGGCGTACGGCCACGACCTCGACGCCCCCGCTGACCTCGCCACGCTCTTCGAGGGCATCGAGGAGATCGACGGCGTCGAGCGCGTACGGTTCCTGACCTCGTACCCGAAGGACATGACGGACCGCATCATCGACGCCGTCGCCGACCTGCCGAAGGTCTGCGAGCACTTCAACATCCCCGTGCAGTCCGGCGACGACCGCATGCTCGACCGCATGCGGCGCGGCTACACCGTCGCGGAGTACGAGGAGCGCGTCGATCGCATCCGCTCGCGCATGCCGGAGGCGACGATCGCGACCGACGTGATCGTGGGCTGCCCGGGCGAGACGGAGGACGAGTTCCAGAGCACGGTCGACCTGCTGGAGCGGATGCAGTTCGACGTCATCCACGTCGCCGCCTACTCGCCACGGCCCGGCACGTACGCGTATCGCAAGCTCGAGGACGACGTGCCGCGCGAGGTGAAGAAGGCGCGCCTCAAGGTCGTCGAGGAGATCCACTCGCGCAGCGCCGCCGCGAAGCACGACCGCCTCATCGGCCGCACCCTCGACGTGCTCGTGGAGCGCGAGGAGGACCGGGACGGCGTGATGGTCGCCACCGGCCGCGCGCGCGGCGGCCAGCTCGTGCACTTCGAGGGCAGCGACCTCGTCGGCTCGTTCGTCGATGTCGCCATCGCCGAGGCCACGCCGTGGTCGCTGCGCGGCAGCCGCGCGGCGGCGCACCGCTTCGGCGAGGTGCCGCTCACCGTCGTCTAGCGGCGGGACGGCGCCCCATGCCGCCGAGGGCAGCACGATGACCTCCGACGCACCGGCCGTCGCCACCATCGTCGTGATCTTCGCGATCATCGACGAGCGCCTGCAGGTGCTGCTCGTGCACCGCGACGCCGACCCGGACGCCGGCTCGTGGGCGCTGCCCGGCGGCGTGTGGGACGGCAGCCGCTCGCTGGACGACGCGGCAGCCGCGAAGCTCGTCGAGGAGACCGGCGCGAGCGACGTGTATCTGGAGCAGCTCTTCACGCAGTCCGGCCTCGACCACACGCAGCCGAGCGTCGCCATCGCCTACTTCGCGCTCGTCGACGCGAGCGCGGTGCGGCTGCGCGCCGAGCCCGGCGACGCGTGGCGGCCTGCGTGGCTGCCCGTCGGCGAGCTGCCGCGGCTTGCGTTCGCCAACAACCTCGTGATCGAACAGGCCGTCGAGCGCGTCCGCGCGAAGCTGGACTACACGAACATCGCCTACGGGCTGCTGCCGGAGCGCTTCACGCTGCGCGAGCTGCAGTCGACGTACGAGGCAATCCTCGGCGGTGAGTCCCTCGACCGCCGCAACTTCCGCAAGCGCATGCTCGGCAACGCAGTGATCGAGCCGACGGACGAGGTGCGGCGCGAGGGCGCGCACCGCCCCGCGCGTCTCTACCGCTTCACGACGCGCGAGCCCGTGTTCCTGTGATATGTACGCTTGACGTACATCGTCCAGGCTCGTACGCTCACTTGAGATGATTCTCGGATACCGGGAGCAGCGGACGGAGTCGTTCGCGGCTGGTTCGTTCGTCAGGGCGTTCCAGGGGATCGAGGCTCAGGCAGCGAGACGCCTCTCCATTCTGAATGCGGCCACGTCTCTGGACACGCTGCGGCGGCTACCAAGCAATCGTCTCGAGGCTCTTCGGGGCGCCAGGGCAGGACAGTACTCAATCCGAATCAACCGGCAGTGGCGCGTCTGCTTCACATGGGAGGCCGGGGAATCAGGCCCGTCCGACGTCGAGATCGTCGATTACCATTAGATTGGAGGAGCGGATCCGTGTTTAGACGAGCCGTACACCCGGGCGAGGTTCTGAAGGGTGAGCTCGCGGAGTTCGACGTGACTCCCACAGAATTCGCCCGCCAGATCGACGTGCCTCCCAACCGCGTCAGCCAGATCATCGCGGGCAAGCGCAGCGTGACGAGCGACACCGCCCTGCGGTTCGGACACTGGTTCGGCGTCGATCCCCAGTTCTGGCTGAATCTCCAGGCGCAGTTCGACCTCGCCGCCGCCGAGGAGTCAGCAGGCTCCGACATCCGCGCGCTACCAACAGCTCCCGAACTCGCCTGATAACGGGGGCATCTCGCACGGCCGTTCGCATCCTCGGAGGAGGCGCGGCGTCGTTCAGCGCTCCGGCTGCCGACCTTCGAACATCTCCTGGATCTCGGGTGACGCCATTCGGTCGAAGTCGTCCGTGACGTTCAGTCCTCTGATGAACCCGGTGCGACGCGGAGGAGCGGCGCGGAGCCCGGCACGCTCGAGGGTGCGCGCACGCAGAGCCCTCGCGACCGCCAGTGCGGAGCGCAGCGCCTTCGACAGCCTCACTGCCATGCCACCCATGGTCCGCCTCGGGATCATGCGCCGCAGCAAACGCCGGCGCGGCCCATACGAGTCTATCCGAGCACTGCTAAGCGGCACGCTGGATGGATCGTTGACGCCCCCGCGCGAGTAGGCGTACGATCTACGCGAAGTCTTAGCGTACTCAGTACACTAAGTATGCCGAACGGTTGTGGCGCCCCGGTCGCGCTCACCGTACCGGCGATAGGACCATCGTTATGGTGACCACCACCACCCCCGGCCCCGTCCTCATCCCGCAGCTCCAGTGCGAGTCCGACGTCGGCATCGACACGATCCCGCTCACCAGCGAGGTTTCGTTCGGCTCCTGGCAGCGCGACATCCCCGACGCCTACCACCAGCTCGGCTCCGAGGAGCTCGTGACGCGCGTCCGCGCGGCCCGCGCGGCCCTCGGCGACCGCGTCGTGGTGCTGGGGCACCACTACCAGCGCGAGGACATCATCCAGTTCGCCGATGAGCGCGGCGACTCGTTCATGCTCGCCCAGTACGCGGCGGAGCGCCCGGAGTCCGAGTTCATCGTCTTCTGCGGCGTCCACTTCATGGCCGAGGCCGCCGACATCCTCTCGGCGCCGCATCAGCAGGTCGTGCTGCCCAACATGGAGGCCGGCTGCTCGATGGCCGACATGGCCGCCCCCGGGGATGTGCGCGCCGCCTGGCGGGAGCTCGAGGACCTGTTCGGCAGCGGCGACGACATCATCCCCGTCACCTACATGAACTCGGCGGCCTCGCTGAAGGCCTTCTGCGGCGAGCACGGCGGGGTGGTCTGCACCTCCTCGAACGCCGTCGAAGTGCTCGAGTGGGCGTTCACGCAGGGCAAGCGGGTCTTCTTCTTCCCCGACCAGCACCTGGGCCGCAACACCGGCCACGCCATGGGCGTCCCGCTGGAGGAGATGACGCTGTGGAACTGGCGCCTCCCCGCCGGGAATCTCGGCGGCGCGACCCCGGAGGACCTCGAGCGCTCGCGCATCATCCTGTGGCAGGGACACTGCTCCGTGCACCAGCGCTTCAGCACCACGCAGATCGACACGGCCCGCGAGCAGTATCCCGACGCGAAGATCGTCGTCCACCCCGAGTGCCGCTACGAGGTCGTCGAGGCCGCCGACGCGGTGGGCTCGACGGCGTACATCGCGCATTACGTGGCCGAGGCGCCCGCGGGGTCTGTGATCGGCGTCGGCACGGAGATCAACCTCGTCTCGCGACTGGCGAAGGAGCACCCGGACAAGACGGTGTTCTGCCTGGACCCGGTGGTCTGCCCGTGCAGCACGATGTACCGGGTGCACCCCGCGTACCTCGCGTGGGTGATGGAGTCGCTGGCCGAGGGGCGCGTCGTGAACCGCCTCGTCGTGCCCGAGGAGGAGCAGGCCAACGCCCGCATCGCCCTCGAGCGCATGCTGGCGCTGCGCCGGGCCGGTGCCTGAGCCCGAGTACCGCTTCGAGACACGCCTCCCGCTGCGGCACACCGACAGCTTCGGCGGGACGCCGTTCGTCCACGGCGGCGTGCTCCTCGCCCTGACTGAGATCGCCCTCGAGGCCTACGACCGCGAGACCGGCATACCGAGCCACCGCGACGTGCTGCGCTTCCAGGCGAGCAGCGAGGTGCGCTACCTCGCCCCGCTGCGCTGGGACGACGCCGCCGTCGTGCGGCTGCGCTGCTCCGAGCTGCGCCCCGGCCGCCTGACCTTCGACTGCGAGGTCGCGGCCGAGTCGAGCGGGCAGCCCGTCGCGCGGATGCGACACCGCTACGCCTACGTCAACGCGCAGAGCGGCCGCGCCGAGACGCCACCCGACTGGCCGGCGATCGTCGACGCCATCCGCTCCTACGAGCCCTCGGTCGAGGTCGAGGAGTAGCGCCGTGGCCGGGGACGGGACCGTCGCCACCCGAACGCTGAGCGCCGACGTGGTCGTCGTGGGATCGGGCATCGCCGGGCTGTTCGTCGCGCTGCAGGCGAGCGAGCGCGGCGCGACTGCGCTCATCGTCACCAAGGGCGCAATCGACGAGGCGAACACGCGCTACGCGCAGGGCGGCATCGCCGCAGCCATCGACGAGCACGACTCCCCCGAGCAGCACCTCCGCGACACCATCGAGGCCGGCGCGGGGCTCGTCGACGAGGACGCCGCGCGCGTGCTCTGCACCGAGGCGCCCGGCCGGGTCGCCGACCTCGTGCGCTACGGCGTCCGCTTCGACACCGACGGGGGCAGCATCTCGCTGGGCCGCGAGGGCGCGCATGCAGGGCGGCGCGTGCTGCGCGCGCGGGGCGACCAGACGGGGTTGGAGATCGAGCTCTCGCTCTCCTCGCTGGTGCAGCGCCAGGGCGTCACCGTCATCGAGCACGCGCCGGTCCAGCGCATCCTCGTCGAGGACGGCCGCGCGGTCGGCGTGGAGACGCTGGTCCGAGGTGGCAAGACGCTGCGCTGCGAGTCGCCGAGCGTCGTGCTCGCGACCGGCGGGGCGGGCCGCCTCTACCGCTTCACGACGAACATCGAGTCCGCCACCGGCGACGGTATCGCCCTCGCGTTCCGCGCGGGCGCCGAGGTGCGTGACATGGAGTTCACGCAGTTCCACCCCACGGCGATGCACCGCCCGGACGCGCCCGTGTTCCTCATCTCCGAGGCCGTCCGCGGCGAGGGCGCGCTGCTCCTGGACGCCAACGGCGAGCGCTTCATGCCAGCCGTGCATCCGCTGGCGGAGCTGGCCCCGCGCGACGTCGTGGCGCGCGCGATGGTGGCGCGCATGCGCGAGACGGGCGCGGACCACGTCCACCTCGACGTCTCGCAGCACGAGGCCGACTGGCTGGCGACGCGCTTCCCGAACATCTACCGCACGTGCATGGAGTCGGGCATCGACATGGCGCGCGACCCCATCCCGGTGTCGCCCGCCGCGCACTACACGATGGGCGGCGTGCGCACGAACACGTGGGGCGAAACCACCCTGCCGGGCCTCCACGCCGTCGGCGAGGTGACCTCGACGGGCGTGCACGGCGCGAACCGCCTCGCCAGCAACTCGCTGCTCGAGTCCGTCGTCTTCGCGCGGCGGCTCTCCGACCGGCTCTTCGGCGACGAAACCGCCGAGGAGCCCCCGGCACCCTCGCCGGGCGCGCACACGCTCCCGCCTACCGGCGGTGCTTCCTCGGAGCCCCCGACGCGCGAGGCGGTGCAGCGGCTGATGTGGGAGCAGGTCGGCATCGAGCGCGACGCCGAGGGCCTTGCCGACGCGGTCGGACGCCTCGCGGCCTTCGAGGCGGCGCTGCCGCCGACCGCCGCGCTCGAGGACCATGAGCTGCGCTCGGTCGTCACGTGCGGCCGGCTCGCGGCGACAGCGGCGCTGCTGCGCGAGGAGTCGCGCGGCGCGCACTACCGTCGCGACTTCCCCGAACCGCGCGAGGCGTGGCGCCGCCACCTCGTGTTCCGCGCGGGCGAGTAGGACGAGGAGCGAGGACCAGCCATGGAACAGCACGTCGCACCCCCCGACCCCGACGCCGTCCGGCGGGTCGTCCAGAACGCGCTCACGGAGGACCGCGCCCGCCAGGACGTGACGACGCGCATCACGGTCGCCCCCGGACAGCCCGGGCGCGGGACGTTCCTCGCCAAGCAGCGCGGCGTGGTGTGCGGGCTCGACGTGGTCCGTGAGACCTTCACGCAGCTCAGCGCGGACCTCGTGCTCGACGTGCGGATCCCCGAGGGCTCCCCGGTCGAGGCAGGCGACGTGGTTGCCGAGGTGTCGGGGCCCCTCGCGGCGATGCTCTCGGGCGAGCGGGTGGCGCTGAACCTGCTACAGCGCATGAGCGGCACCGCCACGATGACGCGCGCCTTCGTCGAGCGTGCCGCCGAGGGCGGCGCGGCCGAGATCACCGACACGCGCAAGACCACGCCGGGGCTGCGTGAGCTGGAGCGCTACGCGGTGCGCGTCGGCGGCGCGCGCAACCACCGCGACACCCTGGCCGACGGCATCCTCATCAAGGACAACCACGTCGAGGCGGGCGCGCAGCGCGGCCTCAGCCTCGGCGAACTCATCGCCGAGGCCCGCCGCCTCGCCCCGCACACGCAGCGCATCGAGGTCGAGGTGCCGGACGCCGCGACCGCGCGTGAAGCCCTCGACGCCGGCGTCGACGCGATCCTGCTCGACAACATGACGCCGGCGGAGATGGCCGCCGTCGCGGCCGACATAGGCGACCGGGTCATCCTCGAGGCGTCGGGCGGCATCACCCTCGACACCGTGCGCGAAGTGGCAGCGACGGGCGTGCACCTGATCTCGGTCGGGGCGCTGACGCACTCGGCGCCCGCGCTCGACATCTCGCTGCGCATCGAGCCGGTGGGGGGCGAGGCGTGAACCAGGTGCTGCTCGTCAACGGGCCGCCGGGCACGGGCAAGACCTCGCTCACCTTCGCCGTGGCCGAGCGCTACGACCGCATGTTGCGCATCGAGGTGGACACGCTGCGCCAGTGGGTGTGCGCGGGCTACCGCCACCCGTGGGCGGGCGACGCGCAGTGGGACGAGCAGCGCCTCCTCGCCACCCGCAACGCGGCGGCCGTCACCCGCGAGACCATCGCCGCGCGCTACGCCGTCGTCATCGACGACGTGGCGTTCGCCGACGACCTCGTCGCGTACCGCGACGCCCTCGAAGGCATCGACGCGCTCGTGCAGGTGGTGACGCTCCTCCCGGACGTCGAGACGACGCTCACCCGCGACGCGGGCCGCAACGAGCCGCAGCGCGTGCGCGAGGTGCACGCGCGGTTCGCCGAGGAGGCCGAGGCGGGCGCGCTGCCCGGCGCAGTCCTCGACACCTCGGGCGACGCGAGCGCATACGCGACGGCGGAGCGGTTGATGGACGTGCTCGCGACGGGGGCGGCCATGTTGCTGGAGCCGCGGGCCTGAGTCCTCGCCGCTCCGTAGTTGGTGCCCATCCTTGGCTCGCGTACGCTGGATGCATGAGCAGTGAGTTGACGACCTACGACGGGGAGCAGCCGCCTCCCGGGCGCACGACTGAGGAGCGCCTCGCCGAGCTTGAGCGGCGGGGAGAACTCGTGCGCGCCACAGGGCCTCGGAGGCCGCTACGGCCGATTGCCACAGTCCCAGGCGCTCTCGAGCGTTTCCTCACGGAGCGGGGCCGCAGCTGGGAGCCGTACGAGCCGTACGACGAGCTCCTGAAGGTGGATCGGACTAGTCTGACTAGTTAGAATCGATCCATGGCACTCACCTACTCCACCTACGAAGCCAAGGCACGCTTCTCGGAGGTTCTGCGTCGGGTCCGGGCGGGCGAAACCGTCACCGTCACGTACCGCGGTGAGCCGGTGGCCGAGATCCAGCCGATCCGGGCAAGGCCCCGGACGACCGAGGAGCGGCTCGACGAGCTCGAGCGTCGCGGGGAACTGGTGCCGCCTAGCGGACCTCCCGAGCCGTTCCGGGCGGTTATGGATCGCCCAGGAGCGCTTGAGCAGTTCCTCGCCGACCGCGACGAGTGACTACCGCCTACGTAGATACGTCGGCCCTCGTTGCGATCGCGACGAGTGAACCGTCCGGCCCCGCGGTTGCCGAACGAATCGCCACGTTCGACCGGGTCATATCCGGCACCATCCTCGAGGCTGAGCTGAGATCGGTGTTCGTCCGCCAGGGTCGGGCGTGGGTGCCCGGTGTGATCTCACGCATCCACTGGGTGCTCCCCCGACGCCCGCTCGGACCCGAGCTCGCTGCCGCACTGGACGCTGGCTACCTACGGCCCGGAGATCTGTTGCATCTCGCCACGGCCCTGTACGCGACCGAGGAAATAGACCGGATTACCTTCGTCACCCTCGACCGCCGCCAGGCCGAGGTAGCAGCCGCGCTCGGGTTCCACACCTAGCGCGACCTACCCCCGCCGCGGCCGCTCCCGGTCCGCGCTGTCGAGGATGATCGTGACGGGGCCGTCGTTCGTGCTCTCCACCTGCATCATCGCGCCGAAGCGGCCCGTCGCCACCTCGACGCCCTGCTCGCGCAGGGCTTCCGCGACCGCATCGACGAGGGGCGAGGCGACGTCGGGCGGGGCGGCGGCGGTGAACGAGGGGCGCCGGCCGCGGCGCGTGTCGGCCAGCAGCGTGAACTGCGAGACGACAAGCGCCGCCCCGCCTACGTCGAGGAGCGAGCGGTCGATGGGGCGCTCCTCGCTCGCGAAGATGCGCAGGCCGGCGATCCTGTCCGCCAGCCACGCCGCCTCGGCCTCGGTGTCGCCGTCGGCCACGCCGAGGTACACGAGCGCGCCGCGCTCGATCGCGCCGACGACCTCGCCGTCGACGAGGACGCGAGCGGAGTGCACGCGCTGCAACACGGCGCGCATGGTGGAGGGGCCTAGCTGCTGCTACTGCTCGAAGCGCTGGAGGCGGCCGACGTGGAGCCCGAGCTGCTGGTGCTGGAGGAGGACTTGCTCTCGCGGTCCTTCTTGGCTGCAGCGGCCTCCTTCTTCGTCTCGGACGCCTGCTGCGACTCGGTCACCGGAGCGGCGCCGCGACTGTCCGTCTTGTACCAGCCCTTGCCCTTGAACACGACGGTCGGGGCGCTGAACTGGCGGCGGGCGGGCTCGCCGCACTCCTCGCACGGCTGCTCCGGCGGCGCGCCGAACGGCTCGCGCTTCTCGTAGTGGTGACCGGCCTCACACATGTAGTCGTACGCGGGCACGAAGCGGGGACCTCCGCCGGGCGGGATAGCACCACGGCCATGACCGCAGCGCCGGTCAGTGTAGGTGCGAGGGCAGCCGCGCGCCAATCACGAGGCCCACGACGCGTCCGACGGACAGTCGCCCTTGACGCAGGGGCGAGCGCACCCGTACTAAGACCTGGTATCGATAGCGACCGCGAGAGGTCCCGCCCGATGACACAGCCGACACCACAACACGCGCCCGACCGCGAACGGATGCGCCGCGCCCTCCGCCTCGGAAACCGTGTCTACCAGGACCTCGACTACGAGGTCGGCGCATGGCTCGACATCGACCGCGAGGCTCGCGTCCTCGACGCCGGCTGCGGCGTCGGTGGCATGGCGACCGTCCTCGCAGCTCGGGCGGGCGAGCTGGTGGCTGTAGACCTCGACCCCGAGCACGTCCGCGAGACCGGCGAGCGCATCGAGGAGGCGGGGTTGTCGGGCAGCGCGAGCACGCGGGTCGACGACATCACGGCGCTGGATGACCCCGATGGCTCGTTCGACCTCGTGTGGTGTAGCCGCGTGATCCACCACCTGCCCGACATGCTCGACGGGGTCCGTGAGCTCGCGCGCGTCGCGAAGCCGGGCGGCACCGTCGCGATCCGCGAGGGTGGGTTCGGGTTCCGCGTGCTGCCCGATGAGGTCGAGATCGGCGGGCGGTGGTTCGAGGACCGCCTGGCGGCGGCCGGCGTCGGGCGGTTCGCGCCGCCTCGCAACGCCGAGAACGGCCGGACCCCGTACCCCTTCGGGTGGTCGCAGCTCCTGCTCGACGCCGGACTCACCGGGGTGCGCGGGAAGACGTTCACGTTCGACTCGCTCAGCCCGCTCACCGACGACGAGCAGGCGTGGATCGAGTTCCACTGGCGTCGCTGGCTCACGCACGACGAGTCCCGCGCCGCGCTCAGCGACGAGGACGCCGAGGTCATCGAGACGCTGCTCGACCCGGAGTCCCCGCACTACATGTTCGCCCGCACCGACCTCCACCTGCGCTCGGCGACCACTGTCTACACAGGCGTGAAGCCCTGACGCACGGTCCCCGTCCCCGGACGCGCCAGAGCGTGGGCAACCGACGCGCGGCCTACGGCGAGCGTTGGCGCGGTAACTTCGGCCGGGGCTATACTCGTTGACCGTGCGCGGCACGGGCGCCGGCCCCGACTCGGGGCCGCGAGGAGCCCGTCGCACCAAGCCGCGCCGCTCTGAGGAGGCCCCATTGGCTGCCGGCGTGACGATGAAGCAGATGCTGGAGGCAGGTGTCCACTTCGGGCATCAGACCAGGCGATGGAACCCGCGGATGCGCGGCTTCATCTTCACCGAACGCCACGGCATCCACATCCTGGACCTCGCACAGACCGTACGGCGCCTCGACGTGGCGCTGCAGGCCGTGCGCGACACCGTATCGGCGGGCCGCACCGTGCTCTTCGTCGCGACGAAGAAGCAGGCCCGCGACGTGATCAAGGCGCAGGCCGACCGCTGCGGCATGCCCTACGTCACCAACCGCTGGCTCGGCGGCACCCTCACCAACTGGGCGACCATCTCTCGCCGCATCGAGTACCTCCGGGACCTCGAGGCGCGTATGGCGGCCGGTGAGCACGAGGCGCTGACCAAGCGCGAGCGGCTGCGCATGGTCAAGCAGTACAACCGCATGCAGCGCGCCTTCGGCGGGCTGGTCCAGATGGATCGCCCGCCGGGCATGATCTTCGTCATCGACCCGCGGCTCGAGGACATCGCCGTGCGCGAGGCGAACCGCACCAAGACGCCGATCGTCGCGCTCTGCGACACCGACGCCGACCCCGACCTGATCGACTTCCCGGTGCCGGCCAACGACGACGCGATCCGCTCGATCCAGCTGCTCACCACGCGCGTCGCCGACGCGGTGCTCGAGGGCGTGGCGTTCGGCGAGGTGGAGCAGGAAGCCGCCGCCGCAGGCTCGGTCGTGGACCTCGACTCGCCGGATCCGGCGGCCGCGGCCGTCGCCGCCGTCGAAGCCGCCGAGGCTGCCGCCCCGGAGCCGGTGGCCGTGGCCCCGGAGGCCGCGCCGGCACCCGTGGCGGAGGCAGCGCCTCCCGCCGCCGAGGCTCCGCCCGCGCCCGCCCCACCCGAAGCCACCACCGAGGACAATCCCGAGAGCTAACCCTGCCGGCCGGCAGGCACGAACCGCATCCACCGGGCGCCGACGCGCCGCACCTACAGCAAGGGACAAGGGAACGACGTGGTCACCGTTGACGATGTGAGACGCCTGCGCGAAGAGACGGGCGCAGGCGTGATGGACTCCAAGCGTGCTCTCGACGACGCCTCGGGCGACTTCGAGCGGGCGCGCGAGCTGCTGCGCGAGCGCGGCATCGCCGCCGCCGCCAAGCGGTCCGACCGTGCGACGTCGCAGGGCGTCGTCGAGTCGTACATCCACGGCGAGGGGCGCATCGGCGTGCTCGTCGAGATCAACTGCGAGACGGACTTCGTCGCGCGCACGGACGACTTCCGCGCGCTCGCGCGCGACGTCGCCATGCAGGTCGCGGCGATGAACCCGGCCGTCCTCGCCCCCGAGGACGTCGGCGAGGACGTCCCGGAGGCTGAGCGCGAGCAGGCCGCGCTGCTCACGCAGGCGTTCGTCAAGGATCAGTCGCAGTCCGTGCAGCAGCGCATCGAGGAGACGATCGCCTCGACGGGCGAGAACATCCGCGTGACGCGCTTCGCGCGGTTCGAGTTGGGCGAGCAGGCCGAGGAATAGCACCCCGGCGCGCCCGGAACGGGAGAGCGGCGTGGAGGTCGACGAGGTTCTCCTGGATGCCGAAGACCGCATGGACAAGGCGGTCGACGCCTTGCGCCAGGCGCTCGCCACCGTGCGCACCGGGCGCGCGAACACCGCCCTGGTGGAGCACCTGCAGGTCTCGCACTACGACTCGATGATGCCGCTCAACCAGCTCGCGACGCTGGCGGCGCCGGACCCGACGCTGATCACGGTCCAGCCGTGGGACCGCTCCGCGATGGACCCGATCATGAAGGCGATCCAGGCCAGCGACCTGGGCATCACGCCCAGCAACGACGGCACGACCATCCGCCTCCCGATCCCGCCGCTGACCGAGGAGCGCCGCCGCGACCTGGTCCGGCAGGTCCACGCCCGCTCCGAGGACGGCAAGGTCGCCGTGCGCAACATCCGCCGCAACGCCATCGACGAGCTGCGCAAGTCGCTCCGCGCCGGCGAGCTCTCCGAGGACGACGAGCGCCGCGCCCAGAACGATGTCGACGAACTCACCCAACTCCACACCGGGCTCATCGACGAGGTGAGCGACCAGAAGGAGCAGGAACTCCTCGAGATCTAGCGTGATCCCGCGGGATCACGCATGCGCGTAAGCTCCGGGGCGGCAAGACTGCGATCAGGCCGTTTCGGACGGCCCGGACGCTCCCCACGGAAAGAGCACGCGCGATGGTCACGCAGCATGGTTGTTGAGCCAGCCGCGCCCGCCCGCCCCCCCCCCCCCCGCGCCCACCCGGCCCACCCCGGGGGGCTCA
>VXMU01000071.1 GCA_009840945.1 Chloroflexota bacterium | reverse complement strand
GGCGTGGAGAAGATCGCGGTGATGATGAACGTCGTCTCCAACACGCGCGTCGACATCATGGCGCGCGGCGTCATCAAAGGCGTGATCGAGGCCGGGTACGACCCCACCGAGGCGATCACCATCTTCCGCATCCCCGGCTCGTGGGAGGAAGAGGGCGTCAAGATCCTCGACCGCTACGGCGTCGAGTGGGTCGACCGCTCGGTCTCGATGCACGAGGCGGCGCAGCGCGCCGTCGCGAAGATGCAGGAGGCGTAGCGATGTCCGTCCTCATCGACGCCGACAGCACCTTCATCATCCAGGGCATCACCGGCCGCGAGGCGGTCACGATGACGCGCGAGCTGCTCGACTACGGGTCGAAGGTCGTCGGCGGCGTCACGCCCGGCCGCAAGGGCCGCGAGGTCCACGGCGTGCCGGTCGAGGACACCGTGCGCGCCTTCACCGAGCGCGAGCGCATCGACGGCGCGATCGTCGCCGTCCCGCCCGCGTTCGCCACCGACGCCATCCTCGAAGCCGTCGAGGCGGGCGTGAAGCTGATCGTGGTCGTCACCGAGCGCATCCCGCGCGCCGAGGTGGCCCGCGCGGTCGAGTACGCCGCGCAGGAGGGCGCGCGCATCATCGGCCCGAACTGCCTCGGGCTGATCGCGCCGGGCAAGTCGAAGATGGGCGGCATTGGCGGCGCCGCCGACGCAACCCGCCGCGCCTTCCAGCCGGGCGTCATCGGCGTGATGTCGCGCTCCGGCGGCATGACCACCGAGATCTCGAACGCGCTCTCGGAGGCCGGGCTCGGCGTGAGCACGGCGATCTCGATCGGCGGCGACGCGATCATCGGCTCGACGTACGCGGAGCTCATGCCGCTCTTCGAGGCCGACGAGCAGACGCAGGGCATCGCGATCTACTCGGAGCCGGGCGGGCCGATGGAGGCCCAGCTCGCCGAGCACATCGCGGAGCATGGCTCGCGGCTGCCGGTGGTGGCGTTCATGGCCGGGCGGTTCATGGACGAGATGCCGGGCATGCGCTTCGGCCACGCCGGCACCATCGTCGAGGGCCGCGCCGACACGACGGCCGACAAGATCGCGCGCCTCGAGGCCGCGGGCATCGCCGTGGCGGAGCGCATCGAGGAGATACCGGCGCTGCTCCGCGAGCGGCTCGACGCAGACGGGAGCGGGGCGTAGCCATGGCGATGTTCATCCGCGTCGACATCGACGAGTCGGTCCAGCAGGACGCCGACCTTCGCGGCCGCCTCGCCGAGGTGTGCCCGGTCGACATCTTCACCATCGCCGGCGAGGGCGACTCGGCCCGCGTCGAAACCGTCGAGGCCAACCTCGACGAGTGCACGCTCTGCGACCTCTGCATCGACGTGGCGGGCGACGCGGTGCAGGTCGTGAAGCTGTACGAGGAGTAGCGCCTCGGCGATTCCGCGGCTGGAAGGCGCGGCCTGCTAGGAGCGAGCCGTACCCGCGACCTCGGCACGAAGCTCAGCCTCGTGGTTGGCGAGCGCATATGCGATCACGAAGATGAGCATCTGCGTCGTCAGCGGAAGCTGCTCCGGCGTGGCTCGCACCTCGACGCTCTGGTCGAGCTTCTGGCCCGCGAACGCCTCGATCTCGGCAATCGCGGGGAGGGCCACTCGCGAGAGCGCGGGACAGTGCGGGTAGGCGCGGCTGAAGTCGTGCACGTCCATGCCGACGATCTCGCCATCCGCCTCTCGCAGGTGGATGCCGTGGTCGCCCTCGATCGTGAACGCGGCGCGACGTTCGTTGATATGGATGCTCGCGATGTCGTCTCGCCGATCCCAGTAGAAGAAGATGATCTCGCGGATACTCCGTGGGTCGAAGGTCGGCGTGGGCGCGCTGGTTTCCATCACTCAATCCTCGCTCCGAGGATACAGCACGGTATCCCCCGCTCGCAGTCGGCGGAGGCGGAACGCCGTCAGCACGCGGCCCGAACGGGGCTCTCCCTCGTAGGCCACAACAACCTTGAGCCAGTGGCCGGTCGGCGTGCGTACCAGGTGATGCTTGCGGTCCGCGTAGTCGCGGTCCTGCAGAACGAGCGTCGGGCGCTGGACTGCATCGGCCACATCCCGTTCCCGCCCCGCCATATCCGGGTGAGCGACCTCGATCTTCGTGACCCACTGATAGAGCGAGCACGTGACAGTGACGCCCTCATAGTCGAGCACGCTGAGTAGTGGGTCGCCTGGATTCCGGGGTACCACCACGGCTCGACGGTAGCGGTGGAGACACATATACGCCATGTGCGGCGTGCCGAGTCGGAGAACCCGAAGAGCCGTGCCGAAGCGTCGGACGACGTATCATTGGAGGAGTGAACCGAACGGATAGGAGCGTCTGGTGCTGATCTCCGAACGCATGGCCAAAGAGCTGAGCGAGGAACTCGTGAGCGAGTACTGGGCCGCCATCCAGTACACCATGATCTCCGCCTACTTCAGCCGCGAGGCGCTCCCGCAGCTCTCCAGCCTCTTCCGCCAGCAGGCCTCCGAGGAGCTGATGCACGCCCAGAAGATCGTTGACTACGTCACCGAGGCCGGCGGCACCGTCGACGTGCCCGCCATCCCCGCAGGCCAGGCCGACTTCGAATCCGTCGAGGAGGCCGTCAAGCTCGCCTTGGACGCCGAGGTGCGCGTCGCCGGGCTCTTCAACGACCTCATGGACCTCGCCATCGAGGAGCACGACCACCTCGCGCGCGGCTTCCTCCAGTGGTTCGTCGACGAGCAGCTCGAGGAGGTCTCGACCATGGACGACCTGCTGAAGGTCGTGCGGCGTGCGGGCGACAACCTGCTCTACGTCGAGGACTACGTCGCGACGCGGCCGCCGCCGGCCGTCGGCGCCCCGGAGTAGGCGCTTACCACCAACCCGCGCCCGATCAGTCGTCGTCCGTCAGCCCGAGGTGGCCCATCTCGAGGTTGATATCGACGCGTTCGAGGTACTCCTCGTGCATCCGGTCGGTCAGCGCGGCGCGGCCGGCGAGGTCCAGGTACTTGTCACGGAACGCCTCGGCGACCTCGTGCCCGAGGTGGCGCGCGTAGGCCGCCATCACGCGGCTGCCCTGGATCGCGACAGCGGTCAGCGGCTGCACCACGGCGGGTGACCAGCCGAGCTTCGGGCCGAGCCAGACGAGGTCGTCGCCGTCGGTGCGGAGGTGGTGCGTGACCAGCTCGTTCCACACGCCATGCACCTCGTCCGCGCCGAGCTGGTGCATGCGGTAGGCGTCGGGCTCGCCGATGGCGTCGACCTGACCTCGCACGTCGGGCCACCCCGACTCCTCGTCGAGTCCGAACTCCGCGGGGTCGAAGCCCGCGAGGCCGAACGAGCGCTCGAGGCGGCGGCGCATGCGCGTCTCCTGCGGCAGGTTGTCGCCCGCTCGCAGGTCGCGGTTGTTGTCGAGGTGCTGCCACACGTCGCGGTCGGCGTGGAGGCTGTCGCGCAGGAACGCCTCGAACCGGTCGCTGCGGCCGCGCAGCAGGTAGGCGAGCGCCGCGGTCGACGTGAAGATCTCGCGGTCGATGAGGAGCTGGAGCTCGCCGCGACCCTCGTACGTCTCGGCGGCGAGGCGGCGCGTGAGCTTCACGATGCGCGTCGTCAGGCCGGAGAGCACCGCCTCGTTGCGGCCCTGCCGGACGGGGGCGCCGTCGGGCGACTCCTGCGTCCGCGCCAGCAGGGCAGTCAGCTCGCCGAACTCGGTGACGAGGGCCGCGGCGGTCTCGAGGTACGGCCGCTCGTCCTGCGCCGTGCTCAGCAGGTCGCGGTCGACGAGCGCCCAGCTCGGCCACTCGTCGGGTGCGGGGAGGCGCGGGGCGGGCATCGCTATCGCCTCGGCCGCTACGTGAGCTTGCTGTGGCCGTGCTCGGCGATCTCGGCGTCGCGCTCGACGCGCCGACGCGCCTCGCCCGAGCACCCCAGCGCGACGAGCTGGCGCTCGAAGCGCTCACGCTCGTGGCGCGCGAGCAGGCGCTGGTCGCGGCGGAAGCGGCCGGCCTCGTCGATGACGGCGATGTGGTAACGCTTCCACTCCTCGTAGAGCGCGTCGCACTCGGAGCCGTGCTCGTGGCCCTCGGCGAAGGCGGGCTCGGGGACGAGCTTCTTGCTCCGGCGGTTGGACCAGCCGCGCGTGGTCAATGTACCGGCTCCCCGGACACGGGCTCGCCGTCGAGCATCGCGATGCGGCGCGCGTGGCGGCCGCCGTCGAACGGCGTCTCCAGCCACGTCTGCACGATCGCCAGCGCGACGTCGAGCGAGACCATGCGCTGCCCGATCGAGATCACGTTGGCGTCGTTGTGGCGTCGCCCCAGCTCGGCCGCCTCGACACTCCAGCACAGCGCGCAGCGCACTCCGCGCACGCGGTTGGCGACCATCGCCTCGCCGTTGCCCGACCCGCCGAGCACGACGCCGCGCTCACAGTCGCCCGACGCGACCGCCTCGGCGGCCGGGCGGATGAAGCGCGGGTAGTCGCTCTGCTCCTCGGAGTCGGCGCCGAAGTCCACGACCTCGTGGCCGAGGCCCGCGAGCTCCTCGGTGATCCGCAGCTTGTAGCGGAACCCCGCGTGGTCCGAGGCGATCGCGATCCGCATCCGTGCCGCCTCCGCAGCCCGCTAGCTCGCGGCGAAGAGCTGCCGGCCCACGACCTTGAGCTCGAGAACCGGCTTAACGCCCTCGAAGATAGGCAGCACCAGCGCGTCGACGACGTAGCGGGCGATCGGGTCCTCTTCGGAGTAGCCCCACCCGCCGTGCAGCTGCTGCGCGGCCTGCGAGGTGGCGACCGCGACGTCGCATGCGAGCAGCTTCGCCATCGGCGCCTCGATGCCGCGCGAGTTGAAGTTGCGCGCGGCGGCGTAGGTGAGCTGCCGGGCCGCGGCGATGCGCGCCACCATCTCGCCGATGCGGTGCTCGGTGAGCTGGTACTTCCCGATCGCCATGCCGAACTGCTCGCGCTGGTTCACGTACTGGCACGCCTTCTCCAGCGAGGCCTGCGCGACGCCGCAGGCTCGCGCGCCGGTCTGGAGCCGGCCGACGGCAAAGCCGCCCATCTGCAGCGCGAAGCCGCGGTTCAGCCCCTCGTCCTCGCCGACGAGGTTCTCGTGGGGGACGAAGTAGTTGTCGATGGCGACCGTGTAGGAGTGCATGCCGCGGTAGCCCGGCGTCGGGTTCGCGGTGCCGCTCATCGAGCCGCCCTCGGGCTGGGTCTGGTGCCACTCGTTCCCGTAGTGCGGCTCCTTGGGCACGATGAAGACGGAGAGCCCGCGGCCCGCCGCCTCGGGGTTCGGGTTGGTGCGCACGAGCATCGCGATCACGTCGGCGCGGCCGGAGAACGTGCTCCACGCCTTCGAGCCGTTGAGGCGCCAGCCCTTGCGGCCGTCGACCTCGGCGGGCGTCGCCCGGCACTGGAGGTTGGCGTTGTCCGACCCCACGTCGGGCTCCGTCACGCCGATCGCGACGAGCACCTCGCCCGCCGCGAGCTTCGGGAGCCACTCCTGCTTCTGCGCCTCGGTGCCGCCTGTCTGCAGCGCGTGCGCCAGGATCTCGGGCCGCGTGTGCAGCGAGCCCGCCGCGCCGAGTGACGCCGCCGACAGCTCTTCGGTCATCACGACCATCGGCAGGTAGCCCATGCCGGTGCCGCCGTACTCCTCCGGGATCGAGGAGCCGAAGAAGCCCTGCGCGGCGAACTTCTCGATCAGGTCGTCGGGGACCAGCAGGTCCTCACGGTGGATCTGCTGCGCGATCGGCGCGACCTCGTTGCGGGCGAAGTCGCGCGCCGCGTCGCGGGTGAGCGCTGCTGCCTCGTCCTCGAGGTCGGCGTTGTTCACCCCGTTCGCCTCGACGGCGATCCGGCCGAGGTCGCGCACCCGTGACTCGTCGAGCCCGGCACGGATGGCCGCGCGCGTCGCCGCAGAGTCGAGCGCCTCGGCGGCCTCACCGATGCCGAAGTCGTCGGGCGCGGCGTCGACGGCGGTGCGGACGGCGTGAGCGGCTTCGGCCGCGTAGATGACGGCGGCCTCGTCGGCCTGCGGGTCGGCCTCGCTGTACTCGCGCAGGCGCTCGGCGTAGGCGACGAGCTCGCGGGCCGCGCGAACCTGTGTGGCGAGGTAGGCGACGCGCTCGGTGTGGACCTGGTGGTCGTCGATACCGCGGCCGCCCTCGGTCACCTCGGCGCCGTGCGCCACGGCTGCGTCGACGGCGCGCTTGGCCACGTCGACGAGCTGACGGGCGGTCGTGACGGCATCTACCTCGGTCGTCGTCATCTTCGGTCTCCTTCGCAGCTCTCCCCGTACCACGTGGCTACCCCTGGCCCTTCGGCATGAGCACCGTGTAGTCGAGGTCGAGCACCACGTTGGGGTGATAGCGCTCGCGCCCGCGCTCGTCGGTGACGCGCAGCGGGACGTCCTCGGTCGCTGGGTCGGCGTCCTTGGTCGCGATCAGGCGCAGTCGCAACGCCCCGGCGTCGTCGCGGCCGAGGTCGATGCGCTCGACGACCTCGGTCCACGCGAAGAGCGTGTCGCCGGCGAACGTCGGGTTGCTGTGCGTGCCGCCATTGAAGGCCAGCACCCGCACGGCGTTCTCGAGGCCATTGAACGACAGCGCCCGCGCCACCGAGATGATGTGCCCGCCGTAGATCACGCGACGCCCGAAGCGCGTGCCCTGCAGCGCGTGCGCGTTGAAGTGCGCGCGCGCCGTGTTCTGGTAGAGCCGCGTGATGATCTGCTGCTCGGCCTCCTCGATCGCCATGCCCTCGACGTGGTCGATGCGCTCGCCGGGCTCGTAGTCGCCCCACCACGCGCGGCCGCCGGTGATGCCGGCCGTGAACGCGGAGAGGTCGAGTTGCTCCGGGACGTAGAGTGCGTCGGGGCCGACGGCCTCGGGCACCTCGGGTGCGTCGTCCTCGGCGGCGGGGGAGTCGGGGTCGCGCTTGTTGACGAGCACCCAACGGATGAGCGTCAGGACCTCCTCGCCGCGCTGGTTCACACCGACGGTGCGCACCCACACCACCCCCGAGTCGCCGCCGCGCGCCTCGCGGCGTCCGAGCACCGTGGTGGTCGAGCTGATCGTGTCGCCGGGGAGCACCGGCGCGCCGAACCGCACGTCGGCGTAGCCGAGGTTAGCGATAGCGTTGAGCGAGATGTCGGGCACGGACTTGCCGAAGACGGTGTGGAACACGAGCAGGTCGTTCACCGTCTCGCGCTCGAAGCCCAGCGAGCGGGCGAACTCGGCGTTGCAGTGCAGCGGGTAGCGGTCGGCGGTGAGCGCGATGTAGAGCGCGGCGTCACCCTCGGTGACCGTGCGGGGCACGGCATGCCGGATCTCGAGTCCGGTCACAAGGTCCTCGAAGTAGTTGCCGGTGGTCGCCTTGCGCACGTTGCCTCCCTCGACTCATTGTAGGGACGGTGCGGGCGAGCGGAAGCCGACGCGACGCGGTTATCCTGTACCGCACGGATACGACTGAACTACCTCGGAGGTACGACGTGGGCACGAAGGAACTCGAGGCGCTGATCGCGGTGCTGGAGCGCGAGACGAAGGCGGGCCGCGAAGGCCACGCGCTGGGCACGTGGACGATCCGTTACGACAAGGAGCGCTCGGCGTTCTCGTTCGACCACTGCGAGTCCGAGGTCTACTGCAACGAGCGCCCCGCCGTCATCGGCACCGACGGCTCCGTCATCGACCCCGGCGGCCCGATCGAGTTCTAGCGCTTCAGTGCCTCATCCCGGATACGAAGTAGCGAGTCCGGCTCCCTCTCCCTTTGGGAGAGGGCTGGGGTGAGGGTCTGGCCGGCTCTTCGGCGGCGGTCACACCCCGCGGACCCCCTCACCCTCACCCTCTCCCCCGCAGACGGGGGCGAGGGGATCAGAAACAGCGCTAGTCGATGTCCTCCAGCCAGTAGCGCATCGTGTGGTCGAAGACGATGTGGCCGGTGTACTCGGCGGGCTGGCGGCTGATCCAGACCGCCGCGCGGCCCATCCAGTCGGCGTCGTCGAAGTCCAGGTTCGGGTTCTCCGGATCGTTCTGCGCGAAGATGTTGCCCGGCGTGTGGATTACGTAGCCCAGCGACAGCACGTTGCACGCGATGCGGTACTTCTGCAGGTCCATCGCCAGGCCCTGCGTGAAGCGCTCCAGCCCGGCCTTCACCATCCCGTAGAACAGGCCGCCAACGCCCTCGTCGTCGTACGGCCCGGGGCCGGGGAAGATCGCCGCCCCCGAGGAGACGTTGATGAGGTGGCCGCCGTTCTCCTTCATGTGCGGCACCGCGGCCTTGCACATCAGCACCGGCCCGCGCATGTCCACCTGCCACATTAGGTCGATGTGCCGGTCCTGCACCGTCTCGATGTCCCCGGGCACGAGGATCGCCGCGTTGTTCACGACGATGTCGACGCTTCCGAACTCCTCGACGGTCTTCTCGACGCACCCGTAGATGCTCTCCGGGTCGCGCATGTTGGTGACGACGGGGAGCGCGGTGCCGCCCTCGGCCTCGATGGCTTCGGCGACGGAGTAGATGGTGCCGGGCAGGCGCGGGTCGTTGACCTGCTCGGTGCGGGCGGCGACGACGACCTTCGCGCCGTCGCGCGCCAGCGAGTGGGCGATGGCCTCGCCGATGCCGCGGCTCGCGCCGGTGACGATCGCGACCTTGCCTTCGAGTTGCTGCTCGCTCATTCCTGCCTCCTGTGCCTCGAGGTGCGGGAGACGCCCCGCACGCGCCCTGGATTCGTCGTGTCTCGATGCTCACGCCGAGTGATCGGCGGCGAGGCGTAACCTACTACGCGCCGCGACCACGATCATGCGCGGCCCGTCTGGACGCGCCGGACCCTCACCCCCCGCCCTCTCCCGCAGTGCGGGAGAGGGAGCCGGACTCGGAGCCGCGTCACTCCGTCAGACGCCGAGTGCCAGCGGGCTTGCCGTAACGGCGGGGGTCGCGAATAAAGGGGAGCATGGCTGACTCTCCCCGCTCGCTCCCATCACGCGCGCGGGGCCTCTACTTCGGGTGGTACATCGTCGGGTCCGGGGCGACCTCGAACTTCCTCGTCTCCGGCATGGCGATCTGGAGCTTCGGCGTCTTCATCGAGCCGATCCGCGAGGAGACCGGCTGGACCACGGCGGCCGTCGCCGCCGGCTTCTCCATCCGGGCCCTCGAGCAAGGCGTGTTCGGCCCGTTCGCCGGGGCGTTCATCGACCGCTTCGGGCCACGCATCATGGCGCGCTCCGGCCTCGTGATCCTCGCGATCGGCCTGATCCTGCTCTCGCAGGCGCGCACGCTGCCGATGTACTACGGCGCGAGCATCGTGCTCGCGATCGGGCAGAGTTCGAGCACCTTCATGCCCTACTCGGCGCTGATCGTGCGCTGGTTCCAGGTCAAGCGAGGCCGCGCGATGGGCCTCCTCAACTCCGGGAACGGCTCCGGCTTCGCGCTCGTCCCGCTGATCGCGGTGCTGATCGCCGCGTTCGGGTGGCGCGATACGATGGTGATCTCCGCGGTGATCATCCTCACCATCGCGCTCCCGCTCACCTTCACCATGCGCAACGACCCGTCCGTCATGGGCCTCGAACCCGACGGCGAGCCGATCCGCGCGCGCCGCTCCGGCGTGACGCCCTTCGCGATGACCGGCGACAGCGTCGGGCAGGCGTTGCGGACGCCGGCGTTCTATCTGCTCGCGCTCGCGCAGTGCGCGAACGTGGCGACGGTGCAGGGCTGGGTGGTCTACCAGTTCCCGCACCTCCGCGAGCAGGGTCTCGGGGTGGGCTATGCGACGGCCGCCGGGGTCGGCTACGCCTTCTCGCAGGTCATCTTCCGCCCGTCCAGCGGGCTCCTCGGCGACCGTCTCGGGCGGCGGCGACTGCTCATCGCGGCCTTCGCGCTGCAGGCCGTCGGCATCGTCGTGCTCGCGTCCGTGTCCGCCGAGCGCCTGTGGATGCTCGCGCCCTACTACGCGACGTTCGCGTTCGGCCAGGCGGCGTGGGTGGTGCTGCACACGGCGATCGTCGCCGACTACTACGGCCCGAGGCGGTTCGCGACGATCAACGCGCTCGTGAACGCCTCGGCGATGCCGGTCGCCGTCGGCTCACCGATCGTGGCGGGGATCGTCTTCGACCGCGTCGGCAGCTACGTGCCGATCTTCACCACCTACGGCCTGCTCTCGGCCGTGGCGGCCATCGCGATCCTGCTCATCCGGCGCCGCCCCTACGAGGTCCCCGACGAGTCGGAGCCCGCCGCCGCGCCACTCCTCGCGTCGACGCCCGGCGCGACGACGTCCGACGCGGCGACGCACGGCGGCATGCACGACGTCGGCAAGCAGCCTGCGTGACGTTCCGGCCCCCTCTCCCGCCCCGCGGGGTATCCCCGCGTCGAGGGAAGTCGCGGGCTTGCCCGCGGCTTGCCGACCTAGCCGTACAGCGAGAGGGTTGGGGTGAGGGTCCAGCGTCCTAGCGCACCGGCTCGGCGACGCTCGCGGGCGCCTCGACGAGGTGCATGGCGCCGTGCGTCGGGTCGCGGCGCGGGGAGCCGGCCTGGCGCAGCGACTTCCAGAACAGCGTCTGGAACACGAAGAACACGAACGACACCGTCATGAACCCGCCGAGCGCGGCCTGCACCCCGAACGCGTCGATCGCCAGCCCCATCGGCAGCGCGCCGAGGGGCATGAGGCCGAAGCCCATCGCGAACAGCGACGTCGCACGCCCTCGCATGTCGTTGCGCGCGAGGAGCTGCACGAGCGTCTGCGAGAGCGTGATCGCGACGCCGTGGAAGAGCCCGGCGATCACGAGGAACGAGAGCGCGAACACGATCAGGCTGGACTGCGTGAACAGGATCAGCGCGCCCACGTAGCCGACGTAGAACAGCAGCAGCACCAACCCCTTGCGGCGCACCTCGCCGTACATCGAGAGCGCGACGAGCCCGGAGAATGAGCCCCACCCGATCGCCGCGGCGAGCAGCCCGTACCCCGTCGCGCCCGCCCCGAGGACCTCCTCGGAGAACACCGGGAGCAGCTGTACGTAGGGGTAGACCGTGAGCGCCGGGACGACCGAGGTGAGGATGAGGCCGAGCATCGCCCGGTCCTTCGAGATGTAGTTGACCGCCACCCACATGCTGCGCAGCGGGTTCTCGCGGTCCGGCGCAGCCTGCCGCGTGTTGCGGCTGATCGGCAGCGTGAACACCGTCGAGATGATCATGACGATGCCGATGAACAGGAACGGCGAGGCCGTCCCGAGGAACCCGATCAGCACCCCCGTCAGTGGCGGCCCGGCGATGCGCGAGATGTTCTGCGCGATCGAGTTGAGCGCCACCGCGTTGGCGAGCGTGCGCTCCGTGGTCACATCGAACACGAACGCCTGCCGCGTGTTCTGGTTCGCAGTGCTCACGACGCCCTCGAGGACCGCGAAGACGTAGACCGTCGGCATGTTGACGATGTCCATGACGACGAGGACGCCGAGCAGGATGCCCTTCGCGGCGCTGATCACCGTCGTCCACACGAGCACGGTGCGCCGGTGGTAGCGGTCGAGGATCACGCCGATCGCCGGGCCGGCCAGCAGCCTCGCGCCGCCCCCCGCCGAGGCGACGAGCGCGAGCTGCGTCGCGGACTCGCCACTGATGACGAAGGCGAGCCAGTTGAGGCCGATCATCTGCGCCCACTGGCCGAAGCCGGAGCTGACGGTGCCGATGAAGAGGAAGCGGAAGTCGCGGATCCAGAGCGCGCCGAACCGTCCGGGCCGGGGCTCCTCGAAGGTGACGGGAGGCGCGCCGTTGCTGCGAGCGTCTGCCATGCGCGCCTCCGGCGCCCCGCCGGGCCGCGGGACGTGTGGGGATTGTAGGCGTCGGCGTGGTCAGGGGGCTCTGGCTCCCCCTCACGCCGTGCGGGGGCAAGGGGATCCGTTCCGGCCCCCTCTCCCCCTGGGAGAGGGCGGGGGTGAGGGTCCGGCGGCCCCGCCGGTTCCTCCACGGCATGTCGCATCACGCCGGAGCCCCCTCACCCTAGCCCTCTCCCTCCAGGGAGAGGGAACCGGAGCCGGCTCCACCCTCACCTCTTCCCCCGCTGTCTGGCCTGGTCGGAGAGCCGGGGCCAGGCCTCGGGTCCCCTCGACGCGGGGATACCCCGCGGGTGGGGGGCGAGGGGACCAGAGCGGGCGACGGCGAGGGGATCGGGCGGAGGGATCGCGGGAGCGCATGGTGCGGGGAGCGGGTATCATCGCTCGCGCATTCAGCACTCAAAGGGAGGGCGCCATGGATTGGGCCGACTCAGACGCGCAAGCCGCATTCCGCACCGAGGTGCGGTCGTTCATCGAGGACCGCCTGCCCGCCTTCTACAAGGCGCGCGCCCAGGAGGCCGACCCCTCCGGCGAGAACGACTGGCAGGCCGACATCGCCATTGGTGACGACGACGCGCGCGAGGCAGCCCTCGAGTGGGCAGAAGCACTCGCCGAGCACGGCTGGGCGGCCCCGCACTGGCCCACCGAGTACGGCGGCGCCGGCCTGACTAGCATGGAGCAGTTCATCTTCAACTCGGAGATGGCCTACACCGGCGCCCCGCCCGTGGGGGGCGGCGGCCTCCGCCTCCTCGGCCCGACGATCCTGGTGCACGGCACCGAGGAGCAGAAGCAGAAGTTCCTCGCCCCGACACTACGCGGCGAGATGCTCTGGGCGCAGGGCTTCTCCGAGCCGGGCGCCGGCTCCGACCTCGCCTCGCTCCAGACCCGAGCCGTCCGCGACGGCGACGAGTACGTCATCAACGGCCAGAAGATGTGGACCTCCTCGGGCCACAAGTCCAACTGGATCTTCGGCATGTTCCGGACCGACCCGGACGCCCCGAAGCACCGCGGCATCTCCTTCTTCGTCATGGACCGCACAACTCCGGGCATCTCCGTCCGCCCCATCGTCTCGATGGGCTTCCGCCACGCCACCAACGAGACCTTCTACGAGGACGTGCGCGTCCCCGCCGACCAGATGATCGGCGAGGAGAACCGCGGCTGGTACGTCGGCATGACGCTGCTCGACTACGAGCGCTCCGGCATCGGCGGGGCGATCGGCAATCGCCAGTTCCTCGACCGCATCATCGAGCACGCCAACTCGGCGGAGGGCATGGCCCAGCGCGAGCACGGCGGCCTTGAGCGCTCCCGGCTGGAGCTGGCCGAGCACTACGTCGCGTCCGAGGTGATGTTCAACCTCTCGCTCCGCGTCGCCTCGATGCAGGCGGCGGGCATGCTGCCCAACTACGAGGCGTCGATGGGCAAGGCGTTCTACACGGAGCTGCGACAGCGCGTCGCGCGCGCCGGGATGAAGGCGTTCGGGCTCTACTCGAACATCTGGGACCCGGACGACTCGCGGGCGGCCGTCGCGGCCGAGCCGACGCAGGTCTACGTCCACGCCGTGGTGCTGACCATCGCGGGCGGGTCGAGCGAGATCCAGCGCAACATCATCGCCACGCGCGGCCTCGGCCTCCCGCGCGGCTAGCAGCCATCGCGTGCGGGCGGGGCGCCGCCCCCCCCCCCCCCACGCGCGCCATAGAGCGCCCCGTGCGCCGCCCCGGCCACGGAGGCGCCCCCCCCGGCCCGAGGGCGGTTATA
>VXMU01000104.1 GCA_009840945.1 Chloroflexota bacterium | reverse complement strand
CGGCGAACGCCTCGGCGATCGAGAGGCCGATGCCGCGGCTCGCGCCGGTGACGATGACTGAACGTCCAGCAAGCTCGAGGTCCATGATCGCTCCGTCCGTCGGCATCCTCGCAGCGATACCGTATCGCGTCCAGCGATCGCGCCTGCAGCCTAGTCGCCTCCGCGCGCGCGTTGACGCCCTCGCCGCGTCCGTACGATCCTCGACGCATGTCCGTGACGCTCGACGCCGCAGGCCCCGTCGCCACGCTCACCGTTGACCCACCGGCCGACGGCTACGATCGTGCCGTGAGGGACGGGCTGTCATTGGCAGCCGCCGAGCTGACGTCGCGCCACCCGGAGGTGCGCGCGGTGATCGTCGCCGGCGGCGCCGCAGGCTTCGGGAGCGGCTGGAGTCCCGCGGCGCTCGAGGACGACGCGATGCTGCGCGAGATCCTCGGGCCGATCGGCGAAGGCTTCGACGCGCTGGCGGGCGTGCCGCAGCCGACGGTCGCCGCGATCGGCGGGGCTGCGCACTCGGCCGGGCTCGAGCTCGCGCTGGCGTGCGACATCCGCGTCGCGGCGGAGGACGCGACGTTCGCGATGCCGGAGACCGGCGACGGCCTGGTGCCGCGCGGCGGCGGCACGCAGCGGCTGCCGCGCGCCGTGGGGCGCGCCCAGGCATTGCGCCTGCTGCTCACCGGTGAGGTGATCGACGCCGCCGAGGCGCTGCGCATCGGGCTCGTCTCGGAGGTGGTGCCGGCGGGTGACCTCGCTGGGGCCGCGCGCGCGGTCGCCGAGACCATCGCGTCGCGTGGCCCGCTGGCGACGCGGTTCGCGAAGGAGGCGGTCATGCGTGGTGTGGAGGCGCCGCTGCAGGAGGCGCTGCGGCTCGAGCTCGAGCTGACCGTGCTGCTGCAGACGACCGCGGACCGCGCCGAGGGCGTGAACGCGTTCGTCGAGCGGCGCGACCCGGAGTTCACGGGCGAGTAGCCCGCAACGAGACACCAGGAGCGGCCGCCGCGCCGCGAGGAGCCATCGGGAGGAAGTCATCGTGGAACAGGCAGGGAGTCGCCGATGAACGTCATGCTCAACCCCGGGGAAGTGAACGCCGTGCTCGGCCTCGTCACTTCGCGACTGCTCGACAGCATCGAGCTGAGCGAGGAGGGGCAGGAGGCGGTGCGCACCTGGCGCAGCGACCGCGGCCCCGGCACGGACCAGCTCGACGACTTCGCGGACCGCTTCAACAACGAGCTGATGGACTTCATCGACGAGTCCACGCGACGCCGCACCATGCGTGGCGGTCGCTTCGAGCGGGAGACGGCCCGGGAGCGGTGGAGCTAAGCCATGAAGGTCGAATTCACGATCGACGAGGTACTCGCAATGGCCAACTCGGTCCTCGACGGCCTGAGCGAGGAGCAGTTCAGCCGCGGTGACGTGGCGGCGATCCGGCGCTGGCGCAACGAGCACCTGACGGCGCGCTCCGACGAGATGGCGCGGCTGACCGAGAAGGTCAACGAAGAGGTGCAGCGCACCCACGACCACAGCATGAAGAGCGGCATCCAGAAGCCGGACTGGGTCTAGGCGGCCCCTCCGTGGCCGAGCCGTTCGTCATCGCGGAGCGTCGGGGCGACGCCGTCTGGCTGACGCTCAACCGCCCGGAGCGGCTCAACGCCGTGCACCTGGAGATGCGCGACCAGCTGTGGACCCACCTGGAGCTGCTGCGCGACGACCCCACCGTGAGGGTCGCCGTGCTGCGCGGCGCGGGCGACCGAGCCTTCTCGGCCGGCGCCGACATCACGGAGTTCGGCACCGCCCCCTCGTTCGTCGAGGCGCGTGACGCGCGGGTGCGCCGCGACCTGTGGGGCGTGATGTCGACGCTCGAGATCCCGCTCATCGCCGCGGTGCACGGGTTCGCCTACGGCGCGGGCCTGGAGATGTCGCTGTACTGCGACCTGCGCGTGGCCGCCGAGGACGCCCTGTTCGCCATCCCGGAGGTGACGCTCGGCTACATCCCCTCGGCGGGCGGGACCCAGACCGTGCCTCGCCACGTGCCGCTGGGGCAGGCGCTACGGATGGCGACCACCGGCGACGCGGTGCCCGCGCAGCGCGCGTACGAGCTCGGCTTCGTGCAGCGGGTGGTCACGCGCGAACGGCTGGACGATGCGGCGGCGGAGTGGGCCGACATGCTCGCGTCGCGCGACCCGCGCGCCACGCGTGCGACGAAGCGCGCGGTCGTGCGCGGGCTGGACCTCCCGCTCGCCGACGGGATCGCGCTCGAGCGGCGGCTCGCGGCGAGCGTCGCGGCGGCGGCATGAGCGCGCGCGGAGGGCCGCCACGCCGCGGCTGGCCAATCGGCCTTGTGGCGCTGCTGCTTGTCGTCGTGGTGGCGATCGGCGCGGTGTTCTACGGTGCCGCCAACCGCCCGAACTTCGACGTCTTTTACTTCGAGGCAGGAACCTTCGATAGCTACGCTGTCGGTGAACCCCGCTACTTCCCGCAGGCGCGGATATTCGTGATTTCCCTCGACGAAACGCTCCTTGAGCAGTCCCCGATACAGGAAACCGAGTGCCGCCCTGTCGTGCCGGCCGCTGAGGAACCGAACTTGGCCAAGGAGCTCAGGGCCCTCGACGCAATCTCACCTTCAGGAACTGGATGCGTGATCGATTTCATCCCAGATGATCCGCGCGGCGCAGCCCGGAATCCTCTCGGTCGCCCTGGTGTGTACGTTGATCACTGCTCGCAAGCAGTGTGGTACTTGAACGGGGACGCATTGGCTCGTACGACTCAGCCGCTCCATGCGTTCCACATCACGAGACCCCTGCCTGCGAACGCGATGTGCGAGCGCATCGTCGAGGTCGAGGTGATCGGGAGGCCGAACCTTGCCGAAGCGGAGCGCGAACGCTAGCGGCAGCGCCGGGTCGTCTTTATATTGAGCGCGCCTCGGTGCGCACCGGGAGGCGCTCCCGCGCGCCGCACCGGGGAGGCGGGGAGAGCAACGACCTCGCGCGAGGAGCGTAGATGCGGGTGCGGGCTCGGCCGCGCCCCGAACACCAGCCCGGACGGCATCGCAGCGCCGCCCGCGGAGGAGGAGTGCAGGCATGAACACTGCGGACATTCTCACGATCGCCGGCTCGATGGTGCCGGACCGCGTTGCCGTCAGCGACCCGGACGACACCCTCAGCTACATGGAGCTGCAGTCACGGGTGAACAAGCTGGCGCACGCGCTGGCCTCGATCGGCGTCGGCAAGGGCGCCAACGTCGGCATCATGTCGGTCAACTCCTGCAACTTCGTCGAGCTCTACTACGCGACCGCCGCGGTCGGCGCCACCTTCGTGCCGCTGAACTTCCGCGCGAAGACCGATGAGCTGCAGTACATGGCGGACGCCTCGGACGTGAACGTCTTCTTCGTCTCCGAGCGCTACTACCCCATCCTGCAGGAGATCCGCTCGCAGCTGCCCAAGGTCGAGCACGTCTACACCGTCGGCTTCGAAGTCGAGGGCGAAGAGACCATCGAGCAGCTCCGCGACACCGGCGAGGACATCCCGTTCTTCACCGAGGTCGACGACGACGACGCCGCGATGGTGATCTACACCTCCGGCACGACGGCGCTGCCGAAGGGCGTGGTGCTGACGCACAAGACGCTCACGGCCTACGTCGTGAACACCCAGAACCCCGTCGACCCGACCACCGACCCCGACGTGACGATGGTGGCCGTGCCCTTCTTCCACGTGGCCGGCGCGACGACGATGCTCGGCTCGCTGTGGGCGGGCCGGAAGCTCGCCATCCTGCCGCAGTTCGACCCCTCGGCCTGGCTCGACACCGTCGAGCGCGAGGGCGTCACGCACGCCTTCGTGGTGCCGACGATGCTCAAGCGCGTCATGGAGGCCGACGACTTCGACAACTACGACATCTCGACGCTGCAGCTCATCACCTACGGCGCGGCGCCGATGCCGTTCGAGGTCGTGCGCCAGGCCATCGACGTCTTCGAATGCGGGCTGATGAACGCCTACGGCCAGACCGAGTCGACGTCGACGATGAGCTACCTCGGCCCGGACGACCACCGCCTGGACGGCACGCCCGAGGAGAACGACCTCAAGATCAAGCGCCTGCGCTCCGTGGGCCGGCCCATGCCGGACATCGAGATCGGCATCCTCAAGGTGGACGGCTCCATGCAGGAGCCGGGTGAAGAGGGTGAGATCTGCATCCGGGGCGACCGCATCATGCGCGAGTACCAGAAGCGCGAAGAGGAGACCGCGTCGGCAGTGGTCGACGGGTGGCTGCACACCGGCGACGCCGGCTACCTGGACCCGGACAACTACCTGTTCATCACCGGGCGGCTCAAGGACCTCATCATCCGCGGCGGCGAGAACATCTCGCCCGGCGAGGTAGAGAGCATCCTGGAGGAACACCCGAGCATCGAGGACGTGGCCGTGATCGGCGTGCCCGACATCGAGTGGGGCGAGATCGTGAAGGCCGTGGTCGTCGGTGGCGACGCCGACAAGCCCTCGGACGAGGACCTCACGGCGTTCGTGAAGAGCCGGCTGGCGTCGTACAAGGCGCCGTCGCAGTACGAGTGGATCTCGGAGCCGCTGCCGCGGAACCACCTCGGCAAGCTGCTCAAGAACGACATCCGCGACCGCTGGGGCGCGCAGACCCCGTCCGCTTCGTAAGACCGGACGCGTGGAGGGGAGCCCCCAAAGCGCACCGGTGATACGCTCGCGCGCGACCGCGAGGGGAACCGTATGAGCGTATCCGAGCGCGAGAGAAATGCTGAGTCGCCCGCCCCCGAGGGCGGGCGACCGAAGCGTGTCCGCCTGGTGGGCGCGTGGTGGGGTCCGGCCGTTGGTCTGAGCGGCCTTGGCCTCATCTCCGCCATCGAGCTGGGGCGCACCGACGCCAGCCGGGAGGTGTTCTTCAACGTCGCCCAGCCGTGGGCGGTGTACGTCATGCTCGCGGCCCTCGTCGGGCTCCTCGTCTACGGCTTCGGCCGCCACGCCACGCTCTGGGCCATCGGCCAGCCGACGCCCGGCATCCTGCGCGAGATCCCGATGCGGGTCCGCAACGCCGTGCGGCTCGGCATCGGCCAGGAGAAGGTCCGCCGCGACCCGTACGCGGGGATCATGCACTTCTGCATCTTCTCCTCGATCATCGTCCTCACCCTGGTCACCGCGCAGGTGGCGATCGAGGACGACACGCCGCTCAGCTTCCTCAACGGCTGGTACTACCTGTTCTTCTCCTTCTACGGCGACCTGTTCGGGCTGATCGGCCTGATCGGCGTCGGGATGGCCCTGTACCGCCGCTACTTCGACGACTTCCACCGCATCCGCTGGGACGAGCGCATCGAGGACCACGCGATCATCGTGGGCCTCGGCCTCATCCTCGTGACCGGCTTCATGGTGGAGTCGTTCCGCATCTACACCACGGAGCTGCACGGCTTCGTGCTGGAGGACGGGACGCAGCTGGAGGCGCATCCGGACTGGGCGCGCTGGTCGTTCGTCTCGTACGTGATCGCGGAGTTCCTGAACATCTTCAGCCCCACGCAGGGGCACATGCTCACGGCCCACACGTGGTCGTGGTGGGGCCACGTGGTGCTGGCCTTCGGTTGGCTCGGGCTGCTGGTGTTCACGCGCCTGGACCACATGATCTTCGCGCCGGTGAACGCCTTCTTCCTCCGCACCGACGCCCCCGGCCGCCTCGCCACCATCGAGAACATCGAGGAGCAGGAGGTCTTCGGCGTCGGGCAGATCCAGGACTTCACCTGGAAGCAGCTCTTCGAGCTGGACGCCTGCGTGCGCTGCGGACGCTGTACCGAGGTCTGTCCGGCCGACGTCTCGGGCCAGCCGCTCTCGCCGATGCACCTCATCCAGGACCTGAAGGCGCACCTCGCCTCCGTGGGTCCGGACCTCCAGAACGCCGGTCACACCAACGGCGACGTGCGGTCCGTCTCGCCCATCGAGATGGTGGGTGACGTCATCAAGGATGAGACGCTGTGGGCGTGCCGCACCTGCGGCGCCTGCATGCAGGAGTGCCCGGTGATGATCGAGCACGTCCCGACCATCGTCGACATGCGCCGCTACCTGGTCATGAACGAGGCGCGCGTGCCCGCGGCGGCGCAGGGCGCCCTCGAGAACATCGAGATGCGCGGCCACCCGTGGCGCGGCACGATGCTCACGCGCGAGTCGTGGATGGAGGGGTTCGACGACGTCCCGATCTTCGACGGCTCACAGGAGTACCTCTACTGGGTCGGCTGCTCGGGCTCGCTGGTGGAGCGCAACATGCCGATCACGCAGTCGGTGTTCCGGCTGCTGCGCGAGTCCGGCGCGAGCTTCGGTGTGCTGGGGCAGGAGGAGACCTGCAACGGCGACCCGGCGCGAAGGCTGGGCAACGAGTACCTCTACCAGATCCTCGCGATGCAGCTGGTGGAGACGTTCAAGGCGAAGAACGTGCAGAAGGTCATCACCAACTGCCCGCACTGCTTCAATACGTTCCGCAACGAGTACCCGCAGTTCGACGGCCACTTCGAGGTGCTGCACCACACCGAGTTCCTCCAGCAGGCCCTCGATGACGGCTCGCTGCAGCCGCGCCACAGCGTCGGCACGAGCGTGACGTACCACGACTCGTGTTACCTGGGCCGCATGAACGGCGTGTATGATGCGCCGCGCCAGATCATCGAGGTGTTGCCGGGCGTCGACCTGACCGAGATGTGGCGCAGCCAGAGCCGCGGGCTCTGCTGTGGCGCCGGCGGCGGCAACATGTGGCAGGAAGAGATCGGCGAGCGCCGCGTCAACCACGTGCGCACCGAGGAAGCCGTGGGCACGGGCGCGGACGAGGTCATCTCGAACTGCCCGTTCTGCATCCAGATGTTCGAAGACGGCGCGCCGGCCATCCAGCCCGACGAGGAAGGGCGGATCCGCCCCTTCGACGTGGCGGAGCTGCTGGAGCGCTCCGTGTTCGGCACGGAGAACGGCAGCTAGCAGGCAGTCCCGAGCAGTAAGTCAGTCCGGAGCCCGGACGGAGGAGGCGAGCACAGGAGGAACGCAGTCCGGCGGGACGGCGGCCGCGCGCCGCGAGGCCCGCTCTGACATCGTGAGTCAATCGAGGCCCGGCAGGGCCCGGAGCAATCAGGATCGGCCCCAGAAGGGCCGGAGGTGGGGGAGCAGATATGCATCTCGTCGTCTGCGCGAAGCAGATCCCGGACCCGGAGACGCCGCCCGCGGCGTTCCGCATCGATGAAGCCAACAACGAGGTGATCCCGGCGCAGGGCATCCCGCCGGTGCTCAGCCAGTTCGACGGCATGGCCGCCGAGGCGGCGCTGCGCATCGTCGAGGCTGCCGGCGAGGGCAAGATCACCGTGATCTCGCTCGGCCAGGAGAGCGCGCAGGCTGCCATCAAGCAGGTGCTCGCAATGGGCGCCGACGAAGGCATCCTGCTGGAGGACGAGGCCCTGCAGGGCGGCGACTCCTACACCACCGCGCGCACGCTGGCCGCTGCCATCGAGCACCTCGGCGACGTGGACGCGGTGTTCTGCGGCCGCCAGGCCGCCGACTGGGACATGGGCCAGGTGGGCCTCGGCATCGCCGAGCTGCTGGGGTGGCCTTCGGCCATCATCGGCAAGGACGCCAAGGTCGACGACGGCAGCATGGTCGTCGAGCGCGTGACGGGCGACGGCTTCGAGACGGTCTCGATGCCGATGCCGGCCGTGGTGACGATCTCCAACGAGATCGGCGACCCGCGCTACCCGAAGCTGCAGCAGATCATGCAGGCCGCACGGAAGACCGTGACGCGCCTCAGCGCCGACGAGCTCGGGCTGGACCCGTCCACCGTCGGCGACGCCGGCGCGCGCCTGAAGCTCGAGCGGCTGTTCATCCCGGTCGTCGAGGGCGAAGTCGAGCTCATGGAGGGCGAGACCGCCGAAGAGCAGGCGCAGGCGCTGGCCGCCGCGCTTCGCGAAGCCAAGATCCTGTAGGCGAGGGGAATACCGAACATGGCACGCAACATCCTGGTGGTCGGCGAGCTGGAGGGCGGCGAGCTCTCCAGCACCACCGCCGAACTGCTCGCGCTGGGCACGCGGCTCGTCGACGGCGGCGCGGTCAGCGTCACGCTGCTCGGCAGCGGCGCGGGCGACGCCGCCGGCGCGGCCTTCGCGGCCGGCGCCGACAACGCCTACGTCAGCTCCGACGCCGGCTACGATGACTTCCGCTCCGACCAGTGGGTCGGGGCCGTCGAGGAGGCCATGGGCCAGTCCTCGCCGGACGCGGTCTTCATCGCACAGTCGATGGCCGGCCGCGACCTCGGTCCGCGGCTCGCGTTCCGCAACGACACCGCGGTCGCGATGGACTGCGTCTCCGTCGAGGACGACGGCGGCGACCTGAAGGCCACGCGCTCCTGCTACGGCGGCAGCGCGCAGGCGACCTACAGCTTCGCCACGTCCCCTGCGGTCGCGACCATCCGCGCGAAGTCGCAGGACCCGCTCGAGACGCCGAATGACGGCGGCGGGAACACCGTCGAGCTCTCCGGCGCCGGCGACAGCCGCTCCGAGATCGTCGGCCGCGAGGCCGCGGTGTCGGAGGGTCTCCAGATCCAGGACGCCCCGATCGTCGTGTCGGGTGGCCGCGGTCTCGGCGACCCCGAGGGCTTCGAGGTCGTGGAGGAGCTGGCGGCGACGATCGGCACGGACAAGGCAGCCGTGGGCGCCTCGCGCGCCGCGGTGGACCTCGGCTGGTACCCGACGTCGCAGCAGGTGGGGCTGACCGGCAAGGTCGTGACGCCCGACCTGTACGTGGCGATCGCCATCTCCGGCGCCAGCCAGCACATGGCCGGCTGCAGCGGTTCCAAGACCATCGTCGCCATCAACCGCGACCCGGAGGCGAACATCTTCACGGCCGCTCGCTACGGCATCGTCGGCGACTACAAGGAAGTGGTCCCGGCGCTGATCGAGGCGGTCAAGAACCTCGACTAGGGCTACCCGCAACGCAAGACGGCGCCGTGCCCCGCGCGCGGAGCCGTCTTGCGTGCCCTTCGGGGCAAACCTAGAATCGAATTTCGGCGTGCGGCGCGTGCGGGGACATGCGGCGCGCCGGCCACCTCGCAGGAGTCATCATGAGAGTCCTGGGTCTCACCGGAGGAATCGCCTCCGGCAAGTCCACCGCTGCCGAGCGGCTCAAGGAGTTGGGCGCGATCGTGCTCGACGCCGACCGCTACGGCCACCGCGCATACGACAAGGACTCGGAGGGCTTCCACGCCGTCGTCAACGAGTTCGGCCATGACATCGTCGGAGAGGACGGCGAGATCGACCGCCGGATCCTCGGCGGCAAGGTCTTCGGCGACCCCACGCAGCTCAAGCGCCTCACCGACATCGTCTGGCCGGTCATCCGCCAGTTCGCGACGGCGGAGATCGGCGAGCTGCGCGAGAGCGACCCGGAGACGGTGATCGTGCTCGAAGCCGCGGTGCTCATCGAGGCCGAGTGGCAGGACCTGGCCGACGAGGTGTGGGTCGTCCACGTGGACGCCGATGAGGCCAAGAAGCGCCTCATGGACCGCAACAACCTGGACGCCGACGCCGCGCAGGCGCGCATCGACTCCCAGATCACGAACGAGGAGCGGCTCGAACACGCCGACGTGGACATCGCCAACGGCGGCTCGCTCGACGAGTTCGTCGCTGCCATCGACGGCGAGTGGCAGAACCTCCAGGACCGGATTAGCAGCGAAAGCGGTAGCTAGCTGTGACAACGACAACTGCGCCAACCGACACCCAGTCCGACTACCGGTCCATCGAGGTCCAGGAGTTCCGGCTCACCGAGGAGCCGTTCTACCTCCCCGTCGAGGATGAGGTGGAGCTCTTCGAGACCGCCTACGAGCAGCAGATCCCCGTGCTGCTGAAGGGACCGACCGGTTGCGGCAAGACGCGGTTCGTCGAGTACATGTCGTGGCGGCTGCACCAGCACCTGGGCGACGAGACCCAGGGCGTGCCGCTCATCACCGTCGCCTGCCACGAGGACCTGAGCGCGTCCGACCTCGTCGGCCGCTACCTCCTCGAAGGTGACGACACGGTCTGGATCGACGGACCGATCACGCGCGCGGTCAAGGCTGGCGCGATCTGCTACCTCGACGAGATCGTCGAGGCGCGCAAGGACACGACCGTCCTGATTCACCCGCTCACCGACTACCGCCGCCTGCTGCCGATCGACAAGCGCGGCGAGCTGATCGAGGCGGCCGAAGGCTTCCTCCTGGTGCTGTCCTACAACCCGGGCTACCAGTCCGCGCTGAAGGACCTCAAGCACTCGACTCGGCAGCGCTTCATCGCCATCGAGTTCGACTACCCGCCGCGCGACAAGGAAGCGGAGATCATCCGCAACGAGTCCGGCTGCACCGCTGAGGACGCGCTGGAGCTGGCGAAGCTGGGCGAGAAGGTCCGGAACCTCAAGGAGCACGGCCTCGGCGAGGGCGTCTCCACGCGCCTCCTGGTCTACGCGGGCCGCCTGATCGCCCGCGGCATCCCGGCCCTCCGGGCCTGCCAGACCGCGGTCGTGTGGGGCCTCACCGACGACACCGAGGTGCAGCGCTCGATCGAGGAGGTCGTGACATCGATCTTCCCCGAATAGGCAGCACGTATTGCGCCTCGGCCTGACCCCGGACATCCACCGCAGCGCGGGCGCACTCGACATCGCGCCCGAGCGGATGGGCGGGCAGGTCGAGGAGATGCCCTCCGCGGGCGATGCGACCTTCCAGTCCCGCTCCCCGAACCAGGTGATCCGCACCCTGCGGGACACCAGCCGCCCACGTCGTGAGCCCGCGCCCGCGGGAGTGCGGCGGCCTCGGCGCGGACTACGTGGTGTACCGTCACACGCACGACGAGCGGCCCGCGCGAGCGGGCAACACCCAGTGAGGCAGCCACACCGGCGGCCACCAGTAGGGACAGCCAGATGAGCGCAGCGGACGATGTCCTGACCCGGTACGCGGACGAACTGCGGGGGTTCGGGCCCTCGCTCCCCGACGACCTCGCCGGGGGCGCCCGCTCGCTGGAGCGCCGGCTCAGCGAGGAAGACCTGGACCGCTGGGCCGCGGCCGGCGTGGCGCTGGCGCGCCACTCGCTGCGCTCGTGGGAGGCCGCGGGCGAGTACTTCCGCGTCTCCCCGCGCCTCTTCCCGGCCTTCTCGTTCGAGGAGCTGCTGGACTGGCAGGAGGTCGCGCTCGACCTGGCGGAGAGCTCCTCGATGATCGCGGCCGCGTTCGTGCGCGCGACGCCGGAGGTGCTGCAGCCGCTGCAGGGCGCCGATACCCGCGACCTCGGCATCATGGGCGAGTGGATCGGCCGCCCCGGCGAGCAGGTCCGCCCCTGGGCCGCGCTCGGCAAGCGGCTGGCGCACGGCAACTGGAAGTCCGTCGCGCTCGCCGCCTCGTTCTTCGAGCAGAGCCCCGCGCTGCTGCACGCCCTGCCACTGGAAGCCGTCGGGGACCTCATCGACGTGGTCGACCGTCTCTCGGACCGCTCGTACCAGCTCGCAGCGAGCTGCCTGGAGCGCTCGGGCGAGCTGTTCGGGGACCTCGCGCCGCCGGACCGGCGGCCGTTCCTCGAGTTCGCCGACGCGGTCGCGCAGGCCTCGTGGGCCGACACGCGCCTCTACTTCGAGCGCGGCCCGGCGCTCATCGCCAACATCGACCGCGACGAGCGCGCCGCGTTCCTGCAGCTGGCCGCCGAGGTGACCGAGAAGGTCGGGCGGCAGGGCTACCCGCTGTTCATCGAGGCCGCCGAGTCGCTCGCGCAGGTGGAGCCGACGTACCACGAGACCCTGGTCGACCTCGCCCGCCGGCTCGCCGCGGGCAGCCCGGCGGCGGCGATGTCGTTCCTGCGCTCGTCGCCCACGGTGCTCACGCGCCTGACGGCGGACCAGCTGGAGCGCTGGCTGCAGGGCGGCTGGGACCTGCTCTTCGAGGCCGGCAACGTCGAGGGCGCCGAGGCGTACTTCCGCCTGGAATCCCAGCGCGCCGAGGAGATGCTGGAGACGCTGTCGGCGCGCATCGAGCTGCGCAACGTCAGCAACACGCTGCGCCTCTACGCGAAGGCCCTGACCGGCGAGCAGATCGCGATCCGCTCGACCGAGGACCTCGTTGACGCGGGGATCGGGTGGGTGCAGGAGTCCGTCGCGACCACCGAGGGCTCGGCGATCTACCTGCCGCCGTACGTCAGCACGTTCAACGAGCAGCGCCAGAACTTCCTGAGCTACAAGGTCTACGCCACCCACCAGAGCGGCCGGATGGAGTTCGGCTCGTTCCTCTTCGACTTCGGGCTGGGGGGCGCGCACACCGCCTCGACGCTTATCGAGCGCGAGGAGACGAAGCTGTCCAGCAACGGCCACGAGGCCGTCGCCGTCACCACGCCGATGGAGCGCTACTTCGACCTGTTCGAGGACCGCGAGCTGATCTCCGGGCTGTTCACGATCGTGGAGGACGCCCGGATCGATGCGCACATCTCGCGCGAGTACGGCGGCATCCGCCCGGCGCTGCGTGAGTTGCAGGCGCACGAGGCGGCGAACCGCACCAACATCTCCCGCATGGCGCTGCGCGAGGCCTACCTCGAGAACCTGCTGCGCGCTTCGCTGAAGCAGCCGCAGACCATGCGCTGGCCGCGCGACCTCATGCCGCTCATGGCGCGCGGTATCGACCAGCTCAAGATCGTCGACGAGCCCGGCGCGGACGTGCAGGACTCGGCCGAGGTGGCCGCGACGATCTACGCCATCGTCGAGAGCATTCCCAACGTCGCCGGGGCCTACGCCGAGATCGACTGGGATGAGATCGACGAGGACATGATCCAGTTCACGACGGAGGCCGGCGGCGCGGACGGCCCGGAGATGCCGTCCGGCGAGGAGGCGGACTTCTCCGCCCCCGAGCAGCCCGAGTTCCGCGGCGACTTCAAGCCCGAGATCGTCCAGCTGATGATGAAGCTCAAGCAGCAGTCGGAGGGCGAGGAGCCCATGGGTGGCCAGCTCACCCAGGAGCAACTCGAGGCGCTGCTGGAGAAGTCCGTCGAGATCGTGATCTCCGACATCGCCGAGGGCGACATCGCGTCCTCGATGGGCATGTTCCTCACCAACCTCGAACGCGAGGCGCTGGACGCCAAGCAGGGCCCGCCCGGCCAGACCCCGGACGGCGCCGACGCCGGCGACTCGTCGAGCGGGTCGGGCGCCTCGGAGCTGCCGATCGAGGTCAACTGGTCGTACTACGACGAGTGGGACTTCCGCGCCGGCGACTACCGCCCGCGCTGGTGCCGCGTCGGCGAGCGTCCCTCGGAGGAGGGCGAGCTCGACTACTACGAGGAGACGCTGAAGACCCACCACGGCCTGGTCACCGAGACCCGGCGCCAGTTCGAGCTGCTCCGCCCGGAGCACTTCCGCCGCATCAAGCGCCTCGAGGACGGCGAGGACGTCGACCTCGACCAGGCCATCGAGTTCATCGTGGACAAGCGCGCCGGCGTCGGCCCCCTCGGGCGCGTCTACTGGCGGCGGAACAAGATCGAGCGCGACGTCGCGGTCGCGTTCCTCCTCGACATGTCGGCGTCGACGGACGAGGAGATCGAGAAGACGCAGTCGAACTACCAGCCGTCCGACGACGACTTCGACGACGACCCGCGCAAGTACTTCCAGTGGCTCACGCAGCGCCGCGCGCGCTTCACCGCCGCCCCGCCGAAGCGCATCATCGACCTCGAGAAGGAGTCGCTGGTGCTCATCGTCGAGGCGCTCGAGGCGATCGGCGACACCTACGGCATCTACGGCTTCTCCGGCTACGGCCGCGACAACGTCGAGTTCCACGT
>VXMU01000007.1 GCA_009840945.1 Chloroflexota bacterium | reverse complement strand
CTCGCCCCCGTCTGCGGGGGAGAGGGTGAGGGTGAGGGGGTCTGCGCACGCCAGACCCGCACCCCCAGCCTTCGCCCGCTTGACAGGAGCGTCGGCAAAGGACGGAGCCCGAGAGGGTGGGGGGGCCTGCCCGCGCCGACGACGCACGGCGCATCGAGGAGCCCAGCCGGACCCTCACCCCAACCCTCTCCCGCAGTGCGGGAGAGGGGGCCGGAGGCGCAGAGGGAGAGGGAGAGGAAGGGCGTCGACAGCGCTCAGTGAATCTCTTCGGTCTCGCGGTTCACGATCCACGCGACGTACTGGAGGCCCGCCGCCTCGCGTGCGGCGATGAGCGCCTGCAGGCAGGCGTCGGCCGAGTCCCAGCCGTGGCCCCGGACGGCTTCGACGATGCGGCGGCCGCGGGCGACGGCGATGGGGAGCGCCTGCTCCATCTCCTCCGACAGGCTCTGCCACATCTCCGGCGGGTGCTCGAACTCGAAGCGCGCGTACTGGAGCGCGGCGAACTGGTTGCCGAGCGTGCCGTCGCGGCCCCACTCGGACGGCGGGGCGCGCAGGATCTCCTTGAGGGCCGCGTGGCGCTGCTCCACTTCCCACACGCGGTCGAGGTTGAAGGGGGCGATGCGGTCCTCGGCCTCCGGCGCCATCACCACTTCGCGCAGCATCGTGCGCACCGGGCCCGCGCCGCGCGCGGCCTGGCGGCCTCGCGGCCGCCGCACCTCCGGGTAGCCGTCGAGCCGCTGGCGGACGTGCTGGAGCGCGATGCCCAGCACGTGCGGGATCGCGTGCGTGGGGAGGTTCTCGTGCACCTCGATCAGCACCTCGTCCTCCTCGTCCGCCCAGCGGACGTTGGAGAAGGAGTCGCCCTCGAAGCCGTCGACGACGAGCTCACGCTCGGCCTCGTCGCTCACCCGAGCGCCGAGTTCCTCGTAGAGCCCGTCCAGGGCATCGCCGATGTCACGACCGTTGACGTTCATGTCTGCTTCCTCCGTGTTGCCGCCGCCGACCGGCGCTCGAGGTCGAGCGGCTGGCAGGCGATGCAGAAGTTCGTCTCACGTCCGCCGCTGACGCGGCCCCGGATCTCCCTCTCGCAGCGCGGGCACGCCTCCCCGGTCCGGCGGTGGACCCGGAGATGCTCGCGCCACTCCTCCTTGCGCTGCTTCAGACCGTCGGCCACCTGCGCATCGAGGATCGGCTGTGACCACTCGAAGACGCGGCGCATCGCGCGGTACAACTCGCGCCGGCCATCGTCGTCGAGCGTAGCGCCCCGCCGGTGCGGGTGGAATCCCGCCTCCCACAGGATCTCGTCGGAGTAGGCGTTGCCGATGCCCGCGATGAACTGCTGGTTGGTCAGCGTGTTCTTGAGCTGGCCGCTGCGCCGCCGCATGCGCTGCACGAACTCGTCCTCCCCGATCGCCAGCGCGTCGGGCCCCAGCTCGCCGAGCTGCGGGACCGAGTCGAGGTCGTCGATGGGCACGAGGTACCAGCGGCCCATGCGCCGCTCGTCGGCGTAGCGCAGCTCGTGGCCATCGGCGAAGGAGAGGACCACCGCCGGGGCGGGGGTGCGCTTCTCGTCCGGCTGAGCCCAGTGGAAGCGGCCGGTCAACATCGGGTTGATGACCAGCACGCGCGCGTCGTCGCTGGTGAGCAGCAGGAACTTGCCGAGCCGCCGCACGTCGACGAAGGCGTGGCCGGCGAGGGTCTCGAGGTCCGCGACGCCCGTGCGCACCAGCCACGGCTGCCGCGACTCGATGCCCGTGACGGGGTTCCCCGCGAGTTGCGGGGCGAGGAAGCCGCGGATCGCCTCGAGGTCCGGTATCTCTGGCATCGTGCTCAGGCTTCGGAGGGGGTCCAGCGCGGGTAGGAGCCGAGCACGCGCAGCCACTCGGCCTGCGCCTCCGTCGCCGCCAGCGCCTCCGCCACGGGGGCGTCGGTGCGGTGGCCCTGCAGGTCGAGGAGGAAGACATAGGTGCCGAGCGCGAGCCGCGTCGGCCGCGACTCGATGTGCGTGAGGTTGATGCCGCGGCTGGAGAACTCCAGCATCACGCTCACCAGCGTGCCCGGCAGGTCCGCCGCCGTCGTGAAGGCGATCGAGGTCTTGTCGTCGCCGGTCGGCTCGTGGTCGTGCGGCGCGAGGACGACGAAGCGCGTCTCGTTGCCGGCCTCGTCGGCGATGTCGTCGGCGAGGACGACGGCGCCGTAGATCGCGGCGGCGCGGGCGGTGCTCACCGCCAGCGCGCCCGGCTCGGCGAGCGCGGACTCGATGGCCGCGGCCGTGGAGAGCGCGGCCTCCGGCCGCGCGCCCGGCGCCAGCCGCGCGAGGCTCTCGCGGCACTGCGCGAGCGCCTGGGGGTGCGAGTAGACGACCGTCGCGGCGGTGGGGTCGGCGCCCTCGGCGGCGACGAGCGCGTGGCGGATCGGGAGCACCGTCTCGCCGACGATCTCCAGCCCGATGTCGGCGTGCAGGAGCTGGTCGACCGTCTCCCGCACCGAGCCCTCGATCGAGTTCTCGATGGCGCAGACCGCGGCGTCCGCCTCGTCGTCGTGGACGGCGCGGATGGCGGCGGCGACGCTGGCCACGGGGCGCAATTCGGCGTCCGGGTCGTAGCCGACGGCGGCGGCCTCGGTGTTCGTCCCGCGCGGCCCGAGGTAGGCGAGGCGGGTCACTGCAGCACCTCGTCGATCTCGCGCTGCGGCTCGTCGGGGCTGCGCACCAGCTCACGCATGGCGGGCTCGGATTCCTGTCCGATGACCGCGATGATCTCGTCGCCGGCCTGCAGCACCGTGTCGCCGTCGGGCACGCGCGACTGGTCGCCGCTGACGACCAGCGAGATCACGGCGTCGTCGGGGAGGTCGAGGTCGCGTAGCGCGACGTCCGCGGCGCGCGAGCGCGGCTGCACGTGGAGGTCGACCACCTCGAGGCCCGAGGCGCGCAGCCGCAGCAGCGGGATGAACGACTGCGCCGGCAGGTCCGCCTCGATCTGCGCGAGGACGGCCGACGCCGCGGAGACGGTCGACTCGATACCGAGCGTCTGGAAGAGGCGCTCGTTGCGGGGGTTGTTGACCCGGGCGATGGTGCGCGAGACGCCGAAGCTGTGCTGCGCCACCTGGCATGCGATCAGGTTGTGCGAGTCGTCCCCGGTCACCGCGATCACCACGTCGGCCCGCGAGACGCCGATGGACTCGAGGAACGTCACCTCGGTGCCGTCGCCGTGCACGCACAGCTCGCCGAGCTCGTCGCGCAGCATCTCGGCGCGGCCGCGATCGTTCTCGACCAGCAGTATCTCGTAGTCGGCGTGGCTGTAGAGCTCCAGCGCGAGGCCGTAGCCGACGTTGCCTGCGCCGATGATGATGATGTACATCGCGCCGCCCTCGATCCTCAGGACCTGCCGAGCAGCGCGTCGATCGCGAGGTCGGCGCTGATCCGGGTGGGGCTGAACGTGCGCAGCCCGAGGCGGCCGTAGAGCTCGGCGCGCAGCGGGTCGTAGACGCGCGTCACCACGGTCTCGACGTTGAACAGGTGCTTCGCCATCTGGCTCGCCATCAGGTTGCGGTTGTCGCCCTGCGTGAGCGCGATGAACGCGTCGGCCTCGCGCACACCGGCGGCCACGAGGGTGCGGTCGTCGATACCGGAGCCGCGGAGGCGCTCGCCGCCGAAGCTGCCCGGCAGCCGCCGGAACGCCTGCGTGTCCAGGTCGATGATCGTCACGTCGTGCCCGTCGGCGTCGAGGCGTCCGGCCACGGTGGAGCCGACGCGTCCGCAGCCCATGATCACGACCTTCACGGCCGGGGCTCCGGCGCGGGCGCGCGGCTCATCGGGCCGCCGCCCCCGCGTTGGGCGAGTAGCGGAACAGCCACACCTCGCATGGTGCGTTCGCCAGCACGTACTCGGGCAGCCGCCCGAGGCGGAAGCGGCCGTACGGCCGCGCGTAATCGACGCCCACGACGATGGCGTCCGTGCCGTCCTCGATCGCCTCGTCGACCACGGCGTGGCCGGCCTGGCGCGCCTGGCACATCGACGCGTCCACGTCGACCTTGTGGTCGCGGCCGATCTGCTCGGCCTGCGTCAGGATGTCCTCGCCGCGGTCGAACGCGGTACGCATGTCGGCGTCCAGCGGCAGCGTGCGCGGTACCTCGATCACGAGCAGCGCCGCGACGTTGGCCTTGTTGAGGCGGGCGACGTCGCAGGTGGCGGCGAGGGCTGCGTAGGATGCGTCGGAGCCGTCCACGGGGACGAGGTAGCGTCCAACCTTGCGCAGCGGCTCCAGCCTCGCCATCTCGTACGCACCCTCGCTGTTCCGTGCGACCGGCCGCTAGCCGCCCCGCGCCAGGCGATACCGCACAACGGCAATCGCGAGGAACAACACCCCCACGAGCGACTCGATCGAGAGCACGTTCCCGCCACCGACACTCACGACGAGCACGACCACGCCGATGAATGTGGCGAGGAGCGCCACGATGATGTGTCGCCGACTGCTGGTCGTGTCCGTGGCGGTACCTCCGTCGTCGCGCCCATCCGGGCGCGCGGGCATGGATGCTAGGTCGCGATCCACCGGGTGTCCATCCTATCGCGCGCGACGGGGGAGCAAACCCCGCCGGTACAGCACCGCCAGGACCACCACGACGATCGGCACGATCCACCACGAGAACGCGACGACCGCGAGCGTGGCCCGCGCGATCACCTCGAGCGTCGCGAGCGACGCCTCCCAGCCGTCGCGGGCCGCGTCCAGCAGGCCGCCGTCGTCCGACTCTTCCGGGGGCGGCTGCGACTGCAGGTCGACGTTCAGGGTCGAGAGCTCGGACAGCGACTGGAGCAGCGCGAGACTGCCCTCGATGCGCTCGATCTGGCCGCGCGTCTGCGTCAGGCGGTCGTGCACGAGCACCACGTCGCCGACCTCGGTCGCCTCGCCGAGCAGCTCGAGGTAGGTGGCCTCAACGGCGCGGAGGTTGCGGAGGTCGGACTCCAGGTCGGTGACCTCGCCGGTCACGTCCTGCGTGTTGGTGGAGATGGAGAGCACGCTCAGCGCGAGCCCCCGCAGGTCCGCGACGATCCGGTCGAAGCGGTCGGCCGGGATGCGCAGGGTGAGGCTCGCCGAGAGGAAGCGCTCGCCTTCGTCGTCCTCGTACGCGCGCCAGCCGCCGCTGAAGAACGAGGAGTCGGCGACGTAGCCGCCGTGGGTGGAGGCGAGCGCCTGCACGCGCTCGAAGGCCGCGTCGACGGACTCGACCTCGAGGCTGATGTAGCCGTTGCGGATGATGGTGCGGCCGAGGACGCTCGCCGAGGAGGCGCCGTCCCCGCCGCCGAACGATCCGCCCTCCTCGGTGTAGTCGGTGGCATCATCCGTCGCGATGCCGCGCGCCGACGTCGAGACGGTCTGTGCGAACGAGGCGTCCTCGTCGCCGTCGAAGCCGTCGCTCCCGTTGTCCGAGCAGGACGCGAGGGCGAGGGTCAGTGCGGCGAGGACCGCCAGACCGAAGCTAGTGACGTGTCCCACGCCGCACCTCCCACCCATACCCTCGTGTGTTCCCCTTGCACGAGGGTATGCCGAGAGTACGTTCCGTGGGGCCCGAATGGTTCCCTCGACCTCCGCGCAGGCGACCAAGAGCGGCGCCCAGGAACCGGGTCCTCGTTCGTGGGCTCGCTATTCAGTCAACGCGACGAGCGAGTGACGCCGAGCGGCGCGTATAGCGCGGCACCCGCCACCCGGAGGCTGACCCCGCGGTTCACGGCCACACCCACTCGTCGTCGTTGTCGCCGGTCGTGTGCCAGACTGACGCGGCGATGCGGTCGAGGATCCACGAACTCACCGGGGCGTCCTCTTCGTAGTGACTCCGTCTTATCTCCATGGCGTTCCAGTAGCTGAGGAAGAGCCACGTCCTGTCACCTATCAACACGCCGGCCTGCCGCACCTCACTCGGGAGCTGGGGACCTCCCCGCCCGACCCGGAACTCCAGACCAGCAGGGAGATCGAAGATGAAATGGTCCCCGCTGATCTGCCAGCGGTACGTTCCACCGCCCCACGTCGGCCAGTCGCGGCTGGGAGTGCGGTCGAGGACCAGGGTGGGCGGGTCGCAATCGGGCAGTCCGAGCGACGCGAGATCGTGATACCTGGCGTCGCGCAGCGAGGGCGGGACGCAGCCCTGCAGCGAGTTTCCGGCCAGGCCCACCTGCGTCAGCCGCGTGAGCTGCGCCAGCTTTGGCGGTAGCGCTCCCGTGAGCGAGTTCCCGTCGAGCCGTAACTCCGTCAGCTCGGTGAGGTCACCCAACCAGCCCAGTATCTCACCGTCGAGTGCGCGGTTCGCCAGGTCCCGTCCCGTCACGCGCGGTGGCCAGCCGGTCAGGCGCACGCCCTCCCACTCGACGGTGGGCGTAGCGACGCTCCAGTTCAGCGTCGCCGTCCCCGCTAGCTCGTCACGCAGCGCCAGCAGGTATTCGCGGTCCGCCGCGAGCTCCGGATTGCCCACAGGCACCGCGATAGTGAGGTCACCAAAGCGGTAGCGCGCGCTGCCCAGTTCGCTGTAGCCGTCGTCGAGCGGAAGCGCGTTCATCCCGCGGGGTGTCCACCACCCCTTCTGCCATGGCCACCATTCCCACACGGGAACCTCGCCGCGCGGGTCGGTCTCGTCGAGGGAAAGCGTGCACGGCGTCGGACAGAGACGCACGAAGATGAGCTCCGGCGAGCGCAGGCGCTGCAACAGACGCAGCGTGGCGCCCCCCACAGCGAGGTCGCGGTACGAGTGGACACTGGCAGTGGCGAAGTCACGGTCCGCTTCGTCGAGCGGGAAGGGCACCGGCTCAGGCGGCTCCCCGCTCTCGCCCTGCGGGTACGCTCGGACCCACACGTCCCAGGGGTCATCGACGTTCTGCCAGACGCGCAGTTCGACCAGGACCTCGCGAGCGTCGACGCTGTATCCCGCCGCGTGGCCCGAGAGCGGCGGCGGCGGCCACGCCCCACCCCGCTCAGGGAGGACAGCGGGTGCGCCGCTGTCGAGCCGGGCGCCGAGCAGGCCTCCGAGCACAGCAGCGACAGCGAGCGACGCGGCGAAGGTCGCGGCACGCAGCACGGAGAACCGCCTCCCGCTCGACCGCCGCATGCGCCTCACCGAGCGCACCATGCGCTCCAGTACGGCGGGGTCCGCGGGGCGTTGCGGAGTCTCGATGCCCAGCAGCCGAGCGATCTCGCGGTACATCGCAAGCTGCTCGGCGGCACCGGCGTCCCCGGCGACCAGCGCCTCGACCTCGCGCGCCTCCGCGCCGGACAGCGCGCCGAGCGCGTGCGCGGCGAGAAGTTCCTCCCGCTCGTCCAGTTTCATCAGCTCTCCCACGAAGAAGTGCAACCTACGCTATAGGAGCTTGTTCCAGGAATACGTTCACCGGTGCCGGATGGTTCTCTTACCTCTCCGTCGAGAAGCCGCCGGGACGCTGCCGCGCGGCGGCCACCCGCGGAGCGAGCGCGGCCCCGGTCACACGCATCCATGGGACGCGGCTCATGGCCACACCCAGACGCCACCGTCGGGGATGGCCGTGTTCACCCACGCCGAGGCGGCAAGCTGCTCGACCAGCGAGGCCTGCGAACGAGCGGACTCACAGTCATAGACGCAGCCCGAGTAGGGTTGACGCGCGCCCTCAACGCCTGTCCTTCCATCCAGGAACAGCCACGCCTCGCCGTCGTCCACGTCCCTGAGTGCCAGGCCCGATACGTTCGCTTCGAGGATGTTGGCAATTGGCTTCGAACGGTCGTCCTGGTCGGCGGGGGCGAAGAACTCGAACTGCACGGATTCTCCGGCGGGTACGTCGACGACGACGAAGAAGGGAGTAGTGCTGTCACTCCACCAGCCGAAGGGCTCGATGTAGGCCCAGTAGGTACCTGCCTCAACGGTTTCGACCGGCTCCCACGATCGGCGTCCATACTCCCGGTCGCCGAGGCTCGGATTACCGATGAGGATGGGAGCGGCGCAATCCGGCAAGGCCAGCGACTCAAGGTCGTGGTCCGGCACATCCCACAGCGGTGGTGGAACGCATCCTTCGAAGAAGTTGCCGCCCAGCCGCAGCGCCGTCAGCTCCTTCAAAAGGGCCAGCTTCGATGGAAGACGCCCCGCCAGGGAGTTGCCGTCGAGCCGCAGCTCCGCAAGCTCCGCGAGGTCCCCGATGTATCCCCAGAGCTCCCCGTCCAGGCCGTAACCGGAAAGTTCCAACCCGACCACCCGCCGCGGCGCCCCGCCGACCTTCACCCCTTCCCATCTCGCCGTGGCCCGACCGACGCCCCAGTCCAGGTCTGCGCCGTCCCCCTCGAGCACGTCGCGCAGAGCGAGGAGGTGTTCGCGATCCGCAAGCAACCCGGGGTTGCCGCGGGGCACCGCGATGTCGAGATCGCCGTAGCGGTAGCGCCCACTCCGGCTGATGCCGTCGTCGAGCGACAGGGGCGTCATACCGAGCGGCGCCAGGGCCCCACGTGTTGCCGGGACGGTTCGGCGCACGACTCGGCGCAGGCCTGGACGAAGAATCGCTCGGGTTCGAGGTAACGCTGCCACACGCGTAGTCCGACGCCGGCGATCGGCAGGTCGGCATACAGGTGGAGAGACTCAAAGCTCCACACAGACGCACGGTGATCGAGCGGGAAGGGGATGGTGCCGAGCGTGTCCCAGCGCCCGCCTGCCGGGCGGGCGCTGATCCACAGGTCCTCAGCGGCGTCGACGTGCTGCCAGATGCGCAGCTCGATGACGACGGTGTCGTAATTGGCGGCCCTGCCGCGGTCCGCGGCCTCGAGCCCGGACATGCCGAAGCCGGCAGCAAGGAGCACGAGTAGCCCGATGGCCACGCCAGCAGCAGTCCCGAGACGGCGGGTAACGAAGGCCGCGATCCATGACTTCACGGCGAGTCGCCCGTCCACGGCGACTCGGAAGGGCGTTCGACACGGGTGCCGCCACGTGCCGCGGCGGGACTGCCTGGACTCTTCACGTTCGTCGAGTTCATCGGCCCACCCAGGAGAAGATGCCCATTAGCCTGCGAAAACCTGTACTGAGAATACGTTCACCCGCGCCGGATGGTTCCCGCGTGGCCCGGTCGAGGCTCCGCCGGGACGCGATACAATGGCTGCACACCATGCGGTGCCCGGCACGGGCGGCCGCGACACGCACGAACGGCGGAGGGTCATGGTGACCACGAACGGGAACATGGCGGACGGCTCCGGAGAGCGCGGCGAGACCGCGACTTGGCGCGTCAAGGCAGGACTGGCCCAGATGCTCAAGGGCGGCGTCATCATGGACGTCGTCACCGTCGAGCACGCCCGCATCGCCGAGGAGGCAGGCGCCGTGGCCGTGATGGCGCTGGAGCGCGTCCCCAGCGACATCCGCGCGGCCGGCGGCGTCGCGCGCATGAGCCACGTCGCGCTCGTCGAGGAGATCTGCAACTCCGTCACCATCCCGGTGATGGCGAAGGCACGCATCGGCCACTTCGTCGAAGCGCAGATCCTCGAAGCCATCGGCGTCGACTACATCGACGAGTCGGAGGTGCTCACCCCGGCCGACGAGGCGCACCACATCAACAAGCACCCGTTCCGCGTGCCGTTCGTCTGCGGATGCCGCGACCTGGGCGAGGCGCTGCGCCGCATCGCCGAGGGCGCCGCGATGATCCGCACCAAGGGCGAGGCCGGCACCGGCAACATCGTCGAGGCCGTGCGCCACATGCGCGCCGTCCACGACGGCATCCGCCGCATCGGCGCGATGCGCGACGACGAGCTGGCGACCTACGCCAAGGAGCTCGGCGCGCCGCTGGAGCTGGTGCGCGAGGTCAAGGAGCAGGGCCGTCTGCCGGTCGTGAACTTCTCCGCCGGCGGCGTCGCCACGCCCGCCGACGCCGCGCTGATGATGCAGCTCGGCGCCGACGGCGTCTTCGTCGGCTCCGGCATCTTCAAGTCCGAGGAGCCCGCGAAGATGGCCGCGGCCATCGTCCGCGCGGTCACGCACTACGCCGACCCGGCGGTGCTGGCCGAGGTCTCGCGCGGCATCGGCGAGCCGATGCGCGGCCGCTCGGCCGCCTCGCTGCCCGCCGAGGAGCAGCTCGCCGTGCGGGGGAACTGAGGGCGCCGCTGCCACCCACCACGACGCCACGGGGAGCCTCGTGACCGCCGCGCCGGAACGCACCGCCGTCGCGCCACGCATCGGCGTGCTCGCACTGCAGGGCGACGTGCGCGAGCACATCGAGGCGCTCGACGCGCTCGGCATCGGGGGCGCGGAGGTGCGCACGCTCGCGCAGCTCGACGAGGTCGACGGGCTCATCATGCCCGGCGGCGAGAGCACCACGATCGCGCGGCTGCTGCTCATCTTCGGGATGCACGAGCCGCTGCGTGACCGCATCGCCGCGGGCATGCCGGTGTGGGGCACCTGCGCCGGCGCGATCCTGCTGGCCGAGCGCGCGCCGGACCTCGACCGCCCCACGCTGGGGCTGATGGACGTGCTGGCCGAGCGCAACGCCTACGGCCGCCAGGTCGACTCGTTCGAGGTCGACCTGGACATCGCCGGCCTCGACGGCGGGCCGGTGCGGGCGGTGTTCATCCGGGCGCCGCGGCTGGCGGAGCCCGGGCCGGGCGTCGAGGTACTCGCGCGGCTCGAAGACGGCTCGATCGCCGCGTGCCGGCAGGGGCGCGTGCTCGCGACCGCGTTCCACCCGGAGCTCACCACGGACGGCCGCCTGCATGCATACTTCCTCGCGATGACCGAGGAGGCGCTCGCGGCGGCGAGGGCGTCACGATGATCGGCCCGAACGACCTCATCGCGTTCGTGATCTTCGACGGGCACATCTACGCGAACCAGGCCGTGACGCGCGAGCGGCTGGGGCAGCCGCCCGAGTCTGCGCACGCGCTCAAGGCCGCGCTCGCCCACTGGATGCGCCGCCGCCACGTCTGGCTGGAGGTCGAGGGCCGCCACATCCAGGGCATCGCCACGGCGCGCCCCCTCGCCGCCCCCACGGCGTGGGAGATCGACACGCTCGTCGACGCCGGCGACCCCGGCGCGGAGGAGACTGTCGTGCACTCGCTGCTGCAGCAGGCGCAGGAGGACGCGCGCGACGACGAGGTCACGCACCTGCTCGTGCGGCTGCGCGCCAACGCCCCGGCGGTGGTCGGCGCGATGCGCGCGGGCTTCACGCAGGCCCTGGGCGAGCAGCTCTGGCGCGCGCCGGTGCTCCGAGGACTCGCCGCGCGCGACCGCGGAATCACCGTCGAGATGGCCTCGGACGCCGACGAGCACGACCTCTTCATGCTCTACAACCGCGCCGTCCCCGTGACCGCGCGGAGCGCCATCGCGATGACCCACACGGAGTGGCTCGCGACGCGCGAGGACCGCTGGCTCGGCCGTCGCTCGACGTCCCTCGTCGCGCGGGCCGGCGCGCAGATCGTCGGGTCGGCGCGCATCGCCGTCGCCCGCGACCGCACGGACATCGAGCTGCTGGCCGCCCCGGAGGCGACCGGCGCGGCGGGCGCGCTGCTGGCGGCGGTGGCGCCGCTGTGCCGGCGCGGGCAGCCCGCGCTGGCGCTCGTCCCAGCGGTCGCCGGCCCGGCCGCGTCGGAGCTGCGCGCGACAGGCTTCGAGCCGGACGAGGAGTACGTGGTGCTCAGCAAGCGCATCGCCCGCCCCGTCGAGGAGACCGTGACGGTGAGCGCGGGCGTCGCGGTGCCGGGAGGGTAGCCCGGTGACGACCGACCAGGCGCCGGCCCCCGACGAGGAGACCCTCGCCGACCTGCACGAGACCGAGCTGCTCTTCGAGGCGCTCCCGCCACGCATCGCCGAGGCGCTGCGCGAGACCGACGCCGACGACCTGCTCGAGGTGGTGCTCGACCTTGGCCGCCAGCCGACCGCGCGCCACACCGACCGCGAGGTGGTGCTGAGCGAGGACGAGGTGACCGCGCAGGACCTCGACCACGTGGTGGCGGCGATCTCCGAGTTCGCCGACGACAACCGCGCCGGCATTCCTCGCACGCTCCACCGCATCTCCGCGATCCGCAACCGTCGAGGCCGCATCGTCGGCCTGACGTGCCGCGTCGGCCGCAGCGTGACCGGCTCCGCCGGCGCGATCCGCGACCTCTTCGAAGCGGGCCGCAGCGTCCTGCTCCTCGGCGCACCGGGCGTCGGCAAGACGACGATGCTGCGCGAGGCGGCGCGCGTGCTCGCCGACGACCTCGACCGGCGCGTGGTGATCGTCGACACCTCGAACGAGATCGGCGGCGACGGCGACATCCCGCACCGCGCGGTCGGGCGAGCCCGCCGCATGCAGGTGCCGCACCCGGAGCTGCAGCACCAACTCATGATCGAGGCCGTCGAGAACCACATGCCCGAGGTGATCGTGATCGACGAGATCGGCACGGCCCTCGAAGCCACAGCGGCGCGCACCATCGCCGAGCGCGGCGTGCAGCTCATCGGCACCGCGCACGGCAACACGCTGCACAACCTCATGCAGAACCCGACGCTCTCCGACCTCATCGGCGGCATCGAATCGGTCACCCTCGGCGACGAGGAGGCGCGCAGGCGCGGCACGCAGAAAACGGTGCTGGAGCGACGCGCCCCGCCGACGTTCGAGTCGCTGGTCGAGATCCAGTCGTTCGACCGCGTGGCGGTGCACGAGGACATCGGGGGCACGGTCGACAAGCTGCTGCGGGGCTTCGACGCCGAGGCCGAGGTGCGCACCATCGGTCCGGGCGGCGAGGTCTCCGGCGCGACCCGTGTCCCGGTGGCCTCGGCGCCGGGCGACTCGCCGGAGCCAGTCCGCGAGCGGTCGCGGGAGCGGCGCGAGCTGCCGCCCGCGCCGGGCGGCCCGCTGCGCCGCATCCTGCCGTTCGGCATCAGCCGCTCACGCCTCGAGCGGGCGATCCACGAGACGCGCTCCGACGCGGAGATCGTCGACCGCGTGGGCGACGCGGACGCGGTGATGACGCTGCGGCCGTACTACCGCCGCCGCAGCGGCCCGCTGCGCGAGGCAGCGTCGCGCGGCATCCCGGTCTACGTGCTGCGCAACAACACCATCAGCCAGATGGAGCAGTCGCTGATGCGGATGCGGGGCGACGACGACCAGCCGGACCCGACCACCTCGGCGCTCCGGGAGGCCGAGGAGGCCATCGCCGCGGTGAACCTGCACGGCGAGAGCAGCATCGAGCTCGCTCCGCAGAACGCCTACATCCGCCGCCTCCAGCACGAGCTCGCCGCGCGCCACGGCGCCGCGTCGGTCTCACGCGGGCGCGAGCCGTACCGCCGCGTCACGCTCACCGCCGGCGACAGCGCAGCCCGCGACCTTCGCCACACCAACGGCGACACCTCCCCGGGCGTCGAGTAGCCCGGTGGCCCCGCCCACCGGCGCCGCCGGCCGATTCGTCACGATCGAGGGCGGCGAGGGCACCGGGAAGACCACCCTTCTGGCCGCACTCGCCGAGCGATCCCGCTCCGGTGGCCTCGATGTGGTGACGTGCCGCGAGCCCGGTGGGACCGCGCTCGGCGAGCGCCTGCGCACGGCGCTCCTCGGCGCGGACGGGGCTGCGCCGGACCCGCGCGCCGAGCTGCTCGTCTTCGCCGCGGCGCGCGCGCAGCTCGTGGCGGAGGTGATCCGCCCCGCGCTCGAGCGCGGCGCGCTCGTGCTGTGCGACCGCTACGCCGACTCTACGACCGCGTACCAGCACCACGGCCGCGGCCTGCCTCGCGAAACCGTCGTCGCGGTGAACGCTGCCGCGACCGGCGGACTCACGCCCGACCTCACGCTGCTCCTCGACCTTCCGGCGACCGAGGGCCTGCGCCGGGCGGGGCGGGCGGGCGACTACATGGAGCGC
>VXMU01000025.1 GCA_009840945.1 Chloroflexota bacterium | reverse complement strand
CCCCCCCCCCGCCCCCCCCCCCCCCCCCCCCCCCCCCCCCCCCCCCCCCGCGGGCCCCGGCGCCGCGCGCCGCCGACCCGCCCGGCGTGCCCCGACGCCGAGCCCTCGCGCGTTGCGGTCGCCCGCGCAACGCTGCCCTGTACGCGACCACACGAGGAGCCCCTGATGCCGGACTCACAGCCCACCCCCGACGGCTACGCGACGATCACCCCGTACCTGGTCGTCGAGGACGCGACGGCGTACCTCGACTTCCTCGCGAACGCGTTCGACGGCGTCGAGCGCATGCGGATGGAGATGCCCGACGGCGTGATAGGCCACGCCGAGGTCGAGATCGGCGACTCCGTGGTCATGGTGTCTGACGCAACGCCGCCCGAGTTCCCGGCTACCGAGGCGCAGTTCCACCTCTACGTCGAGGACGTCGACAGCACGTACGTGGTCGCGGTGAAGGCGGGCGCGACCGCCGTCGCGGATCCCGAGGACCAGCCCTACGGCGACCGCATCGCGCGCATCCTCGACCCCTCGGGCAACCGCTGGTCGATCGCCACGCACATCGAGGACGTGGACATGGACGAGCTTGCGCGGCAGATGGCGGAGGGCGAGGAGGGGTAGGCGCTACGGCCCGAAGACGGGGACCAGCGGGCATGTGAAGCCGGGCAGCACATCGAGGCCGTCGAGGGCCTCATCCTCGCCGAGGACCACGACCGGGTCGTCCGGTCGGTGCACGTCAACGGTGCGTGTGTCGGGGTGCACCACCCAGACGAGCCGCACGCCGTGGCGCAACCACATCTGCGCCTTGTCATTGACCTCGCGACGACTGTCACTCGGTGACGCCACTTCGACGACCAGGTCTGGGACGACCTCCGCGTAGCCATCGATCTCTTCGCCGAGCGGCAGGCGCTGGAGGGACGTGAACGCGATGTCGGGCTCGCGCACCGTGTCGGGGTCACGCTCGAGCCACACCCCGCTATCCGAGGCCACGAGTGTCCCCAACTGCCCGGCGCGAACAAAGTTGCCGAGCTGGATAACGAGATCCGTGACGATGCGGCCGTGACGTTGTCCCGCCGGCATGGTCTCGCAGAGCACCCCTCGGATGAGTTCGCCGCGCACGCCCTTGCTGTAGAGCTGTAGCAAGTCCTCGGCGGTCAGCAGCCTGGTCTCGGTGGTCGTCATCTCCGTTGGCTCCGGCGCGCTTCCATTCTACGCGCTCGCACCCCATCGCCGCGCCGCGTCACTCCAGCGGGTCCGGCCCCATGTCGTGGTCGACGAGGAGGTCGCCGAGGCGGCGGCGGTGCCAGCGAGGACTGCCGAGCTGGTGGTACAGCGACCGCGAGAGCTGCGTGTAGAGCGTGAGGCCGTACTCGTGCATCACGCCGACGCCGGCGTGGACCTCGTGTGAGAAGTTCACGGCCTGCACGAAGCCCTCGCTCGTCACCGCCTTCGCCAGGTGCGAGGCGACCTCGGCGCCATTCTTGCCTTCGTCGAGCCGCCACAGGGCCTCGTACGTGGTCCACCGCGACGCGTCGACGTGGTTGACGAGCTGGATGATGTGGTTCTGCACGTGCTGGAAGCGCCCGATCGGCTGGCCGAACTGGCGTCGCTCGCGGCTGTACGCCACCGCCATATCGAACGCCGCCTGCGCCCCGCCGACCTGGTAGGCGCAGAGCACGGGCGTCGCGCGCGCAAGCGCGCGCTCCAGTGCGGCCTCCGCCCCGCCCGCCTCGCCCAGCACCGCCGAGGCCGGCGCGCGCACGCCCTCGAAGCGCACGACGCACTCTGAGCCGGTGAAGCCGTCGAGCCGGCGCACGGAGACGCCGGGCGCCGACGCGTCGACGACGAGCAGCGAGAGCCCGGCGCCGTCGCCGCTGCGGGCGGCGACGATGAAGTGGGTGGCGCCGATCGCGTCGTGGACGAAGAGCTTCACGCCGTCGAGAACGTAGTCGTCGCCGCTGGCGTGGGCGCGCATGTGTACGCCCTCGGCGCCCCAGCCGTAGGCCGCCTCGGTCAGCGCGAGGACGGCGATCGCCTGCCCGGTCGCGAGCCGCGGCAGCAGCGCGGCGCGCTGCTCCTCGCTGCCCGCTTCCTCGACGATCAGCGCGGAGACGACGGCCGAGGAGACGAACGGGCCGGGGAGCGCGGCGTAGCCGAACGCTTCGAACAGCACGGCGGCGTCGGTGAGTCCCATGCCCGCGCCGCCGTAGCGCTCGGGGACCGCCGCGCCGAGCCAGCCGAGCTCGGCGACGCGCGTGTAGTGCTCCGGCGAGAAGCCGAGGTCGCTCTCGGCGAGCTCGACGACTTCCTCGCGCGTTGCCTCGCGGGCGACGAAGTCCTCGACGCTTTGCTTGAGGAGCTGCTGCTCCTCGGTGAGTGAGAGGTCCACGGCCGGCTACTCGACGGTCTTGCCGGCGCGCTCGCGCACCTCGCGGCCGATGCCGATGCGGCGCGCCATGATCACCTTCTGGATGTCCGCCGTGCCGCCGGGGTGGAGCTGCACGATCGCGTTGCGCTGGAACGACGCGAACCAGCCCTGCTGGTCGTCGAACTCGTCGGTGTCATCGAGCAGCGTGTACGGACCGAGCAGCTCCAGCAGCGTCTGCGCCACGCGCAGGTTGCTCATCTTGTTGAAGTACGAGGACTGCGGGCCCTCGTAGCTCATCTCCTCGTGCGAGCGGTTCATCCAGAAGTTGCGCAGCCCGAGCAGCCGCTGCACCTCGGTCTCCATGAATACGTCGGCCAGCAGCCCGCGCGACTCGGCGTCGTCGAGGGGATGCGCGCCGTTCGAGGGCAGCGAGCGCAGCCGCTCGCGCGTGCGCTCGAACGTCACGTTGCGGCCGATCCGGCCGCCCGAGCCGTGCTCCAGCTCGAGGTGCGTGCTGGCGACGGCCCAGCCGTTGTTCTCGCCGCCGACGAGGTTCTCGGCGGGGACACGCACGTTGTCGAAGTAGATCGTGTTCTTGTAGCCGCTGCCGATGCCCTCGCCGCCGTCGCCGAGCAGGTACATGCGCTCGACGGTGATGCCGGGGAGGTCGGCGGGGATCATGAACCAGCTCACGTTCTGGTGACGCGGCGCCTCGCGGTCGGTGCGGACGATGGTCCAGAACGAGTCGGCTCCGTGTGAGCCGCCGATGAAGATCTTGGTGCCGTTGATGACGTACTCGTCGCCGTCGCGGACGGCCTCGGTCTGCGTCGAGGCGAGGTCGGAGCCGGCCTCGGGGCCGGTGAGGAGCTGCCAGGTGACGGTCTCGCCGCGAAAGATCGGGGGCAGGAGGCGGCGCTTCTGCTCTTCGCTGCCCCAGACGAGGATGCTGGCGCCGCCGAGGCTGCCGCCGCTGTCGTAGTACGGCGGCATGGTGAGGTTGTGCCGGTCCATCTCCTCGGCGAGGACGATGGCGTGGTCGATGGAGAGCCCGCCTCCGCCGTACTCGGTGGGCGCGGTGGGCCGCAGCCAGCCCTGCTCCCCGAGCTCACGTCCGAGCTGACGGTACTTCGCGTAGTTCTCCTCGGAGTCCTGGTCGCCCTCGACGTGCGGGACGTGGTCATCGAGCCAGGCGCGCACCTCGGCGCGGAAGGCTCGTTGTTCGGGCGTGTATGCGGGCTCGAAGTCCACGCTGGGGCTCCCCTCGCTGCCCGGCGAGCGTAGGGAGGGGCGTGGCGAGGGTCAATGTGGCGGAGGCCGCGTCAGGCTTCGTCGAACGAGCACCTGTCCAGGCGGGTGCTCTCAACGGCGGCTACCGTGGCAGGAAGCGGATCGCCGTGCTGCTCGCACGACGCGATGTAGTCCGCGACGACACCTTCGAGGTTCCACAGGGCCTCCTCGGCCGTCGCTCCCCATGCCCGGCAACCCTCGAACGCGCGCGCCTCCGCGAGGTACATGTCCTCGGTCTCCTCGGACGGGCCTCGCAGCCTGTATGGCTCCGGCATCCGATTTCCTCCGGCAACGCGGCGGGGTCCCGCGCAAGGAGGATACTGCGACTCGCAACGACGAACGCCCTTCCGCGCAGCGCTACACTGGACGCATGACCGCTTCCCCCGTCCTCCAGCAGGCGCGCGCCCTCCCCGAGCGCCCGGGCGTCTACATCATGAAGAACGCCCGCGCCGAGGTGATCTACGTCGGCAAGGCCAAGCGCCTGCGCTCCCGCGTCCGCTCATACTTCGGCTCCGGCCGCAGCCTCGAACCCAAGGTGCGGGCGCTCGTCGACCAGATCGAGACGCTCGACCATGTCGTTACGGCTAACGAGGCGGAGGCGATGATGCTGGAGGCGACGCTGGTGAAGCGCCACCAGCCCGTCTACAACGTCCGCCTCAAGGACGACAAGCACTACCCGTACCTCAAGGTCGACGTGCAGCACGACTGGCCGCGCGTCACCATCACCCGCCGCGTCGAGGAGGACGGCGCACGCTACTTCGGGCCGTACGCCTCGGCCGGCTCGGTGCGGCGCACGCTCGACGTGGTGAAGAAGCTCTTCCCGTGGCGGTCGTGCTCCAAGGAGATCACGGGCGACGACCCCCGCCCCTGCCTCGACTACTACATCAAGCGCTGCATCGCCCCGTGCACCAGCTACTGCACCGAAGGGGAGTACCGCGGCGTCATCGATCAGACGCTGCTCTTCCTCGAAGGCCGGAGCCGCGAGGTGCTGCAGGGCGTCGAGTCGGAGATGCGCGACGCCTCGGACTCGCTCGAGTTCGAGCGCGCCGCGCGCCTGCGCGACCAGGCGCAGGCCATCCGCAGCGTGACCGAACGCCAGCGCATGGCCACCACGTCGTCCCTCGACGCTGACGTGTTCGCCCTTGCGCGCGACGGCGACGAGGCGTGCGTGCACGTCTTCTTCGTGCGCGGCACCGTCGTCGCCGACACCGACTCGTTCACCCTCGACGGCGCCACCGACGAGAGCGACGCCGAGGTGCTCGGCGCGTTCCTCGCGCAGTTCTTCGAGTCGGCCACGTACATCCCTCGCACCGTGCTGCTCTCGCACGCGCCCGCGGACCGCGAGGAGCTGCAGGCCGCGCTGCGCGAGCGCCGCGGACGCGCGGTCGACATCGCGGTCCCCGAACGCGGCGAGCTGCGCGCCCTGGTTGCCACGGCCGAGGAGAACGCGCGCGAGGCGCTGGCGATGCAGCGCGTGCGCTGGCTCGCCAACCGCGACAAGACCGAGGCGGCGCTGGACCTGCTGCAGGAGGAGCTCGACCTGCCGGAGCGGCCCCGGCGCATCGAGTGTTATGACATCTCCACCATCCAGGGCAGCAACACCGTCGCCTCGATGGTGGTGTTCGAGGACGGCAGCCCACGCAACCGCGAGTACCGCCGCTTCCGCATCAAGACCGTCGAGGGCCAGGACGACTTCGCCTCGATGCGCGAGGTGCTGACCCGCCGCTTCGGCCGCCTCGCCCGCTCGCGCGAGGAGACGAAGGCACTCCCCGAGGACGCACAGCCCGCCGGCGACGAGGAATCTGTCGACGAGCCTGGTGCCGGGGAGCCCGACGAGCCGAGCCCGTGGGACGTCGCGCCCGACCTCGTGGTCATCGACGGCGGCAAGGGGCAGCTCGGCGCGGCGCTCGACGTGATGCGCGACCTCGCGCTCGGCGAGGTGCCCGTGTGCGGGCTGGCCAAGCGCGAGGAGGAGGTCTTCGTCGCCGACGTCGACGACCCGATCGTGCTGCCTCGTACGTCCGAGGCGCTCTACCTGCTCCAGCGCGTGCGCGACGAGGCACACCGCTTCGCCATCACCTACCACCGCACGCTGCGCGGCAAGCAGACGCGCCGTTCCGCCCTCGACGCCATCCCCGGCGTCGGCCCGAAGCGCAAGCGCGCGCTGCTCCGCACGTTCGGCTCGGTGAAGGCGATCCGGGGCGCGAGCGTCGAGGAGATCGCCGGCGTCGAGGGCTTCAGCACGCGCTTGGCGGAGACCGTCAAGCGCTCGCTGTAGCCTCGCCCGGAGCGCCTCGATGCGACTCCGCCTGCGCGGCGGCAACGGCGCCGGCCCCGCTCCACCGCGCGACAGCCGCGACCGCGCCGAGGCGCGCATGCTGCGCCTCATCCGCCGCCACGTCCGCGACCGCCGTGTCCTCGACGCGATGCGCGCTGTGCCGCGCGACGCGTTCGTGCCGCCCGGCCTCCGCCACCAGGCCTTCGAGGACGGCGCGCTGCCTATCGGCCGCGGGCAGACCATCTCGCAGCCGCTGATCGTCGCGATGATGACGGAGGCCGCCGCGCTCGACGGCGACGAGCGCGTGCTGGAGGTCGGGACGGGCTCGGGCTACCAGGCGGCGGTGCTGGCGTACCTGGCGCGCGAGGTGGTCACGGTCGAGCGCGTCGGCGCGCTGCGGCGCGGGGCGCGTGCGACGCTGCGGCGCCTCGGCGTCCACAACGCGCGCTGCCTCTCTGCGGGCCCGGTGCTCGGCGCGCCGGGCGACGGGCCGTTCGACGCGATCGTCGTGACGGCCGCGGCGCCCGAGGTGCCCGAGGCGCTCGTCCGGCAGCTCGCCGACCGTGGCCGCCTCGTGATCCCCGTCGGGCGCCGGACCCAGCAGGAGCTGCTGCTCGTCACGAGGCGCGGCGAGCGGTTGCGACGACGCTCGCTGGGCGGGTGCCGCTTCGTGCCGCTGCTAGGACCGGGCGGATTTTCGGAAGAAGACGGCGGATCGTCTTGACATCCGCCAAATCACCGAATCTTCTCGAACGTGATTTTCCCACAAGCACGATCGCGCCCCTGTATACTCGCCCCTCGCGGGACAGAGTCGGCCGGCGCGGCGGGGGGCCCTGGTGCAGGATCGGATCGACGCGTTCCTGCACTACATGTCGGCAGAGCGCGGCTCGTCCCGAAATACCATCGATGCCTACCGCAACGACCTCACCCGCTTCGCCTCGTTCTCCGGCGAGCGGGTCGGTGACGGCGACATCCCCGCGGCCAGCTCGATCGACCGCGACCTGATCGCCGGCTACGTCGCGTGGCTCGGCGACCGGGGCTACGCGCCCGCCACCGTCGCCCGCAAGGTCGCCGCCGTGAAGTCGTTCTGCGGCTACCTGCTCGACCACGGCGACCTCACCGAGAACCCGACCGCCTCGATTGACTCGCCGCGCGCGCCCAAGGCGACGCCCAAGCCGCTCTCGACGCAGGAGGTCGACGCGCTGCTGCAGCAGCCGCTCACCAACGATACCCCCGAGGCGATCCGCGACTCGAGCATGCTCGAGCTCATGTACGCCACCGGGATGCGCGTCACGGAGCTCGTCTCGCTCAACCTCGACAGCCTCCACCTCACGCCTCGGCCCGGCTCGGTGCGCTGCATCGGCAAAGGCGACCGGGAGCGCACGATCCCCGTCTACGACAAGGCGATGGACGCGCTGGAGCGCTACCTGGACGAGGCGCGTCCGAGGCTGCTCAAGGGCCGCCCGCAGGAGGCGCTGTTCGTGAACCGCCGGGGCGAGCGGCTGACGCGGCAGGGGTTCTGGATGATCCTCAAGAACTACGCGAAGGCGGCCAGCATCGCGTCGCGCGTCACGCCGCACACCCTCCGCCACTCGTTCGCGACGCACATGCTGCGCGGCGGCGCCTCCGTCCGTGACGTGCAGGAGCTGCTCGGCCACGCCAACGTCTCGACCACGCAGATCTACACCCGCCTCGCCGACAGCCACCTCCGCGAGGTCTTCGAGCAGGCGCACCCCCGCGCCAACTAGGCCGCGAGGGCCCTCCTCCCTCTCGCTCCGGCTCCCTCTGGCTCTGACTCCCTCTCCAATCCGGCTCCCTCTCCCGCACTGCGGGAGAGGGCGGGGGTGAGGGTCTGGAAGCCCGGCAGGCTCCTCGACGGCTACTGCACCACGCCGGAGCCCCCTCACCCTAGCCCTCTCCCTCCAGGGAGAGGGAACCAGACGGCCGGGGCGGGACCCCACAACGACAGGGGTTGGGGTGAGGGTCCTAAAGCCCGGCAGGCTTCCTCAACGGCTACTGCACCACGCCGGAACCCCCTCACCCTAACCCTCTCCCCCGCAGACGGGGGCGAGGGGATCAGAGTCCGGCTCCCTTTCCTCGCGGGGGAACAGACACACCTGCCTTGTCCGCGCGCAGCCGTCACCCGATGATCGAAGCTGCGGCATCGAGTGACGGGGAGGCGGGGCCCGTGGACACGGCGATCGAGCAAGTGCGGGCGCGCGAGATCCTCGACTCGCGCGGCAATCCCACCGTCGAGGCCGACATCACGCTCGCCGACGGCTCGCTCGGCCGCGCGGCCGTCCCCTCCGGCGCCAGCACCGGCGCCTACGAGGCCGTCGAGCTCCGCGACGGCGATGCCGGCCGCTACCGCGGCCGTGGGGTGCGCACCGCCGTCGGGCACGTCGAGGGCGCCCTGCAGGCCGCCGTCCTCGGCATGGACGCCACCGCTCAGGCCGACGTCGACCGCGCGCTCATCGACGCCGACGGCACGCCCAACAAGGCCAGCCTCGGCGCCAACGCCGTCCTCGCCGTCTCGCTCGCCGCCGCGAAGGCCGCGGCAGCCTCCGCCGGCCTGCCGCTCTACCGCTACCTCGGTGGCGACGACGCCCACCTGCGGCCCCCGCCGAGTGGCAACGTCCCCACCGGCGGCGCGCCCGCGGATAACTCCCCCGACTTCCAGGTTTTCAGGATCGGCCCCGTCGGCGCGCCGACGTTCCGCGACGGGCTGCGCTGGTCGTCCGAGGTCTACCACGTCCTGCGCGGCATCCTCAGCGACCGCGGCCTCGGGACCACCGTCGGCGACGAGGGCGGCTTCGCCCCCTCGCTCGCCACCAACGACGCCGCCGTTGAGCTGCTCGTCGAGGCGATCGAGGCGGCCGGCCGCCGACCCGGCGACGAGATCGCGATCGCGCTCGACCCGGCGACCACCGAGCTCTACGAGGCCGACCGCTACGAGCTCGCGCGGGAGGGCCGCTCGCTCACCTCGGACGACCTCGCGGAGCTGTGGGCGGGCTGGGCCGACCGCTACCCGATCGTCTCGATCGAGGACGGGATGGCCGAGGACGACTGGGCGGGGTGGAGCGGCCTCAACGCGCGCCTCGGCGACCGCGTCCAGCTCGTCGGCGACGACGTGTTCGTGACGAACATCGAGCGCCTGCAGCGCGGCATCGACGAGCGCGCCGCGAACGCGATCCTGATCAAGCTCAACCAGATCGGCACCCTCACGGAAACCCTCGACGCCATCCGGCTCGCGCACTCGGCCGGCTTCGCCACGGTCATCTCGCACCGCTCGGGTGAGACCGAGGACACGACCATCGCCCACCTCGTGGTCGCGACGGGATCGGGCCAGATCAAGACCGGCGCGCCGGCGCGCTCGGACCGCACGGCGAAGTACAACGAACTCCTCCGCATCGAGGAGCACCTCGGCGCCTCCGCCCGCTATGCGGGCCGCGAGGCGTTCGCGGGGGCCTGACCGCCGCGGCGCGCTATGGCAATCGAGCCCCGCTGCTTGCCGGGGCTCTATTACATGAGTGATCGCTGGAATAATCCCGCTCCATGGGACCCCCGGAGCGGGCGACCGCGCGTAGCTCATGGCTCTCCCGGCTCTGGACCCGTGGCCCCACCGGTGTCGCGGTTGACGACGGCGCCGTGCGTGTCGAGCGCAACACGGAGCCGGTCGAGGAGCTACCCGTCGGTTCCCTCGATGCTATCGAGGTGCGCGGCTCCTGGTTCTGGCATCGTCTGACGATCCGCGCCGCGGACGGCGCCCAGCACACCGTCGGTGGTCTGGGCGGCCGGGCCGCAGCCGGGATCGAGCAGGCTGCACGCACGGCGGCCGCCCGGCGCGCCGCGATTCTCGGTCCCGAGTTGCTGCGCGTCGACGCCGCCACGCAACGATTCCTCCGAGGCGACCGCTACATTCGACGCTCATCAATGGGCACGCCGCACGCCGACCTCGCCTCTGTCGTCCGGCAGTGCCAGGGCGCGTTCGCGCGGGACCACCTGCCGGCCGACGCGGCATCCGCGCTCGCCCGGCTCGTGCCGCTTGCGATCGCCGAGGCGTTCGAGGCAGCACGCGAGCGCGCCAACGAGCGCTTCGCGGCCGAGCGCGTCCCGGCCGTGCAGTCCGCTACCCGGTCGGCGCTCCGCGTGCCGCTGACCGACGAGCAGGCGCTCGCCATCGCCACCGACGAGGACACGACGCTGGTCCTCGCGGGCGCGGGCACAGGGAAGACGGCCGTCATCATCGGCAAGGTCGCCCACCTCGTGCGCAACGAGGGCGTGCCGCCGCACGAGATCCTCGTGCTCGCCTTCAACGCCGCCGCCGCCGAGGAGGTGCGCCAGCGGCTCCCGGACGACCTCAAGGCCGCAGCCGTCTTCACGTTCCATGCGTTCGGTCGCCGGGTGATGGCGGACACCGACGTGGCGCCCACCATCTCGCGACTGGCGCAGGACGACGCAGCCGTCCAGCGCGCGGTCGACGAGGCGCTCAAGGCGCTCCTCGACGACCCCCAACAGTCGCAGGGGGTGACGGACTTCATCGCGCATCACCGCGCGCCGTACCGGTCACCGTTCAGCTTCCGCAGCGCCGGCGAGTACTTCGAGCACGTGCGCCACGCGGAGTTGCGCACGCTCAGCGGCGACCTCGTGAAGAGCGTCGAGGAGCTGGAGATCGCCAACTTCCTCACGCTCAACGGCATCGAGTTCCGCTACGAGCAGGCGTTCCCCGAGCCGACCGCGACGCAGGAGCACAGCCAGTACCTGCCTGACTTCTACCTCCCGGCCCACGACATCTACATCGAACACTTCGCGCTCAACGAGAACGGCGACCCACCCCCAACGTGGAAGCGCTACGCCGAGGGCGTCGAGTGGAAGCGCGCCATTCACGCCGAGCTCGGCACCCGGCTCATCGAGACGTACAGCTGGCAGCATCGCACCGGCGTGCTGCGCGATCGGCTGCGCGAGCAACTCGAGGCCGAGGGCGTCACGTTCGAACCGATCCCGATAGGCACGGTGATCGCGCGGCTCGCCCGCTGGCTGCTCTCATGGCTCGCGCGGCTGCTGACGACGTTCCTCCACCACGTGAAGACGAGCGGCGTCACAGCCGACGAGCTGCGTGAACGCGCCCGTACCTCGGAGGACCGGGGGCGCGCCGAGAGCTTCCTCGGAGTCTTCGAGCAGGTGCGCGAGCGCTACGAGGCGATGCTCGCCGAGGAGGGCGCCGTCGACTTCCACGACCTGATCAACCGCGCCGCCGACCTGATCCGCGACGGGACATGGCGGGCGCCATACCGCTACGTCCTCGTCGATGAGTTTCAGGACATCTCGGCCGGGCGGATGCGGATGATCGAGGCGCTCAAGGGGGACGGAGTCGCATACTTCCTCGTCGGTGACGACTGGCAGTCGATCTACCGGTTCGCAGGGAGTGACGTCGGCCTGGTGCGCGACTGCGGCGACCACCTCGGCCACATCCGCCAGCGGACGCTCAGTCAGACGTTCCGCTTCGCCGACGGCATCCTGCGGCCCTCGACCGCCTTCGTGCAGCGCAATCCTGAGCAGACGCAGCGCCCGCTGCGCGAGGACGGCGAGGACGGCGAGGACGGCGAGGACGGCGTCACGATCGTCGCCGACGGTGACCCGGGGCGCGGCCTCTGGCGCTCGCTGCAGGAGATCCGCAAGCGCGCGGCCGCGAACGGCGACGAGGCCCCCTCCGTGCTCGTCCTCGGCCGCTACAACAACAGTCGCGGAGCGATGCCGAGGAGCACCGCGCCCCTACGTGTCGAGTTCAGCACCGTCCACCGCGCGAAGGGGCGCGAGGCGGACTACGTCGTGGTGCTCGACCTCAAGAACGAGCGTCGCGGCTTCCCCTCGCAGGTCGAGGACGACCCGCTGCTCGACCTCGTCCTCCCCTCGGGCGCATCGACGCGATACCCGCACGCCGAGGAGCGCCGCCTCTTCTACGTCGCGATGACGCGCGCGCGGCGCGGGGCCTACCTCGTCACCGACCCGCAGCAGCCGTCGACGTTCGTCACCGAGCTGCGCCACGACGGGTCTGAGATCCGGCAGCTCGGCGAACTCCCCGGCGACGACGCACCGGAGTGCCCTCGCTGCCTCGCCGGCAAGCTGGTCCGCTCGCAGAGCGGCGACACCTTGCGCTGCTCGAACCACCCGATGTGCCGCCACCTCGCGCCGCGCTGCGCCAGCTGCAACGCCGGCTACGCGATCCCGACGGATGGCCGCGCCAGATGCACGAACGCCTCGTGCGCCCGTCCGCCGAGGGCGTGCCCGACGTGCGGCGTCGGCGTGCTGGTCATGCGGTACGGGCGCTACGGGCAGTTCCTCGGCTGCACCGAGTACGGCCGCGAGCCGCCGTGTGCGTACACCGAGAACCTGCCGCGGCGATCGGCTCGCGCGCGCGGCTAGCGGGTCGAGCGCAGGTGCGTTGGGCTCTTCGTCGCTACGCCCCGGCGAGCAGGCGCGCGCCTTCGATGTAGTCCGCGGTCTCCCGGATCAGGGCTTCCGTTTCCTCGACCGGCTCGCAGAGGCCGATGTAGAAGCACTCGCCGTGCAGCGTGCCCTGGCGCTCGTAGTAGCGCGCTCTCAGCGACCGGGCGCCCGGCTCGCGACTCGCGAGTTCGCGCAGCCCGGCCCCCGTTTCGGACGATCGATGGGGTTCCTCGCCGGTGCGGGCGAAAAGTAGCGCGTCGGTGGCGCGCTTCGCCGCGCACCACGCCTTCTCGGCCGCGTCGCGGATGTCGCCCGCCGCCATCTGCTCCAAGGCGGACTGCTGCATTCGAACAGCGTCGTCGAAGACGCTGGCGACGTCGGTGTCGGCAGTGGTCATCGCGGCTGTCCCATCCGGCCCGGGGGCGCTGTAGCGCGATCGTAGCACGGCCGGGACAGTGGCAGTGATGCGAGAACCTGCCGCGGCGATCGGCCAGAATGAGGGCATGACGTTCGAAGGGGACCTCTCGCCGCTCGACGCGCCGCAGCGCGTCTCCGGCATGCGCGTGCCCGACTCGTGGGCGCTGCCCGGCAAGCCCGAGGGCCTCTCGCCGGCCGCCGACGATGCGTGGCGGCAGACCGGGTTCGTGCTCGGCGACGACCTGCGGCTGCTCGAGGCCGGGCTCGACGTGCAGGCGCGCTTCGCCGCCAGCGGCTACACGCCCGCCGCGCGCACGATGACGATGGCCGCGCTCGCGTCGATGTGGAGCCGGGCGTTCCTGTGCACCTCGGACGCCGTCGCACTGGTCCGGCGCGGTGCGTACCAGAGCGCCATCCCGCTCGTGCGGCAGGCGATCGAGCACGTCGCGGCGCAGTCCGCGTTGCCCGGGGAGATCGAGTCGTTCCTGGAGTGGGCGCACCACGCCTACGGCCGGCACGAGCAGGCGCGCGCGGAGGACGTGGGGCTCGGGCACTACTTCAGCGGCGAGGCCATCGCCGGCGACGAGCACCTGCGCGCCATCTACCGCGCCGCGAGCGACCTCGGACGCCCCAACTTCGGGCCGACGGCGCTCTTCACCGCCAACGAGGCGTCCGAGCGTCGCTACCCGCTGGTCTTCGCCGACGAGGCGTTCCACCTCGGCTGGGCGGAGCTGCTGCTGGGCTGGCTGCTGCGCATCGGCACGCGCCAGCTCCACATCGCGATGCACGCCCCCGGCCACTTCCCCGCATCGCGCGAGCTACGCGACGAGGTGGTCGCGCACGTGCGCGAGGTCGACGGCCACCTCCTCGAAGGCGCGCGCTGCCGGCTGGAGGAGCACGCCGACGAGTCTGGGCGGCGTCGCCACCTGCTGACGGACTTCCGTCGCCGGCCGGGGGACGCGTCGAAGCGCGTGCTGCTGTAGCGGCTCCTCGATGGTTGGTCAACCCCCGCAGACCCCCCCCTCACCCTCACCCTCTCCCCCCGCGGGGGGAGAGGG
>VXMU01000048.1:11634-13999 GCA_009840945.1 Chloroflexota bacterium | reverse complement strand
AGGAGGCGTTCTGGGAGCCCGAGGGCTTCACCTGGCCCTTCGGCTGCTACATCACGCAGGTCGAGATCGACCGCGACACCGGCGAGCTGGAGCTCCAGCGCTTCGTCGGCGTCGACGACTGCGGCAACGTGATCAACCCGCTGATCGTGGCGGGCCAGATCCACGGCGGGATCGCGCAGGGCGTCGGCCAGGCGCTCACGGAGGAGGCGGTCTACGACGAGGGCAGCGGCCAGCTGCTGACCGCGTCGTTCATGGACTACCAGATCCCGCGGGCGCGCGACTTCCCGCGCTTCGAGCTCGACCACACGGTGACCCCCTCGCCCCTCAACCCGATGGGCGTGAAGGGCATCGGTGAGGCCGGCACCATCGGCTCAACGCCGAGCCTGGTCAACGCCGCCACGGACGCGCTCAGCGAGTTCGGCGTGCGGCACGTCGACATGATGCTGCGGCCCGAGAAGCTCTGGAGCATCATCCACGGAGGCGACGCATGATCCCCGCATCGTTCGACTACCAGCGCGCCGGCTCCGTCGTGGAGGCGATCGCACTCAAGCAGGGGCACGACGGCGACGCCCGCTTCATCGCGGGCGGGCACAGCTTGGTGCCGCTCATGAAGCTGCGCCTGGCCGAGCCGTCGCTGCTGATCGACATCAGCGGCATCGACGGGCTCTCCGGGGTCAGCGAGGACGGCGGGCGGATCAGCATCGGCGCGCTCACCACGCACGCCGAACTCGAGTCCAGCGAGGTGCTCATGGCGTCGGCGCCCGTCGTCGCCGAGGCCGCGGGCGAGATCGGCGACCAGCAGGTCCGCAACCGCGGCACCATCGGTGGCAGCCTCGCCCACGCCGACCCGGCGTCCGACCTGCCGGCCGTGGTCGTCGCGCTCGACGCGACGATCCACATCTCCGGCAGCGGCGGCGACCGCTCGGTCGCCGCGGGCGACTTCTTCCAGGGCCTCTTCGAGGTCGACCTGGCGGAAGACGAGATGATCACCTCGGTCAGCTTCGACGCGCCCTCGCACGCGGCGTACGCGAAGCTGCGCCACCCCGCGTCGCACTTCGCGATCGTGGGTGTCGCCGCCTCGCTCAGCGTCGACGGCGGCGTCTGCACGGGCGCCCGTGTCGCCATCACGGGCGCATCGACGCACGCGCAGCGCCTCGGCGCCGTCGAGGACGCCCTCTCGGGCTCGTCGCTCGACGACGACGCGATCGCTGCCGCGGCGGGCGCCGCGAGCATCGAGGACGTCAACGCCGACCTCGCCGGCTCGGAGGCGTACCGGCGGGCGATGACCCAGGTCTTCGCCGGCCGTGCGATCACCGCGGCCGCGCGCCGCTAGCACTTCCCGCGCCGCGGTCCGGTGATCCCGGACCGCGGCGCGCGACCACTCCCCCACCTCGCACGACGACGATCGACGATGGGACGACCTCGCCCATGACATACCGGCTCGCGCTCAACATCGGCTGGCAGGACGACCTCGGCGCGGGCCGCGAGTCCACGCTCGCGACCGTGGAGGCGGCCGACCGCGCCGGCGTCCACTCCGTGTGGGTCGAGGAGGCGTGGGCCCGCGACGCGTTCACGACCCTCGTGCTGATCGCGACCCGCACCGAGCAGATCCAGCTCGGGACGGCGATCGTCAACGTCTTCTCGCGGACCCCCGCCGCGCTCGCGCAGCACTTCGCCACGCTGGACGAGATCTCGGGCGGTCGCGCCATCGTGGGTCTCGGGACCAGCGCGGCGGGCGTCGTCGAGACGCTGCACGGCACGCCGTTCCGTCGCCCCGTGGCCCGGACCGCCGACTACGTGCGGATCATGCGCGACCTCTTCGCGGGCGAGCCGCTGGACTACGAGGGCGCCGAGGTGAGCGCCGGGGGCGGCATGACCCTCGCGGTGCGTCCGCCGCGCGCCGACGTGCCGATCTACATCGCGTCGCTGCTCCCTCGGAGCCTCCGGCAGACCGCCGAGCTTGCCGACGGGTGGCTGCCGCTGTGGACACCCCTCGAGGCGATGCCCGAGCTCGCGCGCTTCGTCCACGACCACCGCCCCGAGGACGCGAAGGCGTCCGGCCGCGACTTCAACATCCGCTCGCCGGGCGCGCTCATCGTCACCGACGAGGTCGAGGCGACCTGCGCGACGGTGCGCGGCCAGCTCGCCTTCTACATCGCGCGCATGGGCGACTTCTACGCGCGGCACTTCACCCGCCTCGGCCACGAGGACCTCGTGCAGACCGTGCGCGCGGCGTGGAGCGAGGGCGGCCCCCGCGGCGCGGGCGCGGCGGGGGCCGGCGCCCCGCCGCCGGGGGGCTCGTTGGTCGAGCTGCTCGAACCAGAGGCCCGCCGCCGCCACCCGCCGCCGCTCGACGCCGGGAGCA
>VXMU01000048.1:0-11624 GCA_009840945.1 Chloroflexota bacterium | reverse complement strand
TCATTCTTCGGCGGCGTGGGCTAGTTTTCCGCGGCCTCTTCCCCGGGCTGGGCGAGTTTGTCCTGCCTCCGCGGGGGGGGCGGGGGGTGGGGGGCGGGCGGCGGCCGGGCCGCGGCCGAGGCCGTGCCCGGCGAGATGCAGCAGTCCTGCTGGTTCGTGACCTCGGACATCGCTGAGGCCCGCGACCGCCTCGCGCAGCAGGTCGACGCCGGGATCACGATCCACCGCATCGACGTGAACGCCATCAACCCCGCCGAGCAGGAGCAGACGCTGGCGGCGCTCGGCGCGCAGCCTCCCCTCGGCCCTACCATGGCCTCGAACGTCCCCTCGGCCGCCGTCGAGCGCCCTCGGCGGTGTGCGCAGGCCCACCGGAGGCCGGCATGAAGCTTCGCAGCGACGAGGTCGAGATCCCCGCGAGTGCGGTCGGCGTGTACGACGCGATCTTCCGTCGGCGCAACGTGAAGGAGTTCAACGGCGACCCGGTGCCGCGGGAGACGCTGGAGCGGCTCTTCGCCGCGGCGATCTGGGCGCCCAACCACCGCCTCACCGAACCGACGCGGTTCTTCGCGATCCCGCACGACAGCCCGATGCGCAAGGGAATCGCCGAGGCGGCCTGGCAGGCCGCGTACGACGAAGCCTCGAACCCGAATCCCGAGCGGAAGCGCCGCTCGGCGGACGAGAAGCGGGACCGCGTCCTGCACGCCCCCGCGATGGTCTATGTCTACAGCCTCGACGGTGAGACGGCCGAGATCACGCGCGAGAACTACGCCACCGCGTGCTGCGCCGTGCAGAACATGGCCCTCGCCGCCGTCGCCGAGGGCCTCTGCCTCGACTGGAGCACCGGCGGCCTCACCCGCATCCCGGGGCTCGCCGCGATGCTCGGGGCGGACGAGGCATGGACGATGGTCGGCGTCGTGCGCATCGGGGCGGCCGCGGCGCTGCCCACGGCCGAGCGCACGCCGCACTCCGAGGTCGTGACCTGGCTGGAGTGACCTCGCTGCCCTCGGCGCCCGGCGCGTAGCGCGCCAGCCTACTGCGAGGCGGTCCGGCGCGACGCCGCGCGGGCGCGCTTCGTGCCGTCGAGGAGCACCTTGCGCGGGCGCAGCGAGCGCGGCGTCACCTCGAGGCACTCGTCGGCGCGCAGCAGCTCGATCGCCATCTCCAGCGAGAGCGTGCGGGGTGGCGCGAGCTTCTCTGTCTGGTCGGCGGCCGCGGCGCGGATGTTGGTGAGCTTCTTCTCGCGCGTCGGGTTCACGTCGAGGTCCCCGGCGCGCGAGTGCTCGCCGACGACCATGCCCTCGTAGACCTCGGTGCCCGGCCCGAAGAACAGCGACCCGCGCTCCTGCAGGTTGAGGAGCGCGTAGGTGGTCGTCGCGCCGCGCCGGTCGGCCACCAGGCTGCCCGTGGGGCGGTTGCGGAGGTCGCCGTGCCACGGCTCGTAGGCGTGGAAGACGTGGTGGGCGATGCCCGTCCCGCGCGTCTCCGTCAGGAACTCGGTGTGGAACCCGATCAGCCCTCGCGACGGCACGAGGTAGTCGATGCGGATGCGGCCGCTGCCGTGGTTCACGGTCTGCGTCACGCGCCCGCGCCGCGGGGCCAGGAGCTGCGTGACGATCCCGAGGTACTCCTCCGGGATATCCACGCTCAGCGCCTCGACCGGCTCGTGCAGCCGGCCGTCGACCTCGCGCGTGACCACCTCGGGCCTGCCGACGGTGAGTTCGAAGCCCTCGCGCCGCAGCGTCTCGACGAGGATCGCGAGCTGCAGTTCGCCGCGGCCCTGCACGATCCAGGCGTCCGGGCGGTCGGAGTCCTGCACGCGCAGCGCGACGTTGCCGACCAACTCGGCGTCGAGCCGGTTCTTGAGCACGCGCGCCGTGAGCTGCGTCCCCTCGCGCCCCGCCAGCGGCGAGGTGTTCGTCCCGATGAGCATCGACAGGCTTGGCTCGTCGACGGTGATGAGCGGCAGCGCCTCGGGTCGCTCGAGGTCCGCCAGCGTCTCGCCGATGGTGATCTCGTCGATGCCCGCGACCGCCGCGATCTCGCCCGGGCCCGCCTCGTCCGCCTCGACGCGCTCGAGGCCCTCCGTGACGTAGAGCCGCCCGATGGTCACGCGCTCGACCGAGCCGTCGCGGCGACACCACGCGACCGGCTCGCCGCGACGGAGCGTTCCCTCCACCACGCGACACAGCGCGAGACGCCCGACGTACGGTGAGGCGTCGAGGTTTGTCACGAGCGCCTGCAGCGCCCGCCCGGGCTCGTACGCCGGCGCGGGGACGTGCGAGAGCAGCAGGTCCACGAGCGGACGCAGGTCGGCCCCTCGCACGCTCGGGTCGAGCGAGGCGGTCCCGTCGCGCGCGACGCAGTAGACGATCGGGAAGTCGATCTGCGCCTCGTTCGCGTCGAGGTCCAGGAACAGCTCGTAGACCTCGTCGACGACCTCGGCGATGCGGGCGTCGGAGCGGTCGACCTTGTTCACGACGAGGATGATCGGCAGGTCGCGCTCGAGCGCCTTGCGCAGCACGAAGCGGGTCTGCGGCAGCGGCCCCTCGCTCGCGTCGACGAGCAGGAGCGCGCCGTCGGCCATCGTCAGGCCGCGCTCGACCTCACCGCCGAAGTCGGCGTGGCCGGGGGTATCGATGATGTTGACCTTCACCCCGCCCACGCGCACCGCGGTGTTCTTGGCGAGGATTGTGATGCCTTTTTCGCGCTCCAGCTCGTTCGAGTCCATGACGCGCTCGGGCGGGTCGGTGTGCGTGCCGAGCTGGCCGGACTGCTGCAGCAGCGCGTCGATCAGCGTCGTCTTGCCGTGGTCGACGTGCGCGATGATGGCGACGTTGCGGATATCGTCGCGGGTGGCGACCACGCCGCGGCCGGGCGTCTCGAGGGTGACTGAGGCGTCGATGGTGGGTCTCCGGCTCGCGTCGCGGCGCGGGCCGGCGACGCGATCCAGTGGAACACGACGCGCCCCGTACTGTCCCGCATGGCTCCGAGTCCGGCCCCCTCTCCCTCGGGAGAGGGTTGGGGTGAGGGTCTGGCCGGCTCCTCGAAGGCTGCTCGCACCCTGCGGACCCCCCCTCACCCTCACCCTCTCCCCCCCGCGGGGAGAGAGGGGATCAGAGTTCCGGCCCCCTCTCCCTCGGGAGAGGGTTGGGGTGAGGGGTCCGGCCGGCTCCCGCGGCCTCCCGCAGTCGCCAGCCCTCGACGCTCCGAGGGCTCCTCGGTACCGTGGCGCGGCGCGCGAGGAGGTCGCATGCCCGTAGCCAACCCGTCCCACGAGGTCTCGGTCGAGATCGACGGCCACATCGCCACGGTCGAGATGCACCGGCCGCCGCACAACTTCTTCGACGTCGACCTCGTGCGCGCGATCGCCGATGCCTACCACGCCCTCGACGCCGAGCCCGGCGTGCGGGCGATCATCCTCGCCGCCGAGGGGCGCTCGTTCTGCGCGGGCGCCGCGCTCGGCGGCGACCCCGCGCCCGACGACGAGGCGGAGGCGCCGGCCCTCACCGGCAACCCGCACCTCTACGCGCAGGGCGCGCGCATGATGGAGGCCGAGACGCCGGTCGTCGCGGCCGTGCAGGGCGCGGCGATCGGGGGCGGGCTGGGCCTCGCGCTCACCGCCGACTTCCGCGTGGCGGCGCCCGAGGCGCGCTTCGCCTCGAACTTCGCGCGGCTCGGCTTCCACCACGGCTTCGGCCTCACCGTCACCCTCCCGCGCCTCGTCGGCGAGCAGCGAGCGCTCGACCTGCTCTACACGGGCCGCCGCGTCCGCGCCGAGGAGGCGCTGGAGATGGGGCTGTGCGACGCCCTGGTGCCGCTCGATGAGCTGCGAGACAAAGCGCGCGAGATGGCGCAGGAGATCGCCGAGTCGGCGCCACTTGCGGTGCGCTCGATCCGCAAGACGATGCGCCGCGGCCTCGCCGACGCGTTCCGCCTCGCCACCGACCACGAGCAGGTCGAGCAGGACTGGCTGCGCCAGACGAACGACTTCCGCGAGGGCGTCCGCGCCATGGCGGAGCGCCGCACACCGGACTTCACCGCGACGTAGCCACCCGCGGGCCGCCGGCGCGGTCTGCGATACGATGGATCGTGACCCGCCCGACCGACGCGACGGCAGGAGCCCGCCATGCCCGACCAGCCATCCGACCTCACCGTCCTCGACGCCCTGCCCGTCCACCCCGGCGACGCGCCCGACCCCTCGACGTGGCGGCTGCGCGTCGACGGCCTCGTCGATGAGGCGCTCGACCTCGGCGTCGACGACCTGCAGGACATGACGCAGCAGCTGATGGTCGACGACTTCGCCTGCCTCGAGGGGTGGACGGTGCCCGGGATCCGCTGGCGAGGTGTCGCCGTGGCCGACCTCCTCGACCGCGCGGGCGTCGCGGCCGGCGGGTCGTGGGTGCAGATCACGGCCGACGACTTCAGCATCCCGATCCCGATCGCCGAGGCGCGCACCGCCCTGCTCGCCGTCGAAGCGAACGACGAGCCGCTGGCCGGCCCGCACGGCGGCCCTGCCCGCCTCGTCGTGCCGGGCGGCGAGTGCTTCACCAGCATCAAGTGGGCCGAGCACATCGAGGTGCGATCGGAGCCGGGCGACAACAGCGCCCGCCGGATCGCCCTCGACCGCCTGGGGATGGCGGACGAGTAGTCCCGCGCTACGCAGGCTCCTCGACCAGCTCGGCCGCCTCGGGGTCGAGCAGCTCGCCCGCGTCCACGCGCCGCCGAGCCTCGTCGAGCGCGGCGTCGAGGTCGGCGCGGGCGGGTTCGACCAGTTCGCCGCTGCGCAGGAATAGCAGCCCCGCCGCCGCGGGCTCGCCGACGGCGGCCTCGATCGCTCGCTGGTACAGCCCGATCTGCACGAGGTAGCGGCGCGCGACGGCGTCAGCCGTCGTACCGGCGAGGCCGTCGGTCTTGAAGTCGACGACGTGCCAGCCGCCCGCGTCGCGGTAGACGAGGTCGATCGCGCCGTGGACCGGGAGGCCGTCCCAGTCCCACGCGAACGGCAGCTCGAACCACCGCTCGACGTCCGGGCCGGCGAGCGCCCCGGCAACGCCCGAGCGCGCGTACTCGGCCAGCATCTCGCCGGCCTCTCGCGCGAGCGTCTCGACCGTCGCATCGTCGAGCGCGCGCTCGCTCTCCTCGCGCACGATCGCCGCGAGGGCTGCCACGTCCATCAAGGCGACGTCGCCGGCCGATTCCTCGATCGCGCGGTGGACGACGCTGCCGCGCAGCGCGCCGCGACCGTCGCCGCGCCCGAGGTATGCCGGCGCGCCGGTGGGCTCGCGCAGCGCGGTGACGGGCGTGCTGGCGCGCACCGGGATGACGCGCGGGCGCTCCAGCAGCGGCGCGATGTAGTCCTCCTCGGCGGCTTCGTCCCGCAGGCGCAGCTCACGAGGCCCGGCGCGCTGCGCGATGCCGTCGACGTCCACTTCGAGGGGCGGTCGCACGTCCGCGCTCTCCACCGTGCCGCCCTCGCAGACGGCGAGGGCGGCCTCCAGCCAGCTGCCCTTGCCCGACTCGTCGCCGGAGACGTAGAGGTAGTCGGCGGCGCGCGTGGCGGCGACGTAGAAGAGGCGCCGGTGCTCCGCCGCGTCCTCGGCCTCGTCGCGCTGCCGCAGGTGCGCGTAGAACCCGGGCCGAGGCCGGCTCGTGTCCTCCTCGCCGCGCTGGAGCGTCGCCGACACCCCTTCGTCGCGGCGCCAGCGGATCACGTCGTACGACGGGGGCGGCGCGGTGTGGGCTTCGGGGACCCAGACGATCGGGAACTCCAGCCCCTTCGAGGCGTGCACCGTCATGACCTGCACCGCGTCCGGGCGGTCGAGCACCGCCGGTGCCTCCCGCACGTCGAGGTCCTCGCGGCGCTGGTCCAGGTACTCGACGACCTCGGGCAGCGTGTACCCGGCGAGCGTGCGGACCATGCGGACGAGCTTGCGGATGTTGGCGACGGCCTGCTCGCCGCCCTCGATGGGCCTCCACGCCGCCTCGACGCTCGAGGCGTCGAGCGCGCGCTCCAGCAGCGCGTCGGCGGGCAGGGTGCCGGCGTTGGCGCGCAGGCCGCCGAGCACGCGGGCCGCGTGCGCGCAGCGCTCCCGTTCGCGGCCCTCGACGGCGTCGGGCGGGTCGGCGAGGGCGGCGAAGAGCGACCCGCGCTGCTCGGTCAGCGCGAGCAGCGTGTCGTCGCGCAGCACGAAGAACGGCGAGCGCAGCAGGCCGGCGAGGGCGACCTCATCATGTGGCTCAGCGAGCCAGCGCAGGAGGTGGGCGCAGTCGAGCACCTCCTGGCGCGTGAAGAAGCCCGTGCCGCTCGGCGTCGTGTACGGGACCCCGTGCGCCTCCAGCGCCTGCTCGAAGGTGTGCACGTTGGTGAAGCGGCGCAGCAGCACCGCGACATCGCCCGCGCGTGCCGGCCGCAGCCGTCCCTCGCCCCCGTCCCAGACCTCGCGGCCCTCATCGAGCAGCGCGGCGATCTCCGCCGCGCCCGCGTCGGCCTCGACGCGACGTCGCTCGTCGTCCACCGCGTTCTCCCCGTCCGGCGTGGTCTTGCCGACCGGCATCAGCACGAGGTGTGGCCCGCCGCCGGGCGCGGGGTCGGGGCGGCCGTGCATACGCTCCATCGAGACCTCGAACGGCTCCGATGCGTCCTCGAAGACGTGGGCGAAGACGGCGTTCGCGGCCTCCACCAGCAGGTCGTGCGTGCGGAACGAGCGACTCAGTGGCAGGGTTGGGCCGCCGCGGTCCGTGACGAGCCGGCGCAGCTCCGCGAACCGCGCGACGTCGGCCCCGCGGAAGCGATAGATGGACTGTTTCCCGTCGCCGACGAGGAACAGCCATGGCCGCGGCCCGTCCGGCGCGGGGCCGGCGATGAGGCGGATCAGCTCGGCCTGCGCGGGGTTGATGTCCTGCGCCTCGTCCACCATGAGGTGCCGGAACCGCGCGCGTACCCCGGCCGCGACGTCCTCGTGGTCCCGCAGCAGCGCGACCGCGCCGATCTCGAGGTCGAGGAAGTCCATGGCGTGCTGCTCGCGCTTCGCGGTGGCGTAGCGCGTCGCAGCATCGTCGAAGAGGGCGCGGACACCGACGAGGGCGGGCATCGCGCGCTCGTCGACCTCGTTCCACGCGGGGAGCCCGGCCGCCTCGTCACCACGATCGCGCAGCCTGCTCAGCGCCTCCCTGACATCCGAGTCAGGCGGGCTCCTGCGCCCGACCTGGAGGTTGACGTGTCCGCATGCCTCTGCAAGCGCCGCGCTGAATGCCTCCCAGTCGGGAGCCGCGCGGGCCGCGCGGAGCGGAGCGAGTACGCGCTCGACAACCTCCCGCTGGCGCTCGTTTACTCCGGCCGCGTTGCGCTCGATCTCGGTCGTGAGGGCCGCGACTTCGCGCCGGATAGCGCCCTGCTCTGCGCCGTAGCTCGCATCGAGGACGGCGCTCACGTGTGCGTGCCACCCGGCAGGGTCGTCGCCCATCGCCTCGAAGGCGGCATCGACGTCGTCGCGGTCGGCGAGCATGCGCGGGAGGAGGATGCCCGCCTGGTAGACGCCGATCTCGCGGAGCGCCGTCGTGCGGTCGTCGTCGGCCTCCGCGGCGGCGTTGATCGCCTCTGCCGACGCGGCGCGGCGCAGCAGCTCGGCCTCGTCCTCACCGAGCACGGCCGCCGAGGGGTCGATGGCGGCGTCGAAGGGGTGCTCGCGGAGTAGCCGCAGCGCGAGCGAGTGGACCGTGCCGATCACGGCGTCGTCGAGGTCGGGACGGTGGCGGGACAGGGCGTCGTCGGCCATCACCGAGCGGCGGACGCGCTCGCGCATCTCGGTCGCGGCGGCCTCGGTGAAGGTGACGGCCGCGATCTCCGGGATCGAGCAGGTGCGGAGCAGCCTCACGTAGCGTTCGACCAGCACGCGCGTCTTGCCGCTGCCCGCGCCCGCGGTCACCGCGAGGTCCGTGGCCTGCAGACCGACGATGGCGCGCTGCTCGGGGGTCAGCTCCATCGCTTGGACCGGGTGAACTGGTTGACGCGGCAGACGAGACGGAAGTCGCAGTAGCTCGGGCACGGCACCTGCGGGTCGACGCGGAAGTCGCCGCCCGCGACGGACGCGCGCGCGACCTCGGCGTGCCCCGCGACCTCGTCGACCAGCGCGGCGTCCTCCGGATTCGCCGTGTCGATCGACCACGGGCTCCGCGGCGGTCGGAGGTAGGCGTAGCGCGCGACGAGCCGCTCCGCGCCGCGTTGCTCCCGCGCCGCGATGGCGTAGAGCTGGAGCTGGATCCGCCGGCCCTCCTCGACGTCCTTGCGCCTGATGTCGCGTCCGGTCTTGTAGTCGACGATCTGGATGAACCCCGGCCCCTCGTCGACACGGTCGATGTTGCCGCGCAGCTCGAAGCTCGGCTCGACGCCCGGCATCGCGGTGCCGTCGATCGGCGCCTCCAGCCCGGCGATGCGCTCGACGCCAAAAGAGGCGTTCTCCTGCGCCTCGCGCCGCAGCAGGCGTTCGATCTCATCGGCCGTCTCGTCCCACTGGTACCGCCAGAGCGCCGCGCGCCCGAACGACCACTTCGCCGGGGCCGCGTCCCACAGCTCGCCGCCACGCTCGCGCATACGCGCGATGGCCGCATCGAGGGTCTCGGGGAGCAGCGCACGCCCCGCCTCGTACAGCGGCCGGAGCGCCTCCTCGAGGATGTCGTGGACGACGCTCCCGCGGACGGCGGCGTCCGCCTCGACGTGCTCCTCCTCCACCTCGCTCAGCCGCAGGGCGTAGCGGCCGAAGAACTGGAACGCGCACGTGCGGTACGACTCCAGGCGGCTCGCGCTCCACCGCGCCGACTCGGCGGTCAGCCGTTCGAGCGCCGAGGGGGCGGCGATGCCAGCCAGGTCGCCCTCGTGCGCTCCGGCCGCCGCGAACGAGCGGCGGCGCTGCTCGACCGGCGCCGCGGCGCGCACGACGAGCGGCCACGCGTCGAGGCCTCGCGGCCGGCGCTGCTCGCCGTCGCGCCAGCGGGACGAGAGTGACACCGCCAGCTCGCGCAGCGACGCCGCGACCTCGGGCGTGGTGGCCGCGACCTCATGGGGCTGCTCTGCGGAGGGCGTCGACGCAGCCTCGTGCCAGTACCACGAGGGGGCGCGGGGACGCCCTCCCTCGTCGAAGCGCGGCCGCCAGAGCAAGAGGCTCGTGCCGGCGCGCGAGGACGCCGTGGCCCACAGCTCGTCCTCGGTGGCGCGGGCCTCGGGCGGGAGATCGAGCCCGCCCGCCTCCAGCACCTCGCGGCTGCGGCGGTCGAGGAAGCCGCCGCTGCGTCGAGGCGCGGGGAACTCGCCCTCGGCGAGCCCGCCGACGAAGACGTGGGCGAAGCGCAGGCCGTGCAACGTGTGCATCGGCGCCAGCAGCACGCCGCCCGCCTCACGCAGGAGCGTCCCCGGCCGCTGCATGCGCGCCTCGATCTCGTCGGTGAACTCGTCGAGCCGGATCGTCGGGCCGCCGAGCGCCTCGTCGATGTGGCGCAGCGCGTCGAGGTCGGCCCGCAACGCCGACGTCTCCACGTCGAGGCTCTCGTACCCCTCGACCGAGACGCGCGCGAGGCCGTCCGCGCCGAACAGCGCCTCGTCCAGGGCAGCCGCCCACGCTCCCGCCGTGCGCGCGTCGCCGCCGAGCAGCGCGTCCAGGCCCTCGCCGACGCGCTCCATGGCGTCCGAGGCGGCACGGAGGCGTGCGGCGTACCCTTCGTTGTCGCGTTCCTCGGCGTCATCGGCGGCGGTCGACAGGGCGCGCGGCAGGCGTCGGAGCGCCTCCATCCCCGCGAACAGCCCTCGGCCGCGGCCGACGCGCAGCGCGTGGTCGACCGTGTCGTTCGGCACGCCCCACCGGCTGCGGTCGAGGAACGCCGAGCGCAGCAGCGCGCCGATCCGCGTCAGTCGCCAGTCGTGCTGCGGGAGCCGCAGTAACTGCAGCACCCACGCCCCGAACGGCCTCGACGCCAGCCGTTCGCCGGCCGCCGGGTCGAACGGCAGGTCGTACTCGGCGAAGACGCGGCGGGCGAGCGTGAGGTGGGGCGCGGCCTGCCGGAACACCACCGCGAAGTCCGAGGGGCGCAACGAGGAGTCCTCGGCGAGCGTCTGCTTGATCGCCCGCGCGATCTCGCGGAGCTGCGCCTCGTTGTCGAACGCGGTCCGCGCGGAGACCGTCGCCGTGCCGGTGCGCGGTGCGAGGTCTTCGCGCGCGGCGTCCGGCGCAAGCGCATCGAGGCGCTCCGCCGTCCAGCGCGCGCGCTCGCTGCCCTCGCGGTCGAGCGCGATGGCGACCTCCGTGCGCCGCGCGAGCGCGGCGACGAGGGCCAGCTCACGCGGGTTCAGGAACTCGAACGAGTCGACGAGCACGAGCCCCTGCACGGGGGCGCCGTCGTTGATCGCCTCGGCGGCGAGCGTCGGCGTCTCGCGTGGGTCGCGCCACCCGTGCTCGTCGAGGAGGTCGCGGTACGCGCGATAGACCGCGGCGAGCGCCTCGTGGTCCGCGCTCCCCGCCCGGCCGGACGCCCCGGCGAGTGCCGAGGGCTCCACGTCCAGGCCGGCGAGTTCCGAGACGGCGCTACTGAGGAGCGCGTGCAGCCCGGGCGTCTCTGCGATGGCCGCGAAGCGCCCGGCCGCTCCGGCGTCGATCTCCCGACGCGTCGCGCGGCGCAGGAGCTCCGTGGTGACGTCGATGGGCGGGACCGCGCTGGTGTCGGCGACCCGCCGGGCGTAGAAGTGGAGCGTCGTGACATCGAGGTTGAGCGCGACGCCGCAGCGCTCGACCACGCGCCGCCGGAACTGGTCGCCGTGCCGCGCCGTCGGCATGAGCACGAGCGTGGCAGCGAACGGGTCCGCCTCGACGCGCCCGGCCGCGAGCGCGACGAGGCGCTCGGTCTTCCCCGACCCCGGCACCCCACTGATGATCGTCAACCCGCTCACGCGCCATAGCATATCGCGAGTCCGCTTGTAATGGCTCGCGCGGGTCAGGGATGCGGGTGGAAGCGGGGGTGCTACGCCTTGCGGCTGGGCGCGTGCGTCATCCGCATGTAGACGCCGCCCTGCTCCAGCTCATCGAGCATCTGAGCCAGGCGCCGGGCGCGCGTGTCCGCGCGCTTCGCGCGTCCGAGCCACGCGAGGTAGTCGTTGCGCTGGTACCACGGGCGCGCGTCGTACTCGGCGCGCACGCCGCGCTCCTCGATCGCGAGGCGCACGTCCTCCGGCATCGGCTCGGGCGGGCGGGTCGCCATCGTCTGCCCTCGACCCCTACTGCCCGCGCGCGAAGCTGGAGAGCCGGTCGAGCGCCTCCTCGAGGCGGTCGTCGGCGATGGTGAGCGAGATGCGGATGTAGCCCTCGCCGGCGTCGCCGTAGCTGACGCCCGGCGTGACCACGACCCCGGTCTCCTCGACCAGCCGCCCGGCGTAGTCCGCCGAGGAGCGCTCGCCCTCCGGCAGCCGGGCCCACACGTACAGCGAAGCGCTCGGCGGGTCGACGTGCAGGCCGAGCTCGCGCAGCACCGCGACCGCGCGGGCGCGGCGCCGCGGGGGGCGGGCGCGATGTGGGTAGAGGGGCTGGCGCGGCCCCGCCAGGGCGGGCGGGGGCAGCGGGGGGACGGCCGGCCCCACGCCCGGG
>VXMU01000053.1 GCA_009840945.1 Chloroflexota bacterium | reverse complement strand
GGGGCGGGGCTATGGGTATAAGCGCCCGGGCGGGGGCGGCGGGCGGGGCGCGGGCGTCGCGACGGCGGGCGTCGGCGTCGCCGTCACCTCGGGCGTCGGCGGTGTGGGCGCGGTGACGGTGCTCGTGCACGCGGCGACGAGCAGCATCGCGGCTGCGGCGAAGATGCGGATCAGGCGGGCCATGGATCCGTGGGGAACCCCGTTCAACACATCCGAGATGCCTCGACTGATATAACGACGGGGCGAGGCCCGCGGTTTCCCGACGACCGTGATGGGGCCGGGGTTGTTCCTGTTATGTCGAACGCAGGTCTACGTCGCGCAGCCGTGCTCCACATAATGGTAATAGTGCGACGTTACGCTCGGCGGCCGGGCCCGCGCGGACGCCGGGTACTTACGGCTCCACGACCTCTGAGGACGCCCGCCGTGCCCCCTGCTACGATGCATGAGCAGGGGCAGCCGATGGACGATATGGACTGGCGCGAGCACATCACCGTTGACCCGAACGTGTGCCACGGTCAAGCGTGCATCGCTGGCACGCGCGTGCCTGTGACCGTCATCCTCGACAACCTGGCCGCCGGGTTGTCGCATGCCGAGATCCGCGAGAGTTACCCGACGGTGCCCCCGGACGCGATCCCGGCCGCGCTGCAATACGCCGCCGAGCTGGCGCGCGAGCGCGTCGCCGCACCTGGCCGGTAGCCCGACAACGATTCCGTGCGATTCAAGCTCGATGAGAACGTACCGGTGACGTTCGGGCGCCTCCTCGCCGACGCCGGCCATGACGTTGCCACAGTCGTCGACGAGGGGTTGGTGGGCGCCGCGGACGAAGTTATCGCCGAAGCGTGCGTCGACGAGCAGCGCGCGCTCGTCACGCAGGACCTCGACTTCGCCGACATCCGCGCCTACCCGCCCGCAGAGTACGCCGGCCTCGTGGTGCTCCGCCCGCGCACAAGCGCGCGCGACGCGGTGCTTGCCATCGCGCCGACACTGATGCAGCGGCTGGAATCGGCGAGCCGTGCGGGGCAACTCTGGATCGTCGAATCGGAGCGCCTTCGCATCCGTGAGTGAGGTGCGTGGCCCGCCCTGGGCGGAATCGTGCGACGTTACGATCCGCGTAGCCCGGTGCCGCTGCCGCGCCTCCCGCTCCCCGCGATCCTCGCCGCGAGCGCCCGCGAGGGCGCGTGCGAGGAGCGCCGCTGCGGCTGACGCTGCGCGCACCGGTGATAGACTGACGGTTGCAATCGCCCCACCGGCCCCGTCCGCCGGCTCCTGGCGGACGCTCCTCCGAGGAGCTCTGGAATGAACTCCAACTTCGTGCAAACGCTGCTTGTGGGCGTCCTCTCCGTGTTCATCGCGGCCCTCCTGGTCGCTGTCGGCTTCCTCGCACGCATCGTTGTCGAGGGCGACCCCGTGACGATCGAGACGGTCACGACGGTCGAGGTCACGCCGACCGCCGAGGCCGGCACGCCGGACAGCGCCGATACCACCCCCGACGCCGACCTCGTCGATTTCGACTCCGGGCTGCTCGACGAGATCATCGACATCCTCGAGGCGGACTACGTCGAGCCCGACCTCGTCGACCGCCAGCTCCTCTACGAAGGCGCGATCAACGGGCTCTTCCAGGCGCTGGGTGACCCCCACTCCGTCTACATCGACCCGCAGACCTACGCCGTGTCTCGCGGCGACTTCGACGGGTCCTTCGAGGGCATCGGCGCGACGGTCTCGCGGCAGGATAATTATGTCGTGATCGTGGCCCCGATCCCCAATACCCCCGCCGAGCGCGCCGGCGGCCGCGCCGGCGACATCATCCTCGCCGTCGACGGCGAGGACGCCGAGGGCTGGAGCGTGGAGAAGGCTGTGCTCCGCATCCGCGGAGAGCGCGGGACCTCCGTCGACATCACCGTGCGCCACACCGACGGCACCGAGGAGACGATCACGATCATCCGCGACAACATCCTCGTCGCGTCCGTCGACACCGCCCCACCCGGCGGCATCCTCCGGGACAGCGGCGGCGACGAGGTCAAGAACATCGGCTACATCCGGATCCGCAGCTTCACCTCGCGCACCCCGCAGGAGCTGACCGACCTGGTCCGGCAGCTCGAGGACACCGGCGAGATCGACGCACTCATCCTCGACGTGCGCGCCAACCCGGGCGGGCTGCTGGACGAGACGGCGCAGACCGCGGATCTGTTCCTGGACGACGGCACCATCCTCGTCTCAGTCGACCGCACGGGCACCGAGCAGGTCTACCGCGCCGACCGCAACATCGTGACTACGCTCCCGATCGCGGTCGTCCAGGACGAGTTCTCCGCCTCGGGCTCCGAGGTGCTGGCGGCGGCCATCCAGGAGAACGGCCGCGGCATCGTCGTGGGCTCCACGTCGTTCGGCAAGGGCACGGTCAACCGCGCGCGCGACCTCAGCAACGGCGGCGCCGTGTACGTCTCGATCGCCCGCTGGCTGACGCCGGACCGCAACATCATCGAGGGCCGCGGCGTCATCCCGGACATCGAGGTCACGCTGACCGCCGACGACATCGAGGCGGACCGCGACCTGGCCGTGTACCGGGCGATCGACGCCCTGCGCGCCATGCTGGCCTCGTCGGCACAGGGCTCGTAAGCGCATACTGGACGGACAGTTATGTCCCCTCCCCTGCCCCCGGGTCGCCCCGGGGGCGCGGGTGTGTGGTGACGAGCCGAGGTAAGGCGAGCAGGTGGCGAAGCGCTCCTCGAAGAAGCAACAGCCCGACCCGCGCGAGGGTGGCACCGTCGCGACGAACCGCCGCGCCCGCTACGACTACTCGATCGAGGAGACCTACGAGGCGGGACTGGTGCTCACGGGCTCCGAGATCAAGTCGATCCGTGCGGGGCGCGCGAACATCGCCGAGGGCTTCGCCCGCTTCCAGGGCGGCGAGCTCTGGCTGCACAACGTGCACATCGCCCCCTACGCGCCGGCCGGCCTCAACCACGAGCCGATGCGGACCCGCAAGCTCCTCCTGCACCGCGGCGAGCTCGAACGTCTCGAACGCGCGCTGCGTGACCAGCCCGGCACGACCATCGTCCCGTTGCGGCTCTACCTGACGCGCGGGCTGGCGAAGGTCGAGATCGGACTCGCGCGGGGCCGGCGCCGCTACGACAAGCGACAGGCGATCGCAAAGCGCGAGGCGGAGCGCACGATGCAGCGCGCGATGCGTCGCGACGCGCGCTGAGAGGGGCTTCCCTCGCGACCCCCCACATGCGTACGATGGATCTGTGGGGACGAAAGGGGTCGACAGCGGTACACGGACACGGTTTGCGGGTCGAGGCGCCACCAACCTCGTAAAACAGGTGGCACCTTCATAACAGGCGATAACGAACTCGCCCTCGCCGCCTAAGGGGCGGTGACGTTGTCCCCGGCTCTCGCCTGGCGAGCCGGGAGACAGCGCCGAAATGCCGGGCTGCAATTGCGGGCGCGCGTCTCAGGCCTCGCAACCAAGACTACTGGGACTGGCCGGCAGCCTCCCTCGTCGGCGCAGGGATGCCGGTAAGAACCCGCCGCCGACTACGCCCGTAGCAGATCCGTGACGGAGGCTTGCTGGACGGGGAGTTCAATTCTCCCCCGTCTCCACCAACATCACATACCCAATTGCCGCGCACCGGCGACGAGCGTGACTCGCTTGACGCGAGTCTCCCCATGAGCCCGGAGACAGGTGCGTGGGCGATTACCGCGGCGTCGCAGCGATTTGAGTCGCGGCGAGACGTGCGTAGAGCCCGCCCCGGTTCAGCAGTTCCTGGTGCGTCCCCGCCTCGACGACGCGGCCGGCGTCGAGGACGACGATCAGATCGGTGTCGCGCACGGTCGACAGGCGGTGCGCGATGACCACGGCCGTGCGGCCGTTCTCAAGCTCGGACAGTGCGTTCCGGACGATCCGCTCGTTGAGCGAGTCGAGGTGCGAGGTGGCCTCGTCGAGCACGAGCACCGGCGCGTCCTTGAGGATCGCGCGGCCGATCGCCACGCGCTGACGCTGCCCGCCCGAGAGCTGTGCCCCACGCTCCCCAACCACCGTGTCGACGCCGTCGGGCAGCGTGCCGACGAAGTCAGCGAGCCCGGCACGCTCGAGGGCATCCGAGAGTTCGGCCTCGCCGGCCGTCGGCTTCGCCACCAGCAGGTTGTCGCGAATCGAGGCGTTGAAGAGATAGGTGTCCTGGGCGACGAGCGCGATGCGGCCGCGCAACTCGTCGAGCCGGAACTCGCGAGCGTCGTGCTCGGCGACCGTGACGCTGCCGGCCTCAGGATCCCAGAAGCGCAAGAGCTGATGGGCGACCGTGCTCTTGCCGGCGCCCGACGGTCCGACCAGCGCGACCGTCGAGCCGGGCCGCACCTCGAAGGAGACATCGTCGAGGGCCGGTCGTGACGAGCCCTGGTAGGTGAAGCGGACACCCGCGAGCGCCGCCCCGGCGGGCACATGCCCATCGGCGACGCCCGGTCCGTCGAGGACGGGGACCGGCTCGGTGTGGATCGCGGTCAGGCGACGCGTTGCGCCGATGGTGTCCCCGAGCCGGCGGCCGACCTGCGCGAGCTCGCTGATCGGGAGGAACGCGCCCATCGCCAGCAACGTGAGCAGCGGCAGCGCCGTGGCCGAGAGATCGCCCGCGCTCACCAACGCGGCGCCGACGACCAGCACGGTCAGCCCGCCGCCGCCGATCAGCAGCTCGAGCCAGATCCGCTGGAGCGTGATCTGGCGGTTGAAGGCTAGCCGCACCGGGACGTACGCCTCGCCCAGCCGGGTGAAGTCCGCGCGGCGCTGCGGGTCGGCCTGGAAGGCGGCGATCTCGCGGAGACCTTGCAGCGAGTCGACGACGTGGGCGTTCAGCTCGCCGAGGTGGACGCGCGCGGTCGTCCCGAGCCGCTCGACCGCCGAGCGCGTGAGCACCGGGCTCCATGCCGCGAGCGCGAGGAACGGCAACAGCACCAGCGCGAGCTGCCAGCCGTATACGAGCAGCGTGATCAGCACGCCCGCGGGGACGACGATCGCGACGAAGGCGTTGGCGACCGTGTGCGCGAAGAAGTACTCCACGGTCTCGACGTCCTGTGTCGCCATCCCCACCAGGTCGCCGCTGCGACGACGCTGCAGGTAGCCCGGCGCCAGGCGGTCGAGCTGGCGGTAGAGCGCGATGCGCATCTGCGCGAGCAGGCGGAACGCGAGGTCGTGCGATATCCACGATTCGAGCCAGGTCAGGACCGCCGTCACCGGTGCGAGGATCAGCAGCGCGACCATCAGGGCGTCGAACGGCTCGTCGTTGCGCACCCGCGCGACCATCAGCGCGCCCAGCACGGACACGCCGATCAGCCCGAGGAAGTGGCCGACGCCCGAGGTGAACGAGAGCAGCAGTTTCGGCCACAGTGACCCGACCACGGCCAGCAGCCGGCGGAAGGTATCGACCCAGCCCATCTGCTCGGCGCGCAGCATCGCCTCCGTGGGCGCGGCGTGCGCGTCATCCCGTGGCCCGGCAGGCGCGAGGTCATCGAAGGCCGCGGCAGTGGGCGCGACCGGATCTGCCGCGAGGCCCGCCGCGCCCGGCGCGGCGGCGTCCTCGAGTTGCTCCGCCATTAGCTCGGCGTAGGCCCCACCGCCGCTGCGCAGCTCCGCAGGCGTGCCGGACTCGACGAGGTCGCCGTCCTGCAGCACGAGGATGCGGTCGCATCCGACGACGCTCGACAGACGGTGCGCGATGACGAGGGTCGTACGGCCCTCCATCAGCCGGTCGAGCGCCTGCTGGATGAGCGCCTCGTTCTCCGCGTCGACACTCGAGAGAGCCTCGTCGAGCACGAGGATGGGAGCGTCGCGCAGTAGCGCCCGCGCAATCGCGACGCGCTGGCGCTCGCCGCCGGAGAGCCGCTGGCCGCGTTCGCCGATCACGGTGTCGTACCCGCGCGGGAGCCGCGCGATGAACTCGTGGGCGTTGGCAGCGCGGGCGGCTGCCTCGAGCTCCTCGACCGTCGCGTCTGGCTTCCCGAGCCGGAGGTTGTCCGCGATCGTGCCGTGGAAGAGGTAGCTGTCCTGGAGCACGACGGCCATCTGCGCCCGCAGTGCATGGAAGCGCACCGCTCGCACATCGACATCGCCCACGAGCACGCGGCCCTGTTGCGGGTCGTAGAGCCGCTGCAACAGCCAGACGAGGGTGGACTTCCCCGAGCCGCTGCGCCCGACGACGGCGACGCGCTCGCCGGGCGCGACGCGGAACGAGACATCGCGCAAAGCCGGTCGCCGCCCGCCGGGGTACGAGAATGTGACGCCCTCGAACGCGACTCCCGGGCGGCCGGCGCCCGGCCCGACGTCGCGCGCGTCCGGCGCCTCGGCGACACGCGGCCGCGCGGCAAGCAGGTCGAAGACGCCGCCCGAGGCGGAGACGCCGAGCAGGCCCTGGTGGAAGAGCTGGCTGAGCTCGCGGAGCGGGCGGAAGACCTCGACGCCGAGCATCAGGATGATCAGCAAGACCTCGATGCTGAGCTCGCCGCGCTCGACCCGCGAGGCGCCGTATGCGAGTGCGACCGCGGCGCCGACGGCGATGCCGGCGATGGTCATCCCGTGGGTCGCGGCGTTGCTCGCGAGCACGCCCATCGTTGAACGGAAGACCGCGTCGGCCCGGCGCTCGAGGGTGTCCCCGCGTGCGCCGCTCTGCCCGAACGCCTTGAGCGTCGGCAGTCCCTGGATCGAGTCCAGGAAGTCGGCGGCGAACGAGCCGTAGGCCTCGCGTCGCCGCATGCTCGCCGTCGCGTTCATGCGGTGGAAGACGGCCGGCGCGGCCAGCGTTGCGAGCGCGACCACGAGGTAGATCGTCGCGGTCGGCAGGTCGAGGAACGCCATGAAGACGAAGATGCCGACGGGAGCCAGCGCGGCGGTGAAGAACTGCGGCAGGTATTGTCCGAAGAAGGTCTCGAGTTGCTCGACGCCCTCGACCAGCGAGATCGTGACGTCGCCGGTGCGCCGCGAGTCGAAGTAGGCGGGACCCAGCTCGAGCACACGGTCATGGAGGCGCTCGCGGAGCGTGGACTGCACGCGTGCTGCGGTCTCGTAGGCGACGCCCTCCTTCAGGTACTGGAGGAATCCCCGGGCACCGATCGCGGCGAGTACGGCCGCGATCGGGAGGACGAGGTCGGCCGGTCCGTCACCCTGGAATACGCGCGCGAGCAGCACGCCGAGCAGGCCGAGGCGGGCGATCCCGGCCGCCGCGGTCGCGAGCCCCAGCGCCACGGCGAGAGCAATGCGCCCGCGGACCCCGGCGGTCAGGCTCCAGAGGCGAGGGCTGAAGTACACAGGGCGTGGGCCTCACTGGTGGTCGCAGAGACATCGATGCCGTGCGCAGTCCAGTACGCAGCCGTCGACAGCATAGTGGTGCGGCCGTGTCTCTGCGAATCTTTGCAAGAAGGGCCCGAGCCTGCGCGCCGATCTTGTGGATGACCTTCAACTCAAGTCCCCCCGGCGGCGTGTCCGCCGGGACGGACGACGGGCGCGCCCCCCTGGGACGCGCCCGCCTTGTGTGCGCGAAGCGCGACGTCGCTATGCGTCGATGAAGTTCGGGCGGCGCTTCTCGGAGAAGGCCGTGGGGCCCTCGATCGAGTCCTGCATCCCGGCGAGGTTCTGCTCCAGCGCGTTGCCCCACTCCGACGCGACCTCGGGCGGCATGTTGAAGCCGCGGTACAGCGCCTGCTTGTTGTTGCGCACGGCGCGCGGCGCCATGTCGAGCATGCGGTTCGCGTACTCCATCGCCGTGTCCATGAGCTGGTCGTCGGGCACGACGCGCTGCGCCCAACCGAGCTGGTAGGCGCGCTGCGCGTCCCACTGCGTGTCGCCCCACAGGGTCAGCTCGAGGGCCGCGCTGAGGCCGATCTGGCGGAGGACCGGGATCATCCAACCCGCGCCGGGCATGTTCCACCGCACCTCGGCGATGCCGACGCGGGCCGACTCGGCCATGATGCGGATGTCGGTCTGCATGGCATACATGAAGCCGCCGGCGATGGCGAAGCCATTGATGGCGGCGATGGTCGGCTTCCACAGCCCCATGCCCTCTGCGAGCGGCACGGAGTTCTTGCGCGGGCCGGCTGCCGGCCGTGGCGCGTCGCCGTCGGCCGCCTCGGCCTGCCGGGTCTCCGAGGTCTGGATGAGGTCGGCCCCGGCGCAAAACGCCTTGCTCCCGGCGCCCGTGAGGATCGCGACACGCGCGGTCGGGTCGTCGCGGAAGTCCGCGTAGGCGTCGTACAGGGCCTCGCCGAGCCCGTCGCCGATCGAGTTCATGCGGTGCGGACGGTTGAGCGTGATCACGTGGATCTTGCCGTCCTCGTGCTTGTCGACCTTCACGACGGGGCCGAAGATCTCCTGCGGCGTGTCGCGGCCGTGCTTCTGTGGGTCGTACTCCTGGTACTCGGGCATCTCTTGTCTCCTCCCAGCGCCACTTCGGCGCGAGGGCAGTGTAGTGCGCACGATGGGGCGGCGTGTGGCTCGGCAGTGGTTGGCCGTGGACCGTCGACGCCACGGTCATGACCTTCCAGCGAAGGCGACGCCGGGCACAGCAAGAGCCCGGGTCGCGAGCATTGCGACCCGGGCCTCGCGGGCGGTGGTCCCGCCCTGTTCAGGCGTTCCGATGGTGCCGCTAGCGACGGACCTCCCGGCGCCGTCCGGTGAGCGCACGTGACGCCACCACCACAACGACCGCGGCGATCGCGACCGCTGCGAGCGTGCCCGCGCCGCTGCCGCTGGCGTCCGTGGCGAGGATGCCATGGCCCGTCTCCGGCGCGGCAGTGGAGCCGGCGTCCGCGCCCGTGGTCGTCGCCGTCAGCGTGCGCGGCTCCGTGCTGGTGAGGTCGATGTCCCAGATGAGGACGCCGCCCTCGACGCGGTCCGCGTTATGTTCGGCGATCGTGCCTGGCAGCTGCACCCGGATGCGGGCCCATCCGCCCTGGAGCAACTCGGGCGGCAACGCCCCGGCCTGGTCGGCCGCCGGCCCGGCCGCCTCGGTCGCAGGCACGAGGACGGTCGAGAACGACCATCCGCCCGCGCCGTCCGGACGCAGGTCGAACTCATTCGTCAGCGCGTCGGCCTGCTCGGTCCCCATGAAGAAGCCGAGCTGCTGGAGGCTGGCGAACGGGACCGTGACCCGCATCCCGGAGAAGCCGTCCTGGCTGTACTCCTCGACGGCGGTCCCCGGCAGGGCCGAGGGATCGAGCGGGAGCGCGTCCTCGGTGGTCATGCCGGTCATCGCGCTGATCTGGTCGCTGATGGCGAGCAGCACGCTCATCGTGCCCGAGCCGTCGTTGTTCACGACGAAGCCGAGTTCGTAGCGGATGCAGCCGACCATCGAGAAGGCCGTCACGGCCAGCAGCAGGGTCAGCCCTCGTACCTTGCGGAGAGCAGTTCGTGTCCGTCGCATAGTGACAACCCCTATCTACGTTGTGCTGCGGGACATCCTACGACGTGACATCTGTGATAGCACGTCGCATGTTTGGACTCCGTCTCACTGCCGGCGAGGAGGCGACGCGACGGCGCGGCTCCGGGTTGCTACCGTGCTGACCGTGCGAGAGGAGCAGAGCGATGCGCGTGAATGCGATGTACGGCCTCCAGGGGAAGATGGGCAATGCCGTCGAGTGGGCGACGTTGCACGAGCGTCTCGGGTTCGACGCCATCCACTTCCCCGAGGTGGCCCGCAACCCGTTCACCTCGCTCACGCTGGCCGCCGAGCACACCGAGGACATCCGCATCGGCACCAGCGTCGCGATTGCGTTCGCGCGCTCGCCGTACGTGATGGCGAACCTCGGGTGGGACCTGCAGGAGTACTCGGGCGGGCGGCTCATGCTGGGCCTCGGCACGCAGGTGAAGGGGCACAACGAGCGCCGCTTCTCCGTCCCGTGGGGCCCGCCAACCGCGCGGCTGCGCGAGTACATCGAGATGATGCGCGCCGTCTGGCACACGTGGCGGACCGGCGAGCGCCCGGACTACGAGGGCGAGCACTACCGCTACACCCTGGACAGCTACGTCTTCAACCCGGGCCCGATTGACTACCCCGACCCGCAGATCGCGGTCGCCGCGGTGCGCCCTCGCAACACCGCGCTCGGCTGCGAGGTCGCCGACGGCGTGATGTGGCACGGGATGCTGAGCTGGGCGTACCGCGACCAGGTGCTGCTCCCCGCCGTCGAGGAGGGCGCGCGGGCGGGCGGCAAGGATCCGAAGGACCTCGTGATCTCCGGCGGCGGCTTCGTCATCACCGCGCCCGACGAGGAGCGTCTGCGCGAGATGCTGGGCGAGGCGCGGCGCACGATCGCGTTCTACGCCTCGACGCGCACGTACCAGGACAGCATCAAGATGGCCGGCTACGAGGACGAGGGCGCGCTGCTACACCGGCTCTCCATCGAGCAGCGCTGGGCGGAGATGGCGAAGATCATCGACGACGACTTCGTGGATCAGTTCGCCATCGTCGCTACGTGGGACGAGCTGCCGGCGAAGATGGCCGAGCGCTACGCAGGCGTGAACACGGAGGTCGCATTCCACGCGGCCATCCAGACGCCCGAGGACGCCGAGCACGCCCGCGAGGTCATCGAGCAGCTGCGCGCGATCCCGGCCTACGGGGAGGTGGAGCCGGCGGCCGTCTCCGGGTAGGGGCCGAGCCGGGCTTCCTGCGGGCTCGTCAGGCGACGGCCAGCCGCCCGACCGGGCGGAGTGCGTCGCGGATGAGGTCTGTGTCTCCGGGGTCGATGCCCTCGAGCGATACACCCGTGCTCACCCCGAGGAATTCGTACGCGAAGATGGCCCCGGTGCGGTCGACATGCGCGATGCGCTTCTCGTCGAGGCGTCTTCCGCCACCCTCACCGCCCTCCGCGGCGCGCAGCGTGACGAACAGTGCATCGGCCTCGGAGTCATAGCGGAACTGCACATCCACCTCGCCTCAAGTCTCAAGCCAGTAGACAGTCACTACGATCCTGGGATCTCGCCTCGTCGCTACCACGACTCGCATCATGCGGTCTCCGACAGGCGTGTTGTATTCGGTCGCGGTGTCTCCTTCGACAGTCACGTCTGGTGCTGACAGCGCGGCTGCGACCATTTCGCGCGTGATTCCCTGCGCTGCCATCCGCTCGTTGGCATGGCGGCTGTAGCGGAGTTCCCCGCCCTCTACCACTCAGCAGGGCCGCCAATCCGCACCGTCCGCTCTGACCCCGAGGCGCGCTACCCGCGCGAGGGGAGGAGGACCGTGCCGGTCGCTCGCGTCGCCATGCCCTCGCGGTCGTTCTGGATGGAGAGCTCGATCTCGACGACGTTGCCGTCCTCGGTCTGCTCCTTGCCGACGACCTCGCCGCTGACGACGATCGTGTCGTCCGCCATGTTCATGCGGCGCATCTCGAAGTGGAGCTTGCGCACCCAACCGTCGGGGCCCGCGAAGTCGGCGAGCAGGCGGTACAGGTTCGCGCGGGTCCAGCCCGTGTTGTAGAAGATGCCGCTGTGCCCGCCCGACTGGGCGAACGGCGGGTCGTGGTGGACGGCGTAGAAGTCCTGGGAGCCGCTCACCTGCTTGACCATCTCGGTCCAGGTCAGGTCGTAGCTGAAGCCGGGGAGCTTGTCGCCGACCTCGATGTCCTCGAAGTAGGTCTGCGGCAGCGGGTCGAGCTTGACGGCCATGGTCGGTCCTCCCTCGTGGGGTGAGCTTACTTCTCCTGCAGGCCGAGCGGGTCGGGGTTGGCCTCGACCTCGGCCGGTTCGCGGTGGCGCAGCCCGGTGTTGCGGCTGATCGCCACCAGTTCGTCGTCCTGGTTGTAGAAACGCGTCTCGTTGACGACCCAGATCGCGTTGGGGTCGAGCCGGATCGGCTTCACGAAGACGTCCGCCACCGAGGGCTGCGACCACAGCCGGTCGCCGACCCGGATCGGCTTGAGGAACTCCCACGTCGTGCTGAGGTTGATCGCGCGGTCCCCGATGGTTGGCACGTCGAGCTCGGCGTCGCCGCGCGTGGGCAACTCGTGGCCGCCGTTCCAGGAGGGCCACGTCCCGTCGCCGGCGAAGTAGTCCGCCATCACGCCGGGGGCGATGGTCTCGCCGTACTGGCTCTCGCGCCCGTACTCGGGGTCGAGGAAGAGCGGGTTGGTGCCGTAGCACATGTGCTCATGGCGGCGGATCGGGTCGTGTTCGACGGGGTAGAGCCCGTCCGAGCGCTGGCCCTGTTTGCCGATGTACGCGGCGCGTACCTGATCGATGTCGAAGTCTTCCGGGGCGACCTTGGCCATGCGCCTCCCCCTTCACGCGATTCTGATGACGGCGCCCAGCATACCGGATGGTCCGTCCATAACGCTCGCCTCCCGGAGGCCGGACGCCGAGGCTCAGTTGAGCCGCCAGAGCTCCGCTTCGGGGAAGAACAGGAACCACCCCAGCCAGAACGCGATGTGCCCGTTGACGCGGTCGAGGCGTTCCCCGTCGGGGCCAACCAGCGCCTCCTCGGTCACGGTCCACTCCGCGCCGTCTTCGTCGAGGACGGTATCGGGGTCCGCCCCGGGCGAGAACGTGTTGCGGCCCCGCTCGAAGGAGCGGACCTCGCCGCCGTAGTCGTAGTTCGGCCACGGGATGCGCACCAGGATGTCCTCGACGTCCGCGAGGCCGCGCTGCGCCACGAGCACGATGGGCGAACCCGCGAACTCGTCGTTGAGGACCTGCTCCTGCACGAGGTCGTCGATGACCCACGCCTTGCGGATCCCGCCCAGCCGGAGACCGTACACCCGCGCCTTGGGGTGCAGCTCGTCGCTGCGCTGGAAGGCGGGGAAGCGGATCTCCTCCGTGCGGAAGTAGTCGCCGTACGGCTGACCGAAGACTTCGTAGACCCGGTCGTGGCCGGTCCGCACGTCCAGCACCTCGGTCTCCGGGTGCTGCTCCAGCCAGTCTCGCCACGAGGTGGTCACGACGGGCAGCAGGTCGAGCTGCACCGCGTCGGGGTCGGCGGCGAGGGAGCCGATCACCGGCCTGCCGGTGAACTGGTTCCACAGGCTCCGCGTCGTGCGGTCGTACATGAGCTTGTTGGTGCGGTAGAGCAGGCCGGAGGTGCCGAAGACGTAGGTGTTGCCGTCCGGAGCGCGCCCGTCGAAGGCGATCGCAGCGCCGCAGAGCGTGCAGTAGGCCAGCGAGACGGGGACGCCGCCGACCACGTCGTTCGACAGCTCGTGCCAGTCCATGATGCGCACCGGGTACGCCATCGCCTCGCCGTTGAGGGCGATGCCGAAGACCGGCTCGTTGGGGTCGAGGTACGTAGCCTCCTCGGGACTCAGCCGGCGCGGGTTGTCCAGCGACGGGATGCCGTCGACCCGCACGCCGCCCCAGACCACCTCCTCGACGCGGATGGTGGCGGGGGCGTCGGGGTACAGGAAGCCCTCGAACAGCGGGTCGATACGCGACATGAGCTGGCCCTTCCAGGCGGTGAAGCCCGGCGGCGGCTCGAGGTCCGTGCCCGCATACCACTCGAACCACCCGAACCAGTGCGGCCCGAGGTCGACACCCGACATGGCGACGAGCGCGTCCTGGATGACGTTGAGGGATTCGATGCCCTGCACGGCCCGGTGGAAGCTGGCGCGGATGATCTCGATGAAGGGCGCGATAAAGCGGTAGTCCCGCGCCTCGATGATGCGCTCGACCGTCGAGACGGTGAGCTCGAGGTTCGGCCCCGCCTCGAGCAGGTTCTCGAGCAACTGCCTTGCCTCGGCGTCGGAGGTCGGGGGCGTTGGAGTGGGCTCGGGCGTCGCGACGGCCGTTGCCTCGGCAGGCTCCTCGGCGGGCTGCTCGGCGGGTTCGTCCTCCGTGCAGGCGGCGGCGAGCAGCAACGCGAGGGCGAGCGAAGCAAGGGCAAGCCGACGCCACGACGTGGCTGTGCGGGGGCGCGTGGGCGCCCCGCCGGTTGGTGCGCGCACAGGCGCTCCTCTCGGGAGCAGGGTGGCAGCGGCTGCGCTACCAGCCTATCACCCGCCCGTGTGAGTGACTGTGCTCCAAGAGGGGTAGCTCAAGGTCGTGGCTCGATGGCCGGAAGGGAACGCCTGCGAGACTCCGGCCCCTCTCCCGCACCGCGGGAGAGGGCGGGGGGTGAGGGTCCGGGCGGCATCTTCGATGGCTCTTCGCACCCGGCTCAGACCCCCTCACCCTCACCCTCTCCCCCGCGGACGGGGGCGAGGGGATCAG
>VXMU01000115.1 GCA_009840945.1 Chloroflexota bacterium | reverse complement strand
CCCCCCCCCCCCCCCCCCCCCCCCCCCCCCCCCCCCCCCCCCCCCCCCGCCGGTGTGTTCGCCTTGCGCCCGCAGGCGCTACGGGCCTAGAAGGGGAAGTCCTTGTGGCCTTCCTCCTTCGCGCCGACGAGGATTGCCATGTTCCCCGGCGGGTGCGCGTTCTCGTACATGAGCTGGTGGCTCTCGCCTACCTCGTCGAACTGGAAGACGCGCGACAGCGCCGGGTCGATGCGGCCCTGCGCCACGAAGTCGTTGAACTCCGCGCACTCCTCGACGTTGGCGAAGTGCGAGCCCTGGAAGCGCTTCTGGCGCATCCACAGGTAGCGCAGGTCCACGTCGGCGTTGTAGCCAGACGTGCCGGCGCAGATCACGACCATCCCGCCGTTGTCGACCAGGAAGATCGAGGTCGGGATCGTCGCCTCGCCCGGGTGGTCGAAGACGATCTTCGGGTTGCGGCGCTCACCCAGCGCGTCCCAGAACGCCCGGCCGAAGCCGCGCGCGCCCTGCGCCCACTCGCCGAACGCCTCGGCGTCGTCGGTGGCGGGGAGGCGGCCCCAGTGCTCGAAGTCGCGACGGTTGATGACGCCCTTGGCGCCAAGCTGCAGGCAGAACTCGTACTTCGACTCGTCCGAGACGACGGCAATCGGGTGGCCACCGAACTCGCGCACGATCTGGATCGCCATCGAGCCGAGGCCGCCCGCGCCGCCCCAGATCAGCACCGGGTCGCCTTCCTCGACGACGTTCGGGGGCCAGCCGCGCAGCATCCGCCACGCGGTCGCGCCCACCAGCATGTAGGCAGCCGCGCCCTCCCACGTGAGGTTCGGCGGCTTGGGGTAGCACTGGTAGTGGTCGACGAGCGTGAACTGGGCGAACGAGCCCCAGTTCTCCTCGTAGCCCCAGATCTTGTTGGACGACGACATCATCGGGTCGCCGCCGGCGACGATGTCCGGGGCGTTCTCGTCCCACATCCCGCAGGACAGCACGACCTCGTCGCCGACCTTGACGTTCGTGACCTCGTCGCCCACCGCGTAGACGATGCCCGAGGCGTCGGAGCCGCCGATGTGGAACTCCTCCTCGGCGCCCTGGCGCTGGCGCGCGGCGATGACGTCCACGGGGTAGCCGAGGGCGGCCCACACGTTGTTGTAGTTGGTGCCTGCTGCCATCACATAGACCAGCACCTGGCGCGGTCCCGGCGTGGGCGTGTCGATCGCCTCGACCTGGAACGCGTCCCGAGGCGCGCCGAAGCGGCTCGGACGGATCAGGCTGGCGTACATCTTCGGCGGCACTTCCCCGACCGGGGGCGCTTCGCCGACCTCGTAGATCTCCTGTGGCACTTCGCTTTCCTCCAGCGTCCGATGTCCTTCAGGCCGCCGTCTGCGGCCGGGCCCGCGTATCCTACACTGCGCGCGCCGCAGGGACTCGCGCCGAGGACTGTGAATCGCCCTCCCCGGGACGCACAGCCACATCAGCAGCGACGAGACGGGGCGGGACGTGCCCGAAGCCAGCCAGCCGCCACGGTCTCTCCCGGAACGCGGGGATACCCCGCAGGCGCGCATCCGCGTGATCGCCATCTGCCTCGTGCTCCACGACGACCACCTGCTCATGGCCGAGGGCTACGACTCGGTGAAGGACGAGGTCTTCTACCGCGCCCTGGGCGGCGAGGTCGAATTCGGGGAGTCGGCCGCGGAGGCCCCGGCCCGCGAGCTCCGCGAGGAGCTGGGGCGCGACGTCGAGATCGGCGAGCTGCTGGGTGTGATCGAGAACCGCTTCACCCTCGAGGGCGCACGCGGCCACGAGATCGTCTTTGAGTACCTCGCCACCTTCGCGCCCGGGCATGAGCCGCAGGACCTCGCGCCAATGTCGGCCGTCGAGGGCGACGCGGCGTTCACCGCGCGCTGGCTGCCGCTCGCCGAGGTGCTCGCCGGGACGCACCGCGCCTACCCCGAGGGCGTCGAGGAGCGCCTCTCGGCGTGGATCAACCGCCGGTAGCGGCGCGGGCGGGCTCGGCCGCGTCCAGCGCCTCGACGGCCGCCGTGACGCGGGCCACGAGCCGCTCGATCTCGTCGCGGCGTTCTATGCGCAGGCCGTTCTCACGGCGCACGTAGAACGCGTCAACGATCTCGTCGCCGAAGGTGTTGACCTTCGCCATGTGGATGTCCAGCGAGAGATCACGCAGCGCCGTGGTGATGGTGTAGAGCAGGCCGAGGCGGTCCGCCGCGTGGACCTCGACGATCGAGTACTCGTCGGAGCTGGCGTTGTCGACATCGACCGTCGTGGGCAGCGCCGCGGCGGGCTCAGCACCGTACGAGGCGCGCGCGGCGGCCAGGCGCGACTCGATCGGGAACTCGCCCTCCAGCGCGCTGCGCATCGACTCGAAGATGCGCTCCCAGCGCTGCTCGTCGATGCCGAGGCCGCGCCCGTCGCTGACGTGCATCACGTCGATCGCCACGCCGTCGTCGCGCGTGTACGCGGTGCCGCCAAGGACGGTCACGTTGTGCACCGCCAGCGACCCGGCGACCGCCTGGAGGATGCCGGGGCGGTCGCCCGTCACGATCGTCAGGCGGTCGAGGTTGCCGAGCTGGTCATGGTGCAGCACGGGCGTGACCGGCCCGTCCGCCCCGGCGACGCCGCTCTCGATCAGCTCGATGTGCCGCCCGATCGCCTCGGGCTCCATGGAGAGCAGGTAGCCGAGCGGCATCTGGTCGAGGTGCGCGTCGACGGCCTCGCGCGGCACCTGGCCCGCCAGCTCGCGCACGGCCGCATCGCGGCGCACGGCCGGGGTGCGGAGCGAGACTCCCGAGAGGGCCTCGGAGACGCGCAGGTACAGCGAGCGCATCAACTGGGCCTTCCAGGCGTTCCACACGTCCGACCCGCACGCGCGCGCGTCGGCGACCGAGAGCACATAGAGCAGGTTGAGCGTGCGCATGTCGCCGACGGTGTCGGCGACCTCGCGGATGACGCGCTCGTCGGAGATGTCTCGGCGCGTCGCCACGTCGGGCAGGAGCAGGTGGTGCTGCACCGCGTCCGCCAGGCGCTGCGCGACCTCGCCGCCGAGGCCGGTGCGTTCGGCGAAGCGCTCCGCGATGAGGGCGCCGCGCCCGCTGTGGTCGCTGCCGGGCCCCTTGCCGATGTCGTGCAGGAACGCCGCGAGGAGCACCTCGCGAGCGTCGCCGATGAGCGCCGCCGCCTCGGGCGTGCCGGCGTCGAACTCGTCCGTCTCCATCGCCCGCCGCGCCTCGACAACCGTGCGGCAGATGTGCACGTCGACCGGGTGGACGTGGAAGAGCGTGACGTGCGGCTCGTAGCGCAGCGTCCCCCACTCCGGCAGCACGCGCTCCAGCCACTCGCTGGCGGGCAGCGGGTCGAGCGGGCCACCCGCCTCGAACCCCTCGATCGCCTCGACCAGCCGGTCGAGGTCGCTACCGGACGTCGAGGCCTCCGAGGGCTCCTCGTCGGCCGGCGCGCTCCGCCGCCATGGCGCCGGGAGCTGCCACCACCGGCCGCGCCCGGACGGGGCGTCAGCCCGCAGCGTCTCCGCGGCGGTGGCGTCGACCATGCGCATCGCCTCGGTGACGCGCCGGCTCCACTCGCGGCGCTCCGAGCCGAGATTCTCGGCAACGCGGTCGATGAGGTCGCGCCGCAGCTGGTCGTTCGGCCGCTCGTCGATGGCGTGGAGGGCGTTGCGGGTGGCCAGCAGCAGCTCGCGCGACTCGGCGAGTTCGGGCGTCAGCCAGGCGTGCTCGCGGCCGTCGGCGAGCGCGCGCGCGAGCTCGACCCAGTGGATGGTCTGGAGCGAGCGGAGGCCGCCCCGGCCGGTCTTCACGTCCGGTTCCTGCATCTGCCACGGCTCGGCCCGCACGCGCGCCTCGCGGCCACCCGCCAGCTCCTCGCGGAGCCAGGAGCGGCGTCGACGCACGAAGTTGCGCAGGTCGTTCTCGAAGCGGCGGAAGAGGTGCTCGTCGCCGGCGACGAGCCGCGCGTCGAGCAGCGAGGTGCAGGTCTGGATGTTGTCGCGCGCCGCCGGGACCACCTGCTGAAGCCTGCGCGTGGAGTGCCCCACCTGCAGCCCACTGTCCCACAGCGGGTACAGCATGTGGTTCACGATGTCCTGGTCCGGGTCGCCGGCGAACAGCAGCATCAGGTCCACGTCGGAGTGCCGGCACAGCTCGCGACGCCCGTAGCTGCCGAGGGCGACGACGGCGGAGCCGGTCCCCGCCACGGGCTCGGCGAGGCCGCGCAGGCAGTCGTCGAGCGCGTCGCTCAGGCCGTTGGAGAGCGCGAGCCCGGCCTCGCCCGGGGGACGCGTGAAGGCGCGCCCGGCCACCGCCGAGCGCGCCTCCAGGAATGGTTGTAGCGCTGCAACGTCAACCATTCCGCGGTTCTCCGGCCGTTTGCGGCCGCTGGTTTCGCTAGAGGGCGTCCACCCCCCGCTCGCCGGTGCGGATGCGCACGACGTCTTCCAGCGGCAACACGGCGATCTTACCGTCGCCGATCGAACCTGTCCGCGCCGTCTCCTCGATGGTCGAGATGACGGTGGGCGCCAGCGAGTCGTCGACCAGCACCTCGATGCGGACCTTGGGCAGGAACTCAACCTCGTACTCGGCCCCACGGTAGGTCTCCGTGTGGCCGGCCTGGCGGCCGAATCCCTGGATGTTGCCGGCCGAGAGTCCCGTGACGCCCGCCTCGCGGAGCGCGTCGCGGATCTCGTTCAGCCTGAACGGATTGATGTAGGCGATGATCATCTTCATCTTCGGCTACTCCGTCAGCACGTAGCCCTGCTCTTCGTGCAGGGTAATGTCCAGGCCGCGCCGCTCCTCGTCCTCGGAGACGCGCAGACCCATCGTGCGGTCGATGATAATCGCGATCACGTACGTCGCCACGAACGAGAACACGACGGCGATCACGATCGAGATCACCTGGCGCAGGAACTGCTCGGCCGCGCCGAAGAACGCGCCGTCCACGCCGCCGATTGCCGCTTCCGCGAATAGCCCCAGCAACAGCGCGCCGACGATGCCGCCCACCATGTGGACCGCGACCACGTCGAGCGAGTCGTCGAAGTTGAACCGGAACTTCAGCTGCAGCGCCGCGAAGCAGATCACACCGGCCGCGAGGCCGATCACGCCTGCCCACAGCGGGCTCACGAACCCGGCCGCGGGCGTGATGGCCACCAGCCCGGCGACGATGCCCGAGGCGAACCCCAGCGTCGTCGGCCGACCGTGCATCACTTGCTCGGACAGCACCCATGCGAGCGCCGCCACGCCTGCCGCGATCTGCGTCGTCAGGAACGCGTTCGCGGCCGCGCCATCGGCAGCCAGGGCCGAACCGGCGTTGAAGCCGAACCAGCCGAACCACAGGATGCCGGCGCCGAGGACCGTCAGCGGCAGCGAGTGCGGGCGAATGATCTCGCTCCGCCAGCCCAGCCGCGGACCGAGCACCAGCACCAGCGCGAGCGCCGCGGCGCCTGCGTTGATGTGCACCACCAGGCCGCCGGCGAAGTCGATCGCCCCGACGCCCGGGATCTGCGTGCCATCGCTCGAGCCGATGAAGCCGCCGCCCCAGACCCAGTGGGCCATGGGCGCGTAGACCACGATCGACCAGATGGCGATGAACACCACCCACGACGTGAACTTCATGCGCTCCGCGATCGCGCCCGAGATCAGTGCGGGCGTGATGATCGCGAACATGAGCTGGAAGACCAGGAACACCGAGTCCGGGTATCCCTCACCGTCGTCCAGCCCGATCTCGGTCCCGAAGCCCAGTTCGCCGAGTGCGAAGAACTCGAGGTCTCCGATGAGCCCCCAGCCCCCGACGTCCCCGCTGAAGGCCAGCGAGTAGCCGATGACGATCCAGGTGACCGTCACCACGCCCATGGCCACGTAGTTCTTCATCAGCATGGCCAGGACGTTCCGTCCCCGCACCATGCCGCCGTAGAACAACGCAAGGCCAGGCGTCATGAAGAGTACGAGCGCCGAGCAGGTGAGTAGCCATGCAGTATGGCCCGTATCCACCTCCGCCTCCTTTCCGCACCACCCCTTTGTGGCTCCGTGCAGCATCCTTCCGCCGCGTTACACAGCCTTTGCCGTTGTGTTTCGGGCAGGTTGCGTCTCGGGGAGATTTCATCCCCAGCCGCACGGCGACCTTGCACAGGCGTGTGGATGCCCTCACGCGGGCGCGCGCCTATCATCACTCCATCTCCCCCGGCCCGGAGCACGAGCTATCAGCACCGCTGCCGCCAACGGTCAGACGCCCGCGGACGTCGAGGAAGCCGTCGCGCACGCCGACGCACGCCCCTTCGTGAAGTGGGCGGGCGGCAAGACGCAGATCGTCGGCGACCTGCTCGCCCTCGCCCCCGCGAGCATCGACACCTACTACGAGCCGTTCGTCGGCGGCGGCGCGCTCTTCTTCCGCCTGGCGGCCGACCCCGACCGGCGCCCACGCCGCGCCGTCCTCAGCGACCTCAACGCCGAGCTGATGGCCACGTTCCGCGCCGTCCGCGACGACGTGGAGCCGCTCATCGGGCGGCTCGAGGGCCTCCAGCGCGCCTACCTCGACCTCGACGACGCCGGGCGCGAGGCGCGCTACTACGAGCTGCGCGAGGAGTACCGGGCGCTGGTGGGAGGTGACGCGGCCGACCTCGACACCGCGACGCTGCTGATCTTCCTCAACAAGACGTGCTTCAACGGCCTGTTCTATTCAAGGTCCGGGTGTTGTGGCAGAATGTGTGTTCCATGGGCGAATCAAAATGGTACGACTGGCACTACTTCGAGTCGAGCGCGCCGCAGGCGAGCGACTCGCCCCTGCACCCACTTCTGAACTCGTGGGATGACCTCGAGCGCCGAGAGCGCGCACTGAGTATCGAATCGGGTCGACCCTTCCTCCTGCGCCCCGACTTCTCTCCTGACATCGATGTCCTGCAATACTTCGGCAACCCGACATTCCGCAGGCTCGCGCCCCTCACCAGGAAGTCGTACGCGCTGAGCCTCCGGGAGCTGCTGTCCTACCTTGAGTCGCAGAGCGTCGACTGGCGGCTCATGTCCAGCGACCACGTACTCGACTACGAGAACTGGCGCCGGCGCGATCAGGAGAACGACGATCGGCTGGCCAGCGGCGCCACCTTCTCCCGCGAACTCGCCGCATTCCGTCATTTCTTGAAGTGGGCGACCGCCCGTGATCTCGTCTACGTGGATCTAGAGGTGCTGAAGGCCCTCCGGCCTTCCAACGCCCGCGCACACGACGTCAAGTGGCTCGCGCCCGAGGCCTACGCGTTATGGCGCAACGTCGGAATGCGTGGTTACGGGCGGAACGGCTTGGCTGACGCGAAGTTCCGCGGGCGCAATAAGACGAGGAATGCCTCGTTTACCGAAGTCATGTGGCGAAGCGGATTGCGACTGAGAGAAGCCGGGACCCTTCTTCTTCCGGAAGTGCCCTCGCGACCTCTACCGGGGAGGTTCCTGGCGGAGAGCCGCGTTGGCGACGCGGTCGCGAAGGGGCCAGGGCGGAAGTTCTGGTTGGAGCGAGCCGGCGTGGCTGCAGCCGAGGCTTACAAGCGCACAGCTCGGGCGCTCAGCGTGGCGCATGCACAGGCGCAAGGCCGCTACGCGCACCTCACGGGGCTCATGATCATCGAGCGGATCTCGAAAAGGGGCCACATCGAGTACCGGGATGAAAGCGGGAACCGCGGCAAGGTGTCGCTCGACAACCTCGACGCGCACTCACGGGAACGGGTCTTCATCGAGAGCGAGGGCAAGCTGGAACCCGCGATGCTCTGGCTGACGGAGTCAGGCATGCCGATGAAGTATGCGAGTTGGCAGATGGTGTTCTACGAGGCAGACCAGCGGTGCGCGCGGAACGGGCTAGAGGAACTCTCCTGCTCCCCGCACACGCTCAGGCATTCGTTCGCGCTGAAATGGTTAGTCGTGAGTCTCTACATCCTTGATCAGCACTTCAACATCACCCCGGAGCAACGCGAGTACTACCGGAAGCAGTTTGGAGACGGCTACGAGTTCGTGCAGCGCCTACTAGGCCATCGGAGCAGCCAGACAACCCGCGACATCTACCTTGCCCCCGCAAAGGACTTGCCGATTGAGATCCTCCTGCGGAAGGATGCAAAGTTCCATTCACCCAAGGATCTGATGGACGTGATCACCGGTGCCTCTCCTAGAGTTCAGGGGGTGCCGGAGTGAGTAGGCGGCGGAAGCGCGGTCGAATCTCGATGCCGGCGCCTGGCTACTCGAGACCCCCCGCGCTGAGTGCTGACGGTCTCACGGTCGGCCCTCTCACCAGCGAGGATGGTGAGACGATCGGGCCTCACGTCTTTGACGAGACGCGGTCACCTGAGTCTCTGCTGCTGCCCCTCGTGGCATCTCTGGCCAGAGCTGCAGGTCCAGGCGGGCGCTGGCGCAGCCCAAGGTCGGTTACCACCGGCGCCTGGATTGTGCGCGCGCTTGCCGAACATATCCCCAAGCAGCACCCGGACGTACGATCGATCGCCGATGTCACTCCGGACGTGTACCAGGCTTGGGTGAACGCTGCTCAGCGACTCGAGACGTGGCCAAACAGGATCCGAACAGCCAAAGCCATCCTCGAAGGCGCCGAGGGGCTCCCAGCGGAGACGTTGCGGGCAGTCAAGGCTACGCGAGCAAGAGAGCCACGAGAATCCGCAGAGGGTCCTTACGGAATTCGGGATCTTGTCCGCATCCGACGCGCCGCTCGCCGACGGACGGATGCGGTTGAGTCGCGCATCGGCAAGAACCGGGACCTCCACAACCTGTACCTCTCGGGGCAGGAGCCGCCCGACGCGCTCCGCGTGCGCGTCAAGAGCGTGCCCATGAGCATGGGCCAGATCCTCGACTGTCTGCACCGTACCGTCCGTATGCCTCAAACCTGGCATGGCTCCTCGCGCAAGAAGCAGCTGCTCGTGCGCGCGGCCTTGCATCTCCCGCCTCGAGAGCGCCGCTACCAGCGAGCGCTCTTCCCGACGAAGGCTGATATCTACGCAATCATGCTCGGGCTCGCATGCGAGAAAGGGCTCAACGCCGCACCAATGCTCAGACTCCGACTGAGCGACATTCATCAGGCGGGAACCGACCGAACGGGCCGGGCTGTCTATACGGTGCAATTGGATAAGCCCCGCAGCGGGTCTCAGCGCAATTCCCCCTCGATCTTCGCCGGGCGCGCCAGCAGGCTGCTGGAACAGGCGATCTTCATTACCCAGGGAGTGCGCGATGCCCGGGCAGATCTCGGCGATCCGACCGACCGCCTGCTCGTCGCGGCAGCAAGCATACCGATGGGCCATGAAGCGGACGATATGTTCAGCGCGAGCCTCCCAGACTTATCAGAGCTGTCGAGAGCGTGGCACGAAGAGGAAGAAGTGCTTCGTAAGGACGGGAGCTCCATCGACGTCAAACTGCGGAGAGTGAGGAAGACCTACCAAGGGCTGACGCGCCGCGCATCGCAGAACAGTCAGGAGGTCCATGAGCGCGACTATGTGAGGAACGACCCCCGCATACGCGAACTGGCCCGACGTGAGATCGAGCAGGCTCAGGTGAACATAGTCGCGGATGCGGGGACGGTGGCCGGAATCCACATTGGTTCGGACGATCTCGCAACAGCGCGCGCGAACCCGGAAGCGGTGGCCGGCAACCGGGGTCTCCGCCCAAGCCAACTCATCGATGTCATCGAGGGAAAGCTCGACACCAACGGGGGCGTGGCGTGCAAGGACATCTTTCACAGCCCACACCCCCAAGACGACGGCGGCATCTGCACCGCCTCCCCGGTCGACTGCGCAGGCTGTCCGAACTCAATCTCCACGCCCGATCACCTCCCGATGCAGCTGGCCATTCTCGAAGTGCTCGAAGCACGAGCGGCAGCGGTGTTCGGCACCCCGCACGAATGCGATTTCGACGTGTACGTCATTCGCTACAGGAGCCTCATAGGGCGCGCGACCGCCGCTGAAGTCGAGCAGGCCCGCAGGGCGGTTACTCCGCAGCACATCAGCATCGCCGAGCGACTGGTGAGGGGAGACTTCGACGTATGGCATCGCAGGCTGAGAAGATCAGCGATCCCGACTCACGTGTCATCGAGGTGAACGACGACACATTGATTCTGGACGGCGCCTACGAGCACCGCGCGGTACCGTCCGCTGCCTGCTCGGAGTTCGGAGAGAGTGTCTGGGATCTTCCTCCCCACGTCCTCGACCTTGCGGGGGAGCACCAGACCATCAACTGGATGAGATTCCCCTCGGCGTTTCGAGTACCCATCAAGCGGCTCGCGCTTGCACTGCTCCGGCGCCTTCCTGCACTGGAGATGGTCGAGCGTCGTTCGAACCTGCGTCCCGCTCTCGCTCCGAGCTCCGTCGTGTCCCTCGTCGAATACCTGGTGCCGTTCGCCACGTGGCTCGCGGAACGCGGTATCGACTCCTTCAGTGAAGTCGATGATGAAATGCTCCATGAGTACTCCGACTCGGTGATCTCCGAGCCGCGCATCTCGTCGGCCGTGAAGCACCAACGGCTGTGGGCCGTCAGCCGGATTTGGCTTCACGGCCAGTACCTGCGGGAATCCGAGCGGCTTCGCCGACCATACTGGGAAAGCCCCGAGGGGCCGAGCCTCCGAGACATCGTCCCACCAGGGTCCCCGAGCGGCGAGAACACGACTGAACCGATTGATCCCGACACGATTGGAATGCTCTTCAAGTGGTGCGAGTGGTTCATCTTCGAAGCGAGCCACGACATCGAGCGGGCGGTCGCCCGCCGCGACGAAATACTCTCTGGATTCCGCGAGCGCGCAGAGCCAGGCGATGCGGAACGATGGAAACAGTATCTGGAGGACCTCCGCGCAAACGATGGAGCCCTGCCGGGGCGCGTCCACGGAGGACGTGAGGTCATGGCCGGGAAGTACGTCGCCGCGAAGGTCGGCGTCGGTATGAAGGTCGCGACCCGACCGGCGGATATCCGACTCGCGATCGGTACGCCTCTGGGCGTTGAGATTGAGGGTCGGCTGGCCGGTCAACCTTGGACGGACGACATTGACTTCCACGAAGTGGACGGGCTCGTGCGGAACCTGGCCGCAGCGTGTCTGGTCACCATCGCCTATCTCACCGGGATGCGCGGCAAGGAGGCGCGAGCGCTCGAGCGTGGGTGCTGCCACCGGATCGATCGTGGTGACGGATTACCGCCTGGGTACGAGATCCACGGCCACAAGTTCAAGGCGGCCGGCGAGGACGGCACCTGGGTTCCTGGAGGACAGCAGCGGGACTTTCCGTGGCCCGGCGTTGTGCCGGTGCCTCAGGCTGTCGCAGCCATCAGCCGACTGCATCACTCCGACCTCCTGTTTCCGCAGACAGTCTTCACTCGGCATGTGTTCAAGGGGCGCCCCCCGAACGCCGAGGTCGCAGTGTCAAAGAACGAGGTGCGCTACGCGATGGCGCACCTCATTGAGTGGTGCAACGAGACTGCGATGAAACGAGCGCTGCCGGAGGCGGTGATTCCACCTGACCCGCTGGGGAACGTCACGATCATGCGGTTGCGCCGGACGATGGCGTGGTTCGTGGCACACCAGCCTTATGGCCGACTCTCCCTGGGAACACTCTTTGAGCATGTTGGGTTCCGTGCAACGGATGGCTACGGCACGCAGATCTTCACGGGCCAACGCAGTCCTTACAGCATGGACGAGGCCTCGGCGATTGCTGAGCGTTTCGCCGCCGCACAAGAACTCCTCGAGGCCGGCGAACGAGTCAGCGGGCCCGCGGCGGAGCGCTTTCTCGACACCTTCTGGGTACTTGCCCAATTTGAAGGGATGGCGCTAGACATCGATGAACTCCAAACGCTGATCGATGCGGGAGACGGCTTCGACGTCCACGGCAACCCCTTCCTGCATCTGCACTGCCACTACGACCCCTCACGGGCGCTGTGCCACCCGGAGCGGATGCGCGGCGCGCGCAAGCCCAGCCTGAGTCATTGCAAGCGCGAGTGTGCGAACGTCGTCTACACGGACTCAGACATTGCCGCGATTCGAGGAGAGGTCCGGATGCTTCGTGCCGAGGCGCAAACGCCGGGCACGTCACTCCCGAGGGTGGTCCGTTGCGACCAGCTTGCCGAGCAGCTCGAGGAGATCATCGTTGACCACGAGCGAGACCGCGTGGGCCTGGAAGGAGAAGAGTCATGACCGATGACGAACGCGATCGCGAGAAGATTCGAGCCGCCGAGGAACGGCTCTTCGCAGGCAGCGCGTTTCGCTCGAATGGCAAGCTGACGGTGACCGACCTTGCGGTTGAAGCCGACCTGAAGCGTTCGAAGCTCTACGACACGCACCGCGATCTGGTCGAGCTATTCCTCGCCAGGGTGCGCGCCCAGGGATCGACACCTGAGGCGTACCAGACATTGGAGGACAAGAACACCCGACTGAGTGAACAGCACGAGCACGACCGCAGGGCTCTGCGGCAAGCCAAGGCCGATCTGAAGCGCATGGCGTGCGTGGTGCAGGTGCTCACTCGTGAGAACGCTCAGCTTGAGGAGCGGCTACGAGGCGAGGCGTCGAACGTGAGAGGCATTCGCGAGCCACGTTCCGCGTCGTGAAGCTCGATGTCCGGAATGGGATCCGACACCAGGGGTCGGCGACATCTGGAAGACGAGCAGCCACGGACAGCTGCTCAGCGCCTGCCGCTGACTCCAGCGCTACACCACGGCGCGCCCCTGACGCTACACTGCAGTCAGCCGGGGCCGAGAAGCGGGTGGGTGGCACGATGAGCGACCCTGCGAGTGAATTACCGGTCCCGGGCAGGACGACGCCCGAAGCCCCTAATCAGGTCGGCGCAACACCGTTCCTGAAATGGGCGGGAGGCAAGCGGCCCCTCGTACCGGACATTGCGGAATTGATGCCGGCGTCGTTCGAACGCTATTGGGAGCCGTTCGTAGGAGGCGGGGCGGTCTTCTTCGCTCTGGGCAGCGGTGCTGCCGAGGCGTATCTTTCAGACCTGAACCTTGAACTTATGGTCACGTACAAGGTCGTCCAAGACGACCCCGAGGCCCTCATATCCCACCTCGAACGACACGCGGACGAGCACTCGCGCGAACACTACTACGCCGTGCGGGCCAAGCATGATGAACGAGACCCGATCGCCCTGGCTGCTCGCTTCATCTACTTAAATAAGACCGCGTACAATGGTTTGCACCGCGTAAATAAACGGGGGAGATTCAACGTCCCGATGGGGAGCTACGAAGATCCGGGCATTTGCGACGCAGGGAACCTGCGCGCGGCTTCGATCGCCCTGGGGCGAGCGAGGTTGCGCGCCGGCTCGTTTCTTGGTCCGCACGTTAGCCCCGCAGTGGGCGATGTCGTGTATTGCGACCCGCCGTATGACGGCACGTTCACCGGATACACGGGTGCCGGATTCGGAAGCGACGAACAGACGGCGCTCCGCGACCGAGCAACGGTCTGGGCGGATTCCGGAGCACACGTACTACTCTCGAACAGCGACACGCCATTCATCCGAGACCTGTACCAGTCGTGGACTCTTCACCAGGTTCAGGCCCCGCGCAACATCAACTCGAATGGCGCCGGCCGCAACAAAGTGAACGAACTTCTGATCGTCAGCGCATGAGCCCTCACGCCAAGCCGGAGGGTGGATCGGAACAGCACCTCCGGGAGAGTGTCGCCGACGTGCTCGGTCGACGGGGCTATCTTCTCGTGCCGCCCGACCGGTTCGAGGTCGCCCGCGTACTCGGCCAGCCCATCTACACGAGGCAGTTCGAGGCCGGGGACGACCTGTACGGCAAACCCGGGCGCGTGGACTTCATCCTGTATCACCCGAGTCTGCATGGCGAGTGCCTGGCGATTCGGTGTCGATCGCAGGCCACGTCAGGCAGCGCGGAGGAGGAATCCCCACCCGAGGTGGAGTCGATCAGACTGAGTGGGCTGAACACCATCATCGTCCTCGACGGAGGGGGCTATACAGGCCACGCACGCGACCGGCTGGCCGACCACGTAGGGAAGGGCGGACTGGTCGCTGTGCTGGACTTGGCCGGGCTGGCAAGCTACGCGGCTTCCGGCAAGATTTGAGGTCCCGCCCTCGAGCTTTCCGATTTCGGAGACGCGCTGCGGCGCTCGTACCAGAACGGCCGGGGATTGCACACTTGACACACCGTAGCGACGCGGCTAGCGTGCGTGAATGCTC